>NZ_JBQDYF010000026.1:0-50235 GCF_052044135.1 Salinisphaera sp. RV14
TTGAAGGCGTTGAAAACAGCTGATGAAGTCAGCTGTTTTGATGCCGGATTAATAAAACGAATGACTCTAGCTAAAAGGAAAAACATGCGACTTCACCTCGGTTCACTCGCTGCCGCGAGCGCGCTTTTTGCACTATCGATGCCGGCGCTGGCCGCGGAGCATTCGCTCGGCAAGCCTCTGGTCACGGACGGGCTGATCATTCATCCGGTGTATCTCCAAGCCGTGGATATGGCGCCCGTGGTGCCCGGTCTGAACAGCAGCCAGGCCGATGTGCATCTGGAAGCGGATATCCATGCGGGCGCGCATGAAAAGCACGGTTTCGACCCCGGGGCCTGGATTCCCTATCTCACCGTCAGTTACGAGCTCACGAAAAAAGGCAGCGATTGGTCGACCGTGGGCACGATGATCCCCATGACGGCCAACGATGGGCCGCACTACGGTTCCAACGTTAAACTCGATGGGCCGGGCAAGTACACGGCGCATTTCAAGATCCTGCCACCGCCATACCAGGGATTTTTCCGGCACACCACGCGCGATACCGGTGTGCCCAAATGGTGGTCGCCGATCACGCACACCTGGCAGTTCACCTATGTCGGCGTGGGCAAGAAAGGCGGGTACTGAGGTAAACGCCGTCCCGTGACGGCCTGCGTCAGGACGGGCGCAGGCCGTTTGCAAACCGGGGGCGGGGCGTCGTTCGGCGGCGGGCGTGGTGTACCCGGCAGTGTTATCGTCGCGTTAAAGTTCCCGCTGGCGCTTCGGCGCGTTTGTCGATAAGCGGCTGCTTGGCTATTTACAAAGCTCAGTCAAACACTTGACGATGCCAGCACTTGCGCAGCTGAAGCAGTAGTGCCTGAATCTTCGTTCTTGTTTACGCCCATTTGCGTGGATTTGCTGACAAAACAATGCGCGTGCTTATTCGGTCAGCCGGGCGTATTGAATCCATCACCCGTCGTGACTGGGCTTGTATCGATTAAGTATCGATAGCCGTTGGCATTACCCGCGATCCTCACCGATTTGAATCGAGTCGTACGGGGCCCGAGCCCGAATGAGCGACCCCATGAAAATTCACATCAGGTCGCTCATCCGGGTTCATCACGGCATTCTTTTACTGGCTTTGCTGCGGATTCGATTTGAGTACCGCCAGCGTGACGGTGACTGTCTTCTTCTTGCCGTGGTGCAGAATCACGAGCTTGATATGGGCACCCGCGGATTTGCTCAACACAATTTTCTGCAGCGTCTGTGCATTTTCAATCGTATGACCGTTTGCCTTGATGATGATATCGCCACCGACAGGCAGTTTATGCCCCGCTACATTCATCGTGTATTGCGCACCCTGCAGTCCCGCCTTATCGGCCGGGCTGCCCGGCTTGACTTTGGCCACCATTGCGCCGTGATCGGGCAGATTCAGTTGCTGGCGCGCGTCCTTCGGATACTTGTTCAGCGGTATGATGGCCACGCCCATCATCGCCTTCTTGATGAATTTGCCGGCTTTGAGCGCGGAAAGGTTCTGTTTGACGAGATTACTGGGGATCGCGAAACCGACGCCGATGAATGTTCCGTGAGGTGCCAGAATTTCGTCGTTGATGCCGATGACCTGACCCTGTGAATTGAGCAGAGGTCCACCGGAGTTGCCCGGATTGATGGCGGCGTCGGTCTGAATATATTCAATGGGTATGCCGCTTACGGCCGCTGCCTGCTTACGGTTGACTGCCGATACGATGCCCTGAGTCACCGTCGACTGGAGCAGGAAGGGGTTGCCGATCGCGATCGCCGTCTCGCCGACCTTTATGTTGTCCGAGTCGGCAAGCGGGATGGGCTTGGCATCAGCCGGAAGCTGGTCTGGCTTTTTCAGCTGTAACAAGGCCAGATCGTGGGACTGATCCACACCGACAACTTTGGCGGGCGCGGCTTTCTTGCCCGGGAACTTGATGGTGACCGAAGCACCGTCGGCGAGTTTGGTCGACATCCCATGCAGGGCGGCAGCCACCACGTGATAGTTGGTCAGGATCTGGCCTTTCTGGTCGACGACAAAGCCGCTGCCGGCGGCTCGTTCTGTTCCCTTGTGCGAAGGTATCTGGCCTTGCCCGAATTGCTTGAGGAACCGACGCATTTCCGGCGGCAGGTTTTGCATCGGGTTGACTTGTTTGCCATGCACCGTGACCCGGATTGCCACCACACTGCTTTTGTATTTCTGGACGATGTTGACGGTGTTCTGCTCACCGGGCTGCAGCTTTGAGTCGCCGTTATTCGTGGCTGCGGCGCTGTTTACTTGTGCGGTGGCTGTCGTTGCCACGACGCACAGAAGTAGAAGGTATCCGGCCAATGCGTGCGCGATACGTTGCATGCTCATGATTCTCCTAGACTAAGTTTTGGCGATCCCGTAACAGCCGAAGCGGTTTATACCGGGGCCGATTTCCCTGTCATGGCTACCATATTCGACGCCATGATGCACGTTTGCCGTCATCGGCAAGGCGCAGCTGTCTTGAGCTGACGCTCGGTGGACAGGTGATCCAGCGCTTCGCGCTTTCACTGCGTAATCCGGTTCCAATGCACCGCGAACGGCTGCGCCAACGCCGCAATCGTCGCGTTGTCCTCGATCGCGGCGCGTGCCGCACGCCCCCTGGATTTCGGCGAATAGTTCCTGCGTTTACCCATATCATCGGCGCCTCTTGTCGGGCTGACTCTCCCTTATGCGCCTGTCCAAATTCCGGAGACCGTTTCAGGAGTGGTTGGCACCGGAAGGCTGAGCAACATGGGCCCGGCAGGCCGGCCATGACCGCGGTCGACGATCCGATTACAGAAATCGGGCCGTAAGATTCAGTGGCGATTGGCGACTTATCAAGTAGAGCGGCGGCTGAGTCGCTCGCGCGCTGCGCGCGTCATGGCTTTTCTAAATATCACAGAGGTTGTTATGTCAAATCACGTCATCGCTTTGAAACGGGTATTCGCGCTTTTGCTCGTTGCGGGCTTTCTATTCAGTGCATCGAGCTTTGCGGCGACGAATTTCGTCCAGGCGCAGTCGTCCCATTCCTTCAACTCGACCGTGTCCCAGCTCAAGCACGCCATCTCCGGCAACGGCATGATGGTTATGGGCCATATCAATCAGGCGAACGTATTGAAGATGACCGGCCTGCATCTGAAAGGCGCGGAGAGTTTTCTGGTGGGCAACCCGAAGGTCGGCAAGAAACTGTTCAAGATGTCGCCTGCCGCCGGCGCGGTATTGCCGCTGCGGATGTACGTCTGGGAAAACGGCGGCCAGACCTACGTCGGTTACTTCCAGCCCTCGGATCTGCTGACGGCTGTCGACAGCCAGTTTCGTAAACCCGGACAGATGATGGACAAGAAGTTCCACATGATTCTCAAGGGCGCCACGCAATAGGGTGTCGGTTGAGGGTGGCGGGACTGCGCTGGACCGCGGTCTCGCCACCCCGCACACGATCCATGAGACACGCATTGGCCAAGCCCTCATCGGGCAGGAGCAAAACATGACTCACACCTCGGAACCGTCGAGCGTCGGGGAGCTGGTCGGCATCGCGATCGTGCTCGCGGCCGCCTCGGTGTCGCCTTTGATGTTCGTGGCAACTGCCGCCGGTTACTCGAGTATGAACTGGCTCGGCCTGCACGCGCTGCTGCCCGCGGTTATCGCGGTCTTCCTTGTCTGGGTGTTGGCAATCACCCGCGGATGGGCGCGCCTGGCCCGTGGCGTGCCCACGGCGCTGGTTGCGGGTGTGCTGGCCACGGTCGGTCTCGAAATCGTGCGGCTCATCGGCTTTCGACTGTTTGATGCCATGCCGGGCTCGATGCCCGAGCTGATGGGGGTCAAGCTGCTCGATCAGTTCATGTCCGGGCCCGATGCGCTGTCGAATCTGGCGGGCTGGGGCGACCATTTCTGGAATGGCGCCAGCTTCGCCATGATCTATATTCTCATCCTTGGACGTCGAGCATGGTGGATCGGCACGCTCTATGCGCTGGGCATTGGCACGATTTTCATGCTCAGCCCCGTGATGTCGGGGATCGGGGCCGGACTTTTCGGACAGCAATACGCGCCGATTGCTTTTCCGCTGACCGTCTATATTGCCCATATCACCTTCGGCACCGTGCTGGGTATCACGGTCAGCCGCTCCCATGTGATGCGCGCCACTTTGTTGACCTATCTGATGGATCTCATGAGCAGGTCGTCGGCAGGTCAGGTCGAGCGCTGATATGGCGAGTGATTGCGGTGATCTCTATGCGACCGACGTACCGGCACCGCCATTTTGGCCAGGATAACGCGTTGCCGACGATCGCCTTTCTGCCCCAGGGCAGATACAGCATCAATTTTCAGGCCGGCGATTGGGTGATCGGTTGGCAGATGCGCGATATGCGCAAACAGCCGGTCGCTTATGATGCCTATGCGGGCTGAACGCATGGCATGGCATGTGGTTCGGGCGGTCACGCCCGAGCCCCGGTATCTGGATGCCGGGCGAATGGGCCTGTCGCGCGCGCTCAAGGTATTCATGGTTGAGAAAAGTTTCGCGGTCGTGCCGTTTTGCCGATATTAATCCGGCATCAAAACAGCTGACTTCACCAGCTGTTTTTAACGCCTTCAAAAATAAAAGCGGGCGCCTGTCCGTCTTTTATTTTCAAAGGCTTTGCGGTCAATGGCCGCAGCGAGCATGCGGTCGCATACTGGCGCTATTAAGCCGAAAAATCATCTATTTTTGTGCCGGGTGAATAACACAGCCCGGATGTCGTGGTAACGCGCGGCAGTCGTGTCGATCCGACGCTATCGCTATGACATATAGATCGGGCCGGCACAGGCCGCAGGTTGGAAACGATGCCGCTCGCAGCATGGCGCGCGATCTTCATTCGTGATCCCATATCCGCCGATCCAACACGTCCATTGCTTGGGCGCGCCGAAGATCCTCGGGCCGGTCCATATCCCACAGCGCGGGTTGCTCCGCCCAGCCCAGCCCGGCTGCCGCGAGCCGGGCGCGGGTTTGTGTCATCACCTGGTCGGTACTCCAGGGGATGTCGCCAAAGACGGCATCGAGGACGGCTTGCTGGCGCTCGGGCCGGGCTTTGAGGCCGACCAACACGTAGCCGCCGTCTTCGACCGGGATGAAGACCGTGTCCGTCCGGTCCTCGTCGAGCGCCGTGGCGGCGCCGCGCAGGTCATCCGCGGACAGAACCGGACAATCGCAACCGACCAGCAATACGCGGTCGTGTGCCGTCAACAACGTGGCCAGGGTCGAGCGCATTCTTGCCCCCAGATCGTCGCCGCGCTGGGCGTGCATCGACGGCACGAAGGCATCGCGAAACGGGCGCAGTGTCGGGTGCCCCGGGTCGCCCGCCACCCACAGGGAAACCTGCTCGCCGGCGACATCCCGGGCCACGGTCAGCGTATTCCAGAGCATGGCGCGCTGGAGTTCCGCGGCTGTTTCGGCGCCCACGCTCGGGATCAGCCGGGTTTTCACCTGGCCCGGTATGAGCGGCTTGGCGAAGACGGCGATGTGTAGATCGGGGGCGGGTTTCATCGGGGTCCAATACGGCGATATTCAGCGGGTCTTGTCATACCCTTGGCCATACCAACGGGCGAGTCGGGCGGGCGATACGCCGCAGACGTAGGCCAGTCGCAGCGTCCACATGAGAATGATGGTGCGTAGTGCGCCGTTTTCGTCCCAGCGGCGGCCGGCGGTCGTCACGCGCTGGTGCAGGCAGGCCGGGCGCGAGAGGGTCTTGAGGCGGCGGGAGAGCGCGATGTCTTCCATCAACACCTGCGGCGTAAAGCCGCCGACGCGATCGTAGGCGCGTCGCGTGACGAAAATCGCCTGGTCGCCGGTGGCGATGCCGGTCAGCCGCGAGCGCCGATTCATCGCCCAGGCGATGACCGGCAGCAGGGCGGCGCGGCCCTCGATGCGCACGTCGAATCGCCCCCAGACATGGCGGCCGTCGGCCAGGGCGTCATGAATGCGGGTGTCGGCGTCGTCGGACAGCCGGGTATCGGCATGCAGGAACAACAGCACATCCGCGCCGGCGGCCCGGGCACCGGCATTCATTTGCACGGCGCGGCCACGGGCGGACCTCAGGGTCCGGTCGGCCAGCGGGGCGGCCTGCGCGAGCGTGTCGTCGGCGCTGCCGCCGTCGACCACGATCACTTCGGCGCCCCGCCGGCGCAGCCCGGCAAGCGATTGCAGGGCGGCCGCGATGCCGGCCGCCTCGTCGAGAGCCGGCACGATGATGGACAGGCTCGGGCGCTCGCTCATCGCTCGGCATCGGCGGCGCGTTCGCTATCGACCCCGCCGCGGCGCCAGGCATGAAAGCGTTCCAGCCAGGCCAGGATGCGCGCGGGCGCATGGGCCCGTTTCCATTCGCCGGCGGCGTACTTGTTGGCCTCGATCAGGGTGGGGTAGGCGTGGATGGTGCCGAGAATCTTGTTCAGGCCCAGGCCGTGCCGCATGGCGGTGACGAATTCGCCGATCAGCTCGCCGGCGTTCTCGCCGACGATGGTCGCGCCCAGGATTTTGTCCTTGCCGGGGACCGTCAGCACCTTGACGAAGCCCCGCGCTTGGCCTTCGGTGATCGCGCGATCAAGTTCGCCGAGGTCGTAGCGGGTGACTTCGAAGGCGATACCGTCCTCTTCGGCCTGGGTTTCGTTGCGCCCGACATGGGCGATCTCGGGATCGGTGAAGGTCACCCAGGGGATGACCGAATAGTCGGCCTTGAACCGGCGGATGCCGAGGAAAAGCGCATTGACCGAGGCATACCAGGCCTGATGGGCCGCGGCATGGGTGAACTGGTACGGGCCGGCGACATCGCCGCAGGCGAGGATATTGGGGTAGCGGGTCTGCAGGAATTCGTTCACCGCGAGCGTGCGGGTCGGTGCGATTTCGATCCCCAGTTCCTCCAAGCCGAAGCCGGCCGTGTTCGGCGTGCGGCCCACCGCGACCAGAATGCGGTCGAAGGCGAATGCGACGTCCTCGCCCTGATGCTCGCAGATCAGCACGTTCTCGCCGTCGCGGCGCTCGACGGCTTTGGCCTTGTGCTCGGTACGCACGTTGATGCCCTCGGCGGCGAAGCGCTCGGCCAGGTGGGCTGAGACGTCCGGGTCTTCGCGCGCCAGCAAGCGAGGCGTCATCTCGACCTGGGTCACCTGGCTGCCGAAGCGGGCGAAGGCCTGGCTGAGCTCGCAGCCGATATTGCCGCCGCCGAGCACGAGCAGGCGCTCGGGCAGCTCGCGCAGGCCCCAGACCGTGTCCGAAGTGAGATAGTCGATGGTATCCAGACCCGGAATGGGCGGCACCATCGGGCGGGCGCCGGTGGCGATCACGATACTGCGCGTGGTCAGCTCGCGCCCGTCGACCTCGACCGTGTAAGGCGAGGTGATACGGGCCTCGCCCTCGATCGTGTCCACGCCGAGGCCGCGATAGCGCTCGACGGAGTCGTGCGGGGCGATTTCGGCGATCACGCGCTGGATGCGGGCCATGACCTCGGCGAAATCGACGCGTACGTTGTCGGCGTGGACGCCGAACTCGGTGCCGCGCCGCATCAGGGCGGCGACGCGCGCCGAGCGGATCATGGCCTTCGAGGGCACGCAGCCGTAGTTCAGGCAATCGCCGCCCATGCGGTGCTTTTCGATCAGGGTGACCTTCGCCCGCACGGCGGCGGCGATATAGGCGGTGACCAGCCCGGCCGAACCGGCGCCGATGACGACCAGGTTGCGATCGAAACGGCGCGGTTTCGGGTGGCCGCGCAGGGCCTTGCGGGCCTGTACCCGGTCGATGATGCGGCGCGCGACGAGCGGGAATACGCCGAGCAGCACGAAGGCGACCAGCAGCCCGGGCGACAGCACGTCCGACAGGGTGTTGATCGCGGCGATCCGCGTGCCGGCATAGACGAAGACCAGCGTGCCGGCGAGCATGCCGAGCTGGCTGACGATATAGAAGGTCGCCAGCCGTATCGGCGTCAGCCCCATGACCAGGTTGATCACGAAGAACGGAAACACCGGCACAAGGCGCAGTGTGAACAGGTAGAACGCCCCGTCCCTGGCGATGCCGCGGTTGATCGCATCGAGGCGTTGGCCGTATTTCTTCTGCACCCAGTCGCGCAGGATGAACCGGGCGGTGAGAAACGCCAGGGTGGCGCCGATCGAGGAGGCGAAGGACACCAGCAGCGTGCCCCAGAGCATGCCGAACAAGGCGCCTGCGATCAGCGTCATGACCGCCGCACCCGGCAGCGACAGCGCGGTGACCGCCACATAGATCAAAAAGAACACGGCGCCCGCGAGCATCGGGCGTGCAGCCACGACCGACTGAAGGCGGCCCTGCTGCGCCTTGAAATAGCCCAGATCGAGATACTGGCCGAGATCGAACACGAAGAAGGCGGCAACGGCCGCGCAAACCAGTACGAGCAGCGCGATTCTCGATTTGTTCATGGCGGGCGCCTTCGCGGTGTGGGGCTAATGGGCCGTGAAACGAATGTTGCGATACTCGGCCCGCCCCGAACGGCCGCTGTTGTCGCAGTCGGTCATCAGCGCCACGCCGTCGATCTGGTTCAGCTCAAGACCGTAGAAGCGCTTGAAATCGGCGCGGACATTGCGCGATTCGGCCACCCAGGCGCCCGGATCGGCCGGCGGCCCGGACTGAACGGCCACCATCATCGCCTTGTCGGTGAAAGCGTTCGGCCAGTGTGCGCCGCGCGGCTCGCTGTTGGCCCAGACATAGTTGACCGCGCGCGTGCGCCAGAGCATGACCCCGCCGTCGTGGATCACGTAAACCCGGGCCGCATAGTCGTCGCCGGCGCGCGTGGTCCCGTCCAGCCCTGGGTAGATGTGGTCCACGCGCCATTCCCAGCGCAGTATCGGCGTTCGTCGCAGATCCACCTTGCGGCGCAGTGCGATCGCCGAAGCGCTGGCGTCGCAGGTCGCCTCGAGCGCTCGCGCGTCGCCGTGTCCGACGAGGCGATAATGCGTCTCACCCTTGAAGGATTTATGTTCCCAGGCCGCCAGGCTTCCGGGGGCGAAGCGCCCGATCATGACGGTGGGCGCCGCAGCGGCCGGCGTTGCGGGAAGCACTGCCAGCACCGATCCAAGCACGCCGAGAACCGTCCGAAGATGTTTAGCGGTCCGATGCCAGGCATGGGTGACGGGCCTGTTGCCTCGCCATGCGCCGGTCGACAAACCGGCCTGTGGCCGAGCCGGCCCGCCCGCGGTCATCGCCTGCCCCGCGCCGGGGCGAAGCGTCGATTCAGATCGTCGATGATGTCGGCGGACTCATAGAGCCAGTCGCCTCCGGCCGGATCGTCGATATGAAGACAGGGCACGGTCGGTCGGCCGCCACCGGCGAGCAGCGCCCGGTGGGCGGCCGGGTCGGTGTGGATATCCCGCAGGGTGACGGGAATATTGAGACGGTGCACGGCTCGTCGCACCCGCTGGCAATAGGGGCAGGAGCGGAAGTGATACAGCGTCAGCTGCCCGGCCGCCTGATCCGCCGCATGCTGTTCTTCGGCGGATCGCCGAACCTGCGTCACGCTGCGGGCGGGATGGACCAGGTCGAGGGCTTTCTGAAACCAGACGTGCATGAGGATTCCCCGCGATGATGTGGTCGGCGGTTATTGCCGGGACGGGCAGGGGACGGCGCCGAACGAGCAGAAAACACAGCAGTCGCCCGGCTTCGGCTTGAGCACGCGACCGCAGGCGGGGCACTGGTAAAAGAACTGGCAGCTGTCGGTGGGCATGGTTTCGGTCTCGCGATGACCGCATTCCGGACACGTGAGGGTGGATTCCAGTTTGACTGCGGGTTTCATGGCTTGGCTCCAGAAGTGATGACGTTCGGATGACGTGGCGACGTCCGCAGTTGTTGCAAACAGCGCGTGCGACGACATCGCCGCCAGGGGCGCGGGCGATCCGGGCGCGCTAGCCGGGTCAGGCCGCACCGCTCAGCGCGCCGCCGCAACTGCTGCCCTGGCCGGCGGTGCAGCCGTAGCAGTGATCGGCGACCCGGATCGGCGTGTTGGCCAGATCGGTATCGAGCAGGTCGCGCAGGTGGGTGGCGCCTTCGGCCGCGGCGCCCAGCGGCATCTCCAGCATCTGGTTGAAGTCGCAGTCGTAGACATGGCCGCGCCAGTCCACGCTGACAAGATCCCGGCACATGACGTCGGCCAGATTGTCCGGGCGATAGGCATTCTTGAGTAGCGTCATGTAGTCGCCGAACTGATGTTTCGACAACAGAATGCTGCCGAAGCGCTTGATCGGCATGTTGGCGAGCGTGAACAGGCGGTTGAACTCAATGCCGTGTTCGTCACGCAGGTGCTGCCGGTAGTCTGCCTCCAGCGCCTGCTGCGGCGGCGGCAGCTGCGGGCCGGCGGGGTTGTAGACCAGGTTGAGCGTCAGGCCGCTGCCGGGCTGGCCGTAGCCGAGTCCGTTGAGCGTCTTGAGGGCGGTGATGCTGCGCTGGAACACGGATTTGCCGCGCTGACGGTCGACCGTTTCCTCGGTATAGCAGGGCAGGGAGGCGATCACCTCGACCTGCTGTGCAGCCAGAAAATCGGCAACCCATTCATAGCCGGGTTCGTTGAGAATAGTCGGGTTGCAGCGATCCATGACATGCACGCCCATGGCCCGCGCGCTGCGCACCAGGTCGCGAAAGTGCGGGTTCATTTCCGGCGAGCCGCCGGTTACGTCCAGCGTCCGGATGCGGTGGGCGCGCAGAAACGCGATCGCGACCTCGATGGTGTCGCGGTCCATCAACTCGGTTCGCTTCGGGCCGGCCGCCACATGGCAGTGGGTGCAGGCGATATTGCACAAATAGCCGAGATTCATCTGCAGCGTCTGCAACGGTCGGCGCCGGATAGCCGGGAAGTCGGTCGCGGTCAGCCGGGGTTTGCTCTCATGCATGGCTCGGTTTCATCCTCCTCGCTGCGGTGGCCGCGACATCCCGCCGGCGGCGGGCGGTAAAACGGCCTTTGCACATGGGTCGTCCGGCAACCGGGAAACTTACACGCATGAACGGGGCCGGCGCAGCGGTGGTGGTTGGGAACGCCGACACGATCAGCCGTTCTGGTCCTGGATGAGTAGTGATTCCAGCGGCCGGGCACGTGCTTCGGGGCCCCGGATCGACCACAGCAGCATGGACAGTCCGCCCAACGCATAGGAGGCGGTCATGAGTCCGAATGCCGCTTTGGCCGATATCTGCGTGGCCACTGTCACCAGCAGCGGTGGCGCAATGGCCGCGCCGATGCGCCCGACGGCCACGGAAAAACCGATGCCGGATGCCCGCATGCCGGTGGGAAACAGCTCGGCGAAGGTGGGGTAGGCGGCGACCCAGCTGCCGGTGGCGCAGAGATTGGCGAGGGTGAATGCGGCGAGCACACCCGCCGCCGTCCCCGCCACCGTGGCCAACCCCATGCCGAACATGGCCAGTGCGGCCAGCAGATAAAAGCCGGTGACGGTGCGCTTGCGTCCGAGGCCGTCGAGCCCGAACGCGGCCAGCAAGCCGCCCGCCGCGGCGCCGACGTTGCCGATGATGAAAAACCAGGGGGTATCGGCGTCGGGCAGTTGCAGTTCTGGCAGCACCACCAGCGGCAGCATGGCGAACAGGCCGTAGTAGCCGAAGGCTTCGAAGAAATCGAGCGCGCTGCCCAGCGCCAGCCGTGCCGGATAGCGACGGGCCAGAACCGCGACCTGTTGCCGAAATCGCTCCGGGCGCGGGCCCGGCGATGGCCGCGATGGCAGGGCCGCCGCAAAGGTTCGGGTGTCGGCGGCCAGCCGCTCGGAGATCGCTTGCGCTTCCCGCCAGCGGCCCTTGCCGGCCAGCCAGCGCGGCGATTCCGGCAGGACCCGCCTCGCCCAGAGGGTGAACAGCGCAATCACCGCGCCCAGGGCGAAGGCCACCCGCCAGCCGACCGCGGCGGGCATCAGGCTGATGAAATAAAGGGTAATGAAGCTGGCCAGGATGGCGCCCAGCGGCCAGAAATTCATCACGATCGCGCTGGCTCTGCCGCGGTAGCGGGCCGGGATCAGTTCGCCGATGGCGGCATTGACCGCGGAGTATTCGGCGCCAACGCCCAGCGCGGTGAGAAAGCGGAAGGCCAGAAACCAGTAGTAGCCGGGCGAGAGCGCCGAGATGACGGTGAATACGGAGTACAGCAGCAACGTGCCGACAAACAGCTTTCGGCGGCCATAGCGGTCGGCGAAATAGCCGAACAGCGCGGCGCCGATCATGATGCCGATCAACCATACCGAGACCAGCAGCGATGTCTGGGTCGCCGTGACATGCCAGAGATTCTTGAGTATGCCCAGGATGTTGCCGACGATGTTGACCTCGAACGCATCGAGCATCCAGCCGATGCCGAGTGCCACGGTGATACGGGTATGCACGGGACGCCAGCGCAGCCCATCCAGGCGGCGACCGACGTCGTCACCGGCGCTGGCGGCGGTCGGGGCCCCGGTCCTGGATCGCTCGGCCATTTTAGTTCACTCCATTTTGCTTGAGAGCCGCGCGAACAGCGGCCGGCCCCTGTGGCCCGGGATTGGCTTCGTGCCGGCGCCGGTTTCAACCTCTGCTTGTGAGGGGGCGCGACCCGTGGTCACGCGGCCGTTTGATCGCCTTTCCCGGATGAGTCGTCCGGCGACGACGAAACTTACACGGGCGGGCGCGGGGTTTCGTCGCGCAGCCGCTGGCGGATGCGCGAGCGCGCGGCTGCCGGCAGTCCGGGGGTGGCGGTGTCGGCGGACCGGAGCAGCCGGAACGCCTGCTGCATCCAGTTCAGCTGACGCGCATAGCGGCGGCAGTTTCGGCACATCAGCAGATGCAGTTTGATCTGGCGCTGCCTTGTTTCGGCGTCCGGTGCGTCCAGTTCCCGCGACAGCTCAGCCGCCACTTCGCGGCATGTTGGAAGCCCCATCATCGAACACGCTCCGCCATGAAACCACTCTTTTCCAGGCACCGCCGCAACCGCAGCCGGGCCCGGTGCAACAATACATAAAGATTGTTCGGTGTCACCCCCATCTGCGCGCTGGCCGCGTCGGCATCGAGGCCGTGCAGTTCGCGCATGACGAAGGAGTCGCGCTGCGCCTCGGGCACCCCGTCCAGACAACGCCCCAGCGCGGTGATGAAGGCCTCGCGCTGGAGCTGTTGCAGCGGTTCGTCCGCCCAGGTGGCCGGCGGCTCGCGCCAGCGACCGTCGGGCCGGAACAGCTGTGCTTCCACGTCGTCGGCACGGGGCTCCCGGGCACGAGCCGAGCGCGCGCGCCGGCGTATCTCGTCGATGCACTTGTGCTTGAGGATGCCGATCAGCCAGGTGCGCTCGCTGGAATCGGCCCGAAAGCTGTCTTGCTGGCGTAGTGCCGCGAGCAGGGTGTCCTGCACCAGATCCTCGGCGCTCGCGCGGTCGAACACACGGGCCAGGGCGAAGGCATAGAGCGCATCGCCGTGGCGTTGCAGCCAGTACTCTGCGGCGGACGGCGTGGAATCGCTGCTCGGGCGCATGGCGTCACTCATCAACGGATACCGGCGGAATGGGGTTCGCCCGCGGCTGTTGCAACCGCCGTGCGTAAGATTCGTTCGGCCGTTGACGACTCATTGCTTGCGCGAAGCACGACGCAGACCTTTCCGGATAATCGATGTGAGCACGACCTTGTGGGCCCCTGGCTGGTATTGGCCGCTTATGCGGTACTGATCTGGAGCATGACACCACGCGCGACCAGCGCGGCACAATTTTTCGGTGGGGGATCGGCGCGCGGTGTGCCACCCGGCGCCTGGTTTCTTGGCGTAAGCGCGGCGATGAGCTGGGTCATGGCCAAAAGCGTATACAACGCCATGGGCCTGTCGGCCAGCTACGGCGTGATCGGCGGCATCGCTTACGGTTCGTACTGGTTGAGCTTCATCGTCGTCGGCGCCGCGGTCTATTTCATGCGCACCCGCGGCGGGTATACCTCGCTGCCGCAGTTTCTGCGCTCCCGATATGGGGCGACCGCCGCCAGGATCTTCATGATCGTGATCGCCATTCGCCTGTTCAACGAGGTGTGGTCGAACACCAAGGTGACGTCGCAGTTCTTCGGCCCCGAGGGCAGCCCGTCGTACTGGACGGCGGCGATCGTGATGACTGCGTTCACCGCCTACTACAGCCTGCGCGGCGGCTTGCGATCGAGCATTCTCACCGATGCCATGCAGACGTTTCTGCTCGCGGTATTGTTGGTCGCGACACTGGCCGTGCTCATCCCCGGGTTTGCCGAACACGGTTTCCCGACCGTGAGCAACGGCGGTGTCACGCCGACCATGCAGGCCGGCGGCCTGACTTTTCTGGCGCTCGCGCTGGTGCAGTGCCTGAGCTACGGTTTTCATGATCCGGTGCTCACGGATCGTGCTTTTCTCAGCCGGCCGGCCAGCATGATGCGCGCCTTTGTCATTGCCGCGATCCTGGGCGGCCTGCTGATCGCCTTGTTCAGCCTGGCCGGGGTCTATGCGCTGGCAGCCGGCGTGCCGGGTAATGCGCCGGTCGCCGTGGCCGTGCCGGCCGCGATCGGCCTCTGGATGGCTTTGTTGTTCAACGCCGTGATGCTGACCAGTGCCGGGTCGACCCTGGATTCGACGTTCAGCTCGAGCGCGAAGTTCGTCTCTCGCGACTGGCCGCACCGTACGGGCGAATGCACCGAGGCCCAGGTGCGCCGCGGTCGCTGGGCCATGGCCCTCATCGCGACCCTCGGCAATCTGCCGCTCCTGAGCCTCTACATCAAAGGCGTCGGGCCGGCCGTGATTGCGGCGACCACGATCAGCGGCACGGCCATCATGGGCCTGGCGCCGATCTTTCTGCTGGCCTGGCTGCCGCGGGTCGGGCCCTGGAGTTTCTACTTCGCGATCTGGCCCGGCCTGGCGATCGGCGTGCTCAAGGCCGTGGATGTCTTCAGCGGCATCACGGTGTTCCCGTCGTTTGTCGATATCGGCACGGGCACCTATGCCGAGGATCTCGGCATCAACGTCTGGGGCCTGGCGATATGCACCGCCGGTTTCCTGTGCGGGACGGTGTTGGAAAGCCGCCGCAGCGTGGCGGCCCGGCCGGCAGCGATGATGGTCGGGGGCCGGTAGCGAATCCGGGCCACGGCGGGGCACCGTGTCGCCCCGGCCGGGCCCGCTAACGCCGCCCGGCGCGGGGACCGATGGCCCCGGACGCGTCGCGACCCGGGCGGGGGCCGTTCGCTTTATCCGGCCTTGTGCCATTCGAACTTCTGAAACGGCTTGTCCACCGGCGTTTCGGCCAGGTGGTTTACGTAGTTGCTCATGGTCTTCTGCGCGACACCGAGCACCACCTCCAGAACCTGGCGCTTGGTATAGCCGGCATCGAGGAAACGTTGCACCACATCCTCGCCGACGCGACCGCGCTCACGCACCACGCTGAGCGTGAAGTCGCGCAGCGCTTCCAGTTTGGCCGTGGGCAGGGCGGTTTCGTTGCGTAGCGCCTCGGTGATGTCGTCGTCCACCTTCATCTGCTTGGCAATGCCCGTGTGCGCCGGCACACAGTAGTGACACGCGTGTTCCACGTTGATGCTCTGCCAGACCACGGTCTGTTCGTCGGCATCGAAGCTGGTCTCGGTGAATAGCTGATGCAGCTGCTGATATCCCGCCAGCAGACCGGGCGCTTCGGCCATCACCGCATGCAGATTCGGAATCATCCCGAATCCATCCAGCGAGTTCTGGAGCAGGGGTTGGCTGGCCTCGGGGGCGGTGGTCTTGTCGTGCAGTGTGAAGTCGCTCATGGCCGATCCTTTTCGGGTTGATGCGTTCCCGGCCTCGCGCTTTTCCTGTCGAGGCCGGCCAGTGGTTGAAACCATACTCGTAATTGAGTGATCACTCAAGTTAAGATTTGCGCCAGATTTCTTGCCACGTAGGCTCCGTGAACGAGCCCGGAATGACGCCATGCCAAGACAACGGCTGTATGACCGCGAGCAGAGTCTCGACAAGGCGGTAAACCTGTTCTGGCAACAGGGCTTTCACGCCACGTCGCTCAAGGATCTGGAGCACGCCCTCGATATGCGGCCCGGCAGTATTTACGCGGCGTTTGGAAGCAAGCAGGCGCTGTTCGAAGCGGCGCTGGACCGCTATGCGGCCCTCGGAATCGAGGATCTGGAAAAACAGCGGGCGTGCTACGCCTCGCCGATCGACGGGCTCGCCGCCTACGTACGTGCGCTCGGGGCGTTACGCGAGCCCACGGTACCCAGCCGGGCCTGTCTACTGGTCAAGAGTCTGCTCGAACTCGGCGACCGGGCGTCGCTCGCCGGAAACAAGGCCGATCACTGGCTGGCGGCCATGGAACAGCAGTTTGTCGAAGCGTTTCGCACCGCACAGATGCGCGGCGAACTGGGGCCGGAGCAGGATCCGACGCGGCTCGGGCGACGCCTGCAGGCCGAGGTCATGGGCTTGCGTTCCTATGCCCAGCGTGCAGTCGCGAGTTCCGCCGTCCAACAACTGGCCGACGACATCGCCGACTCGATCGTCGCGTATCGCCGGCGGCCGAGCTGATCGCCCGGAATCGACATGCGATGCGGTGGGTAGCCGCCACCCATGGGTGACGGCCGGCGCCGGGCTCGGCCTGATCCAACTTCGTGCCCCGCTATATTCATTCGTCATTGATACGGGTGGCCACCCTGCATTGCGGGGTTTCTTGACATCCTCTGCCTCCGGCGACATATTTCAGTCGTACAACTAAAGGCGATGGAGTTCGCCTTGAATTGCCTCATATCCGAGGCTGATGACTCCTATTCAATCCACGTGTTGGAGGTAGGAGTGTTGTCGTCCCTGCTAGGCGCTCGCGTATTGGCGCCCCTCGCTTTTGTGCTACGCCTGTTCTCGGCCAGGATCGATCCGGCTCCGCGGCTGTTCGATCGACTGGCGAGGGCCTATCCCGATATTGCGCTGACCCGGCTATCGCCGTCGCTGAACCGCTTGCGTTCAAGCGACTCGGGACCGGGCGCCCGATGGGCTGCCGGCCATTCATTCCCCGCGATGCCGGTCGTCCCTGAGCGCTGCGGAGTGATCGCTCGATGAGCCCGTCGGAATCCTACGATCTCGATCACTCGGAATACGAACCCGAAAGACATCACTCTCAAGGCCAGACCATCGAGTCTGAGGATGGCGCGGAATACGAGCAGGACAAGACAATGCCGATCATTTATTCGATTCTCGCGATCGCTGCCGGTGCAGCCATTGGCGCGAATATACGCTGGTTGCTGGGCATCGCCCTCAACGCTTATCTGCCGGATCTGCCGCCCGGTACATTGGCGGCGAATCTGCTCGGTGCCTTTCTGATCGGTTTGGCGATCGCGACCTTCACGGCCATCCCAGAGCTATCGTCGTTCTGGCGCTTGTTCGTGGTCACCGGTTTTCTCGGTGCGCTCACTACTTTCTCGACGTTTTCGGCTGAAATATTCAGCGAGCTACAGGCCGGTCGCTTTATCTGGGGCTTTGCCGGCATCGTTGTTCACGTCTTCGGCTCGCTGTGCATGGTGGGGCTTGGTATGGCCTCGTTTGTGCTTCTGCGCCAACTTCTGGGAGGTGGGCGATGAAAGGATTCGAAGTCATCTTCATGGCGCCGCGATCACGCCGTCATCACGGTAAGCCGGTGCTCGACGCGGTCGCCGGCATCGCCAAATCGCATGACATCAAACGCCATACGCGCCGCGTGGATGCCGAGGGTACGGGCGCCAGCGGGCATACCCATTCCGCACACTTCTTCGAGCTGGCCGATGAGCCGGAGGAGCTGATGTTCGTGCTCGACGGCGACAAGGCCGATGAACTCATGCGTGCCGTGGAAGAGGAGAAGCTACACGTGTTCTGCATACGCCGAACCATCGAGTACTGGGAGTTCGGCCACTGAGCTATAGAGCGCGTGCCGGTGATGGCCGGCCGCGCGATCCGTTGGTCGCGTAGTGGGCGTGTGATCCGCGACGCGAAGGCGATGGAGTTCGCCTGGAACCGCTCCGCTCGGCCGGGGCTGATGACTCCTGATCCGTTCCTTTAATGGAGATAGGAGTCATGGCATTACGTATCAGAAACCTGGGAAACCGTCTGTCACAGTGGCGTGATCGAGCGACGCGCTGGCTGGTTCCCGAGCAGCCCGAACAAGCGGCGCTGCAACCCATCCCGGTTCGTTCCACAGCGGCACGACGCGTACGTCGGCGAGGCGGCCGGCGATGAACGCAGATGCTGAAATCAATGGGGTCGCAACGGTCTATCTCATGCGCCACGGCCGCACCGCGCACAACGTATCCGATCGTCTGCGCGGGCGTAGCGATCTCGAACTGGATGATGCCGGGCGCGCCCAGGCCGAGGCTTTGGGCGCGCTGTTTGCCGAGGTCAACCTTTCCCGCGTTCTGGCGAGCCCGTTAAAGCGGGCGGTCCATACGGCCGAGCCGGTGGCCCGTGCCGTCGGCCTGCGTGTGGAACCCGTCGAGGGGCTCAACGACCGGGATTATGGCGAATGGACCGGGGTCGAGCGCTCCGAAGTCATTGATCGCTATGGATCGATCGAGTCCGCGCCGGGCGTGGAAAGCTGGGAGGCGCTGAGTGCGCGGGTGACACAGGCCTTCGATGACCTCGTGGCCGAGTCCGTTGGTGCGACGATCGCCATCGTCGGTCACGACGCAAGCAATCGCGCGTTGCTTGCGACGCTCGCGCCAGATCTGGCGTCCAACCCTGAAGATATCCCGCAGTCCACCGGCTGCTGGAATTGTCTGCAGCGTGATACGGGCGGATGGACCGTGACCGTGCTCGATGCCACCCCGGGCGATGGGCGATATCCGTGATCGAAGTGGCCCGGCGGCCGGCAGGCCGGCCGCCGGTTTGCGGCGCTCCGACGGCGCCCGATTGCACGAGACGGCCACTGAACGACAAGGGAAACGAAACCCATGAATCTGCGTCGCGTGATGCTCGATGTCGATAAGGCACGCAGCCGCCCCGATATGACGGAAATCGCCGCGGCCATCGAGGCCGCGCCCGGTGTCGAAGCCGTCAATATCACCGTGACCGAGATCGATGTCGAAACCGTCGGCATGGAGGTCACGGTCATCGGGGAGCGTATCGATTACGTCGCACTGGTCGATGCGATCAATGGTACCGGGGCCGTCGTGCACAGCACCGATGAATTGGTGGCGGGCGATCGGATCGTTGAACGTGTTCCGCGATCAAGATGAAGCAACGGCACCGTCGTTTGCTGTTGCCCGTCGCACTCGGTCTATCCGACGGCATCCTGAATGCTTTGATGCTGGCCGCCAATCGCCTGCATGGCCATACCGAACCGATGACGCTATCGCTGTCGGTGCGCATCGCGGTCGCGACCGCCGTAGCCAGCATCTTCATGCTGTTCGTTGCCGAGTACACCCAGCTTCGCCAGGAGCTCGAACACGCCGATATGCAACTCAACGTGCTGGCACCGGGGCGTATGGCGACGTCGCGCCAGGGTCGGGCCGTGGCCCGCGAAGCGGGGCTGGTGGCCTCGATCGCCGGCGTTTGTGCGTTCGTGGGTTCCGGCGCGCCCTTGCTTGTGGCCGCGGTGCTGGATGCCAGCGGTCTATGGGCACTGGCCATGGCGGTGATTGGTCTCGGCTTGCTGGGCGCTCTGGTCGCCCGGGCCGTGCACGGCAGCGGGCTGATCTGGACGGTCGTGATGATGCTCGGCGGCGGTGCGGTGAGCGTGCTCGGCATTTATCTGCATATCGTGTGACGCATACGCCAAACGAAATATTCAATCCGCTTCTCAAGGACGACTCATGACGACAACGATTGAAGACCTCAAGGCCCGCGAAATTCTCGATTCGCGCGGACAGCCGACCATTGAGGTGATCTGCACGACGAACCACGGCCATACCACGACGGCCAGCGTTCCGGCCGGCGCCTCCACGGGAGGCCACGAAGCCGCCGAGTTGCGCGACAACGATCCCGAGCGCTTCGACGGTCGCGGTGTGCTCGGCGCGGTCGGGGCCGTCCAGGACGAAATCCGGGAGGCATTGATCGGCATGTCGGTTGCCGAGCAGCGCGCGATCGATGATCGGCTTGTGGCGCTGGACGGCACGGATAACAAGTCGCGCCTCGGCGCCAACGCCATTCTGGGCGTGTCGATGGCCGTGGCACGGGCCGGGGCGAGGGCAGCCGAGGTGCCGCTATACCGCCATCTGGGCGGCGAGGACTGTCACCGATTGCCGATTCCATCGTTCAACGTCCTCAATGGTGGCGCGCACGCCGCCTGGCAGGGGGCCGATTTCCAGGAATACATGGCGATGCCGCATGGGGCGGCCAGCTTTGCCGAGGCGCTGCGCTGGGCGACCGATATCTATCGCCAACTCAAGGCCATGCTGAAAGAGCAGGGCATCGGTACCGGCGTGGGCGACGAAGGCGGGTTCGCGCCGGCGGTTCAATCCAACCGGCAGCCGCTGGACTGGTTGCTCGGCGCGATCGAAAACGCCGGCTTGCGACCGGGCCGGGACGTGTCGCTGGCCTTCGACGCGGCCGCCAGCGAACTCCGTCCAGAGCATCATTATGAACTGGCGGCGGAAGAGCGGTCACTGACCGCGGACGAACTGATCGAATACTACGAGGATTTGGCCGCGGACTACCCGATCCGGCTGCTGGAAGACGGTTTGCACGAGGATGACTGGGCGGGTTGGCAGCGACTCAAGCGCCAGCTCGGCGATCGGCTGACTCTGGTCGGCGACGATATCTTCGTCACCCAATCGACCTATATCGAACGCGGCATCCACTTGCAATGCGCCAACGCGGTGCTGATCAAGCTCAACCAGGTCGGCACTGTTTCCGAAACCTGTGATGCCGTCGCGCTGGCCCACGGCGCCGGCTGGGAGACGATGGTCTCGCATCGCAGCGGCGAAACGACGGACGATTTCATAGCCGATCTCGCCGTGGCCGTCGGTTCGCGCTATATCAAGTCCGGCGCACCGGCGCGAGGCGAGCGGGTCGCCAAATACAACCGTCTGATGGCGATCGAGGCCGAGCTCGGCGCGCGTGCGACCTTCGCCGGAGGTGATGAGCAATGACCGCGTCGTCGGGCGGATCTTCGCATGAGTCGGCTGCAGTGTTCGTCAGTCTGCTGTTCGAAAATGCCGTAGCCGCCAATGATTGTCGCGACGATGTTCCGGAGGGTTTCAGCGATCTCAATCTCGATCAGGTCGTGGCCGCCATCGTCGGCGAGCAGGATCAGTACGGGCTGACACCGTTGTTCTATACGCCGGCGCCGAACGTCGACACGGTGTCCAAACGGCATGCCGTGTTCCGGGATCTCGAGAATGACGCGATCCGCCGCGCGGCCCAGGCGTTTACCGACGGCGTCGGCCGGGTACACGAATGCCGGGCCCATATCGACAAGGCGCATCATCGGCATGAAAAGATCCGCTGGCTGGTGGATTCGGCGGCGCGCTATTGTGCCGTCGTAACGGATTTCGCGTCGGCCCTGACCGATGCGCGCCTCGAGTCGGCCGGCTTCGTCGATCTTTCGAGCTGGCTCGGCGCCTATGTGGCTTCGGACGACTTCCGCACGCTGGCTGAAACCACCGAAGCGCGTCTCGCCGATGTCGACAGTATTCGTTATGACGTGCTGATTCGCGGGCCACGCATCGAGGTGAGCCGTTTTGGTGACGAGCCCGATTACGGTGAGGTCATCGCGGCGACGTTCGAGCGTTTCCGCCACGGCGATGCCAAGGAACGCCACCAGACATTCCCCGAGTCGGTCGTGTTGAACACGGTCGAGACGCGTGTGCTGGAGCAGGTCACGCAACTGTTCCCTGAAATCTTCGAGCGTTTTGAAACCTTCTATCAAACGCATGCCGATTATATCGACGACGTCGTGGCACGGATTGATCGCGAACTGCAGTTCTGTCTGCATTATCGACGCTATATCGCGTCGCTCGAAAAAGCCGGGCTGGCGTTCTGCTACCCGGATATCGTCGGCCCCGACGAGGCGATCATCGCGCAACAGACATTCGACCTGGCCTTGGCCAAGCAGTTGGTCGCGCATGACGAGCCGGTGGTGACCAACGACTTCGAGTTGACGCCGCCCGAGCGGATCATTCTGGTCTCCGGACCGAACCAGGGCGGCAAGACCACGTTTGCGCGGATGTTCGGCCAATTGCATTGGCTGGCGCGGCTGGGTTGCCCGGTGCCGGGGGGCAGCGCCCGGCTGATGTTCTGGAGCGGTCTGTTCGCGCATTTCGAGCGCGCCGAGGATATCCGCAACCTGCGGGGCAAGCTGGAAGACGACTTGGTGCGGGTGCACGCCATACTCGAACGCGTCGATCGCGAAAGCATCGTGATCATGAACGAAATCTTCAGTTCCACGACCACCGACGACGCCCGCTATCTCGGCGAGCGGATCCTCAGATCGCTCATCGAGGCTGGCGCCGCTGGCGTCTGCGTGACCTTCATCGACGACCTGGCCACGCTCGATGAGGCCATCGTGAGCATGGCCAGCACCGTGGACGCCGACGATCCGGCCATCCGCACGTTCCAGATCCAACGCAAGGCGCCCGATGGGCGGGCGTACGCGCGCTCGCTCGCCGAGAAGCATCGGCTTACCCGAGAGGCATTGGAGGCACGGCTATGAAAGTCTTTCTGATGCACCCCGAGCAGGATTTCGATCCCGACGCGCCCCGTCCGGCGCTGGCCGACGAACTCGTCCAGGATCTCGAACTCGACACGCTCTTCGATGCCATGGCGGCGGGTGACGATTTCCTGCGCCCGGTGGTCGAGGCTGGCCTCTTGAATAGCGTAATGGACGCCGAGGTGATCCGTTATCGCCAGCAGGTGTTGCTCGACTGCGGACAGTGTCGTTCGGTGATCGAGCGTCTCTATGAGCTTGCCGTCGACGCTATCGACGAGGAACGCAAGCAGTTTCATTTCAGCATCGATCGTGCCTCGGTATTGTTACATCGCGCGGTCGAGACCATGGCCATGTTCCACGACCGGCTCCGGCAACTCCGCCAGATCGCCGAACAACGGGCGCAGGCTTTCGAGTCACCCGCGTTTGTGCGCTTCTTCAAGATGCTCCGCGATGAACTCTCGGACGATTATCTGGCCGAAATCGCGGCGCACCTCAAGGAACTGAAGTTCGAGCACGGGATCCTGCTCAGCGCGAGACTCGGGGCCGGCAACAAAGGGGTTGGCTTCGTGTTGCGGGAACTGCCCGAACGGCGGCGGGGGCGTTTGCGGCGCCTCGTCTACCGCCAGCCGGAAACTTATGCATTCGAAATCCACCCGCGTGACCAGGCCGGCATTCGCGCGCTCGAAGAGCTCCGCAATCGCGGCCTCGATGTGGCAGCGAACGCGCTGGGGCAGGCCTCCGATCATGTGCTCGCATTCTTCAAACAGTTGCGGACTGAACTGGCTTTTTATCGCGGGGCGCTGAACCTACTGGACGCATTGCAAGACCATGGCATGCCAACCTGCTATCCCGAGCCCAGGACCGACGACACGCCACAACGCGTGGCCCAAGGGCTCTATGACCCCAGCCTTTGTTTGACCGCCAATCGAGCCGTGGTCGGCAACGATATCGCGGCCGACGGTTACGATCTCGTTTTTGTCACCGGCGCGAATCAGGGCGGCAAATCGACGTTTCTTCGCAGCCTCGGGCTGGCGCAGTTGCTGATGCAGGCTGGCCTGTTCGTGCCCGCGGAAAGATTTGCCGCCAATATCTGTAGCGGCGTGTTCACGCACTACAAGCGTGAGGAAGACGCCAGCATGGCCAGCGGCAAGTTCGAGGAAGAACTGCTGCGCATGGACGAGATCGTGACACATATCCAGCCCGGCAGCCTGATTTTGTTCAACGAGTCGTTCGCGGCGACCAACGAACGCGAAGGCGCCGAGATCGCCGCCGAGATCGTGGATGTGCTGCTCGAAAAACAGATGAAAGTGGTATTCGTGACCCACTTCTACGAACTCGCACTGGCTTTCTCGGAATCCGAGCGCACGGATGTTCTGTTTCTGGAAGCCGAACGATCCGAGGATGGCTCCCGCACGCACCGTATCCGGCCCGGGCGGCCGTCGCGAACGGCCTACGGCCGGGATATCTATGCGCGCATATTCGCCGATCATGATGCCAAGATGAGCGAACGGGAGGTGAGTCGGGAACCCGAGGAGGCCGGCGCCTCGCTGATCGACAGCGATTGACAGGGTTCGACGAATAGCGCAATAGTAAAAGCGACTGAACGCATAGGCGATGGAGTTCGCCTCGAACCGCCGACATCGGCTGATGACTCCTATCTGATCGCAAGATAGGTGCATCCGATGCTGGAATATGCTTCGTCAATCGACGAGACCATCGTGGCTGATGGCAGCGCAAGGAGCGCTGGGTGAGTCTGCCTGATGTGGTCTCGCAAATCGGCCAGGTGCTCGCGGCGTTGCTGCTCTCGCCATTGCTCGAGGGGTTCATTCTCCGGGGCAAGGAGCGCGTCCAGCGTGCGACCGGTCCGTCGCTGATCCAGCCGTATCGCGATCTATGGAAGCTGTTCCATAAGGAACTGGTCGTCCCCGAATCGGCTTCGTTTGTCTATCTGATCACGCCGATCGTCGCGTTCGCGGCCATGTGCATCGTGCCGATGCTGATTCCGGTGCTCACCGACTTCCCGCTACCGCAGTCCGACATGGGCGATATTCTGGGCGGCGGCATGGTGCTGTCGATCGGCTCGTTCATGTTGATGATGTCGGGGCTGGATACCGGTAGCGCCTATGGCGGCATCGGCTCGAGCCGCTCGGCCATGCTCGGCATCCTGTCGGAACCCACGCTGATCCTGGTGCTGGCGGGTGTGGCGCTGTTGGCGCATACGATGTTGCCGTTTCCGGTCAATCATCTGCTGGCCGGCCATTGGCCGGTGTTCTTCAGCCCGGCGCATATCTTCATTGTCTGTGCGTTCTTCGTGCTGCTGCTGGTCGAAACCGACCGCCTGCCGATCCACTCCAGCACCGATATCGAGATCTACATGATCGGCGCGGCGCGCACGTTGGAATACTCGGGCCCGCTGATGGCCTTCGCGCGCTGGGCCTCGATGATGAAGCAATTCATCCTCTACACCATTTTCTGCAACGTGCTCACGCTGCCCTGGGGGTTGTCGCACGTCGGCACGCTCGTCGGCGAAGCGGGGGCGGTGGGCGCGATCGCGATCAAGTTCGGTGTAGTGGCCTTGGCGGTCATCGTGGTCGAGACGGCGCAGGCCCGGTTGCGTTTCTTCCGTTACCAGGAACCGCTGGCGGCGTCCTTTCTACTGGCGGTGCTCGGCATCGTCGCGCAGCAGTTTTAGGAGAGGGCTGGTGAACTCGATTCATTTCACGCCGCTGGCCGCTTCGCTGTTCAGTTTGCTGGCAATCGCCAGCTTGATCTTGGTGTTCGTCATGCTCGGCTCACGCTGGCTGCAGAACTATCTGCTGGCCTATACCGGCCAGTGCTGGCTGATCGCGTTGTTGTCCGCAGCGGTCGGCTATTACGGCGGCTATCCCGAGTTGTACCTGGTGGCGGCGCTGACCGCGTTGTTCCGGGGTCTGGCGCTGCCGTATCTGCTCTGGCGAATTACCGGGCGTATGGGCGTGGACCGCGAACTGCACGAAATCATCAAGCCGTCCTCGGCGCTCGTGATCGGCGCAGCGCTGGTGCTGCTGGCGCTGGCGGTGGCCGAGCATATCGGCGCCAGTCTGGCGCACCCGGACACGGTCGTTCTGCTTGCCCTGACGGTCATGCTGTCGATGAAGCTGATCGGCTTTCTGATGCTCTCGGTCCGGCACGAAGCGATGAGCCAGATCCTCGGCCTGCTGGTACTGGAAAACGGCATCTTTCTCGGCTCGCAGATCCTGGTGCCGGGCATGCCGCTGTTGTTGGAACTGGTGATTCTGTTCGATCTGTTGGTGGCGGTCGCCTGTTTCGGCGTGCTGACCCGCTACCTCGTCACCCACGTGGGCAGCACCAGCAGCCTGGACCTGCGGAGGCTGCGCGGATGAGCGAGACGATCTGTTACGCCATCACGCTCGGCGCGCCGGCGCTGGCGATTCTGGTGGCGCTTTCGCTGCGGCGCGCGCGGTGGTCCGAGTGGATCAATCTACTGTCGGCGGTGGCCTCGCTGGGCGCCACCATCGGGCTGGTGGCCACAACCGCCGCCCATGCAGGCGCGCGCTGGCACGGCTATGTGCTGCTCGACCCGCTCGCCTGCTGGGTGCTGCTCTGTGTGGCCGTGGTGTATCTGCTGGCCTCGATCTATGCGCTGGGCTACATGCGCGTCGAAGCAGATCATGATCGCCTGTGGGTGTTTTACGCGCTATTCGCGGGTTTCGCGCTCACCATGTTTATTGCCCCGGCCATGAACAAGCCGGGGCTGTACTGGATCTCGATCGAGTTGACGACGCTGGTGAGCACGTTCCTGGTCGGGTTCGAACGTTCGGCCGAAAGCACCGAGGCGGCTTGGAAATATCTGATCATCGTATCGGCGGGCATCACGCTCGCGCTGCTGGGCACGGTGTTCTGGTACTGGGCCGGCACCTTCGTATACGGGCCCCGGTACGACATGACCTGGGCGGCGCTCGGCGCCGCGGCGCCCAAGGCCGATCCGGTGCTCATGGCGCTGGGCTTTCTGCTGATCCTGGCCGGTTACGCCACCAAGGTCGGCTTGGCGCCGATGCACACCTGGCTACCGGATGCGCACAGTCAGGGTCCGACGCCGGTGTCGGCGATGCTGTCGGGCGCATTGCTGAACACCGCGATGGTGGGCATCGTGCGCGGGCTGCGTATCGCCGATGCGGCGCATCTGACACGGCTTTCGCACGGGGTACTGGTGGCGCTAGGGTTGCTTTCGCTCGCGGTCGCGGCTCTTCTGATCGTGCGCCAGCGCGATGCCAAGCGTTTGATGGCGTATTCCAGCGTCGAGCACATGGGCGTGGTGGCGCTGGGTTTCGGTTTCGGTGGCGTATTCGGCGTGGCCGCGGCCTGCTACCACATGCTCAACCATTCGTTGAACAAGTCACTGATGTTCTTCGGCGCCGGCAACGCCGGCTTGCTGTTCGGCTCGCATGACATGAGCCGGATCCGGCAGATATTGCGGCTCACGCCCGTTGGTGGGGCCCTGTGGCTGGCCGGCGCGGTGGCGATCACCGGCGCGCCGCCGTTCGGTCTGTTCGTGAGCGAGTTCACCACGCTGCGCGCCGGCTGGGTCGGCGGCTGGCCGGCGCCGGTGGCGATCATGCTGGTGTTGCTGATCGTGATCTTCATCGGTTTCCTCGATCATTTCCGGCGCATGTACTACACGACGGATGAAACCGACGCCGCGCCTGGCGCGGTCGGCGCCGACCGTGTGCGACGCCTGCCCTGGACCAACGTGTTGGCGATGTGGCTGGCCTTCATCCCGTTGCTGGTGTTCGGTCTGTGGTGGCCGGCGCCGTTGCATGCGTTGTTCGCTTTGGTTGCGAAGGGGGGCTCGTGAACGGAGTCGAGTACATGACGGTGCCGGCCGACGCGCTGCGGGCGCGCTGCCAGCAGCTTGTGCGGGACCAGGGCCGCCTGCAGATGATCTACGCACGGCGCGACGCCGACGACGAACTCGAGGTGCGGTATCTGTGCGCGCCGGCGAAAGGCCGGGCGTTCGAGATGTGGTGCTGCAAGCCTGTCGACGGACGCCTGCCGAGCGTGGCCGATATCGTGCCGCTGGCGAGCTGGTACGAGCGCGAAATGCGCGATCTGTTCGCGCTCGAAATCGACGACATGCCGCAATCGGCGCCTCTGGTGCTGCACGAAGGCGCAAGTTCCGAACATCCGCCGATGGAACCGGCGCACCCGCGGGGCCAGGCATTGACCTTCGAGCGTAGCGATTGGCACGCGCCGGAAATCGCCGCCAATGGCGATGTACAGCGCCTGCCGTTCGGGCCGGTGCGCGCCGACGTCATGGAGTCGGCCCAGTTCATTTTCTATTACCTGGGCGAGTCCATCCTGCACTACCAGCCGCGCCTGTTCTTCAAGCATCGGGGGCTGGAAAAACGCTTTGAAGGTGTGGCGCCCGCCTTGGGGACCGTGCTGGCGGAGCGGGTTTCCGGGGTGGGCAGTTTCGCCCATGCCTGGGCGTACTGCCGGGCGATCGAGTCGATGGCCGATGCCGGGATACCACCGCGCGCCGAAATGATACGGACGCTGCTCGGCGAACTGGAGCGAATCTACAATCACCTGCATTACTTCGCGCATCTGGCCAGCACTACGACGCTGTATGTCGGCGACGCTCAGGGCCGGTTGCTGGAAGAAAAAGCCAAGCAGATCAATGCGAAATTGACGGGCAGCCGCTTCCTGCGCGGCATCGTTGTGCCGGGCGGGCTGCGGCGTGATCTGTCGCTCGATGCCGATGCGCTGGGCGACGTGCGGGCGCTGGCCGATGAGGCAGTCGAGTATCTGCAGCATCTCGAATCCACGCCGAGCTATATGGATCGACTGATCGAGACGGGCGTGTTGTCGCGTGACGTCGCCTACGACCAAGGCGCAACCGGCCCGGTGGAACGCGCCTCCGGGCTCGACCGCGATCTACGGCGTGATCATCCGTATTCGATGTATCTCGATCTCCCGCTGGAGATTCCCACCGACGATCGTGGCGATGCCCTGGCGCGCGCTCGCGTGCGCGCCGCGGAACTCAAGCAGAGTTTCGAAATGGTCAAGCGTCTCGCTCGGCTCAATCTGGACGGGCCCATCCGCACCGACCTGACGCTGCCCGCCCTGGGGTCGGGGCTGGGCTGGGTCGAAGGCGCCCGCGGGGCGCTCTATTACGCCGTGCATACCGATGCCGCCGGGCGTCTTGCCCGCGTCAAGATCAAGTCGCCGTCATTTTCCAACTGGCGTGTGTTCCCGTTCACGATGCATGGCGGCGACATCATGGACTACGCCATCAACGAAGCCAGCTTCGGCCTGACCATCGCCGGTTGCGACCGATGAACAGCGGTACGCAAAAGCCGGGTCGAACAGCGCAGGGCGTTCACTTTACGGATTAAGGGGGCTCCAGCCATGGCGTTATGGACTCTTTTTGGACTGCGCGCCGGACGTGCGACGACCGCCTGGCCGACGCGCGGCGATGCGCATGGCCAGGGGGGCGTGCTCGGCATGCCGCGTTTCGATCCGGAAAAATGCCGCGACGGCTGTCGCGAATGCGCCGACGTCTGTCTGCCGGATGCGATCCAGTTCCGGGCCGACGGCGAGCCGGCGCTCGATATCGACTACGGCCGTTGCATCGCGTGCCAGCTCTGTGTCGAAGCCTGTCCGACCGGGGCGTTGACGGCCTCCAACGACTGGGCGCTGGGCGTGCGCGAGCGCGACGACCTGCATTGGCGGCCGGCTGACGCCGATGCCAATAACGACGACGGCGCATCGCCCGAACAGAAACTGGCCGCCGGTATCCGCCGCGTGTTCGGGCGCAGTCTGCATATCCGGCATGTCGACGCGGGTTCCTGCAATGGCTGCGAATCCGAGCTGCAGGCGCTCAACAATCCGTTCTACAACCTGCACCGGCTGGGAATATTTTTTACCGCATCGCCGCGTCATGCCGATTTGCTGCTGGTGACCGGCACCGTGACTTATGCGATGCGCGACGCCCTGCAGGCAACCTACGAAGCCATGCCGGAGCCCCGTTGGGTCCTGGCGACCGGGACCTGCGCGGTCTCCGGCGGGGCGGTCGGCGGCACTTATGCCAGTGGTGTCGGCGTGGACCCGATTCTGCCGGTGGATGTCTATCTGCCGGGCTGTCCGCCCAATCCCGCCGCCTTGATTCATGCGCTGCTGATGATCGTCGGGCGGGCCGAACAGCATATGCGGGGAGGGCAGCTGGATGACTGATCATGCCGCCGTGACCACAGGCATCGGCGATGTCGACCTTGTTGCCCTCGCAGCAATGGCCTGGCTGGCGGCTCTGGTTGCCGGCTTTGCCCGGGGTGGGCGTGGGTTGGCCAGACTCGGGCTGTTGGCCGGACTCGTTGCCTTGCTCGCGGGTGTTGTCGGAGCGCTTATGGCCCAGACACCGATCGTGGGCTATTTGCCGTTCAATCCGGTCGCTGCCGGCACGCCGATCAAATTCGACGGTGCCGCGCTATGGCTGCTGTTGTTCGGCGCACTGGGCGCCTTTGCGGCCGTGTGTTCCGACTCGCCGGTGGCGCGTGGACCGAGTTGGTACAGCGGCGTGGCCATCAGTCTGCTGGGCGCTATCGGCGTTTTCGGCGTTCAGGAAGGCACGGCGTTTCTGATCAGCTGGGAGTTGATGAGCCTCGGCGCAGCCCTGATGCTGCTGGCCGAGCAACCGGATCGTGACAGTGGGCGCGGCGTGTTGTTCATGCTGGGCCTGCTGGAAGTCGGCAGCGTGGCCCTCTTCGCCGCCGTGCTCTGGTTCACCGCGGCCAGCGGTCACACCGTTTTTTCGGGATTCGCATTGTCCGGCTGGCCGGGTTTTATCGTTGCGTTGCTGCTTTTGGTCGGTTTCGGCGCCAAACTCGGATTGCTGCCATTCTACGAATGGTATCCCGATGCCTATGCCAGCGGCAGTGGGGCGAGCGGGGCTATTTTATCCGGCATCGTATTGAACGCAGCGTACTTCGCCCTGGTGCGCGGTTTGCTCGACTGGTGCGGCAATGCACACGCCGGTCTGGCGCAGCTCGTTCTGGCGGTGGCGGTGGTCAGCGCGATTCTTGCCGCGCTATATGCCTTCCAACAGGACGATTGGCGCCGTCTGCTGGCTTTTTCATCCGCCGATAATGCAGCGATCGCCGTATCGCTGGCGGGTTCGGCGTTACTGTTCAAGCTTCACGGCAATAATCATCTCGCCGGTATGGCCTGGGTGGCCGGTTTGCTGCATATGGCCGGCCACACGTTGGCGAAATCGGGCTTGTTGCTGGCGTCCGATGCCGCGTTTCGGGCAGGCCGCGGCTACGGGTTAAGACAGGGCGGGCTCGTGCGATTGATGCCCTGGATGACGGCCGGCGCCTTTCTGGCGGCATTGAGCCTGGCCGCCGTACCGCCGACCCCGGGCTTCATCAGCGAATGGTTCGGCTTCCAGATCCTGTTCCACGGTTTCAGTCTGGATACCTTAAATGCCCGGATTGCCCTGGTGCTGTCGGGGGCCGGATTGGCGCTGTCCGGTGCGATCGGAGTGGCGACCTTCGTCAAAGCCATCGGGCTTGGCTTGCTGGGACGCCCGGAACCCACAGCTCCAGACCGGCAGCCGATCGGCGTCAATGTGGTTTGGCTCGGTATCGCCGTGCTCGTGCTGGCGATCGGTATGCCGTGGTGGTTGGACGCTCTTGGGCCGGCGACAAGCCTGCGTTTTGGCGCGTCCGCTACCGATTTGATGCGCCACGGTTGGCTGCTGGTCCCGCTGGCCAAGGGTTTCGCTTTTATATCGCCGACCAAGCTGACGATCGCGCTCGCCGCCTACAGCCTGATACCCGCACTGCTGGTCCTGGGGCTGGCCCGACTGAAGCCGAGGCGGGTGCCCATTTGGTTTGGCGGCCTCGCCGCACCGGCCAGCAGTGCGACCACCGCGCTGACGTTTGCCAACGCCTTGCAGCGCTACTATGGCTTCGTCTATCGCCCCACGGCCACCGCTTCAAGCGAGCACGAAGTGTCGAGCTATTTTCCGAAAAAGCTCAACTTCAGCTATGCACTGGCCCCCGTGTTCGGGCCGTGGTTGTTCGATCCGATGGTGCGGCTGGTACGTTGGCTGGGTCAGAGGCTCAGGGCCCTGCAGTCCGGCCACCTGAATATCTATCTTTTTTTGATCGGTGGTGTTCTGGTCGCTGTTCTGGGCATCGTGCTGGCTATGGCGTAGACGGCAAACAATATGACCGATGCTGCGAATCCGGCAGTACGGCGCGGGGCCCGGGGCGGCAGATCGCGTCGGACATAGGCTTCGATCTACGCCGGTGCGGGCGTGTCGAGGGCATCGAGCTGCCTGGGTCGCGCGTCAGCCGGGCACGAGCTCGTCCAGCGGCTCGGTCTCGATTTGGCCGGGCCGGGCCGGGTCGGGTCGGTCGCGCTTGCCGTGCACGGCCGATTATTTGCGCAGGCTGATGCTGTCGACCGCGTGTTCGGGGCCCTTGTTGAGAATCAGACTGGCGCGCTCGCGGGTGGGCAGGATGTTCTGGCGCAGATTGACCTCGTTGATCTCGCGCCAGATGCGGTCCGCCGTGGCTGCGGCTTCCGCGTCGGACAGATCCGCGTACTTGTGGAAATAGGAATGCGGGTCCGAGAAGACACTGTCGCGCAAGGTCATGAAGCGGCGGATGAACCACTCGTTGAGTTGCGCGATCGGGGCATCGACGAATATCGAGAAATCGATGAAATCCGATACGAACACATGATGCGTGTTCTGTGGATAGTCCATCCCGCTCTGCAACACGTTCAGCCCCTCGAGGATGAGGATATCGGGCTGATCCACGATCTGTGCCCGATCCTGCAGCACGTCGTAGACCAGGTGCGAGTACAGCGGCACCTCGAGCCCGGGCCGGCCGGCCTTCAAATCCGATACGAATTCGATCAGGCGATTGATATCGAAGGACACCGGGAAGCCCTTCTTGCTCATCAGATTGCGCGCTTCCAGGGTGGCATTCGGATAGAGGAAACCGTCGGTGGTCACCAGGGCGACGTTGCGTTGTTCGGGCCAGCGGTTGAGCAGGGCCTGCAGCACACGGGCCGTGGTCGACTTGCCGACCGCGACGCTACCGGCGATGCCGATCACGAACGGCGGTCGGCGGTCACGGTTGCCGAGAAAACGGTCCAGCGTCGCGCTGCGGTGCTGGTTGGCATCCACGTAGAGATTGAGCAGACGCGCCAGCGGCAGATAGATCTCGGCCACCTCCTCGAGCGACAACGCTTCGTTGATGCCCTTGAGTGTACGGATCTCATCCGGGGTCAGCGTCATGGGCGTGGTGTCGCGGAGCGACGCCCACTGTGCCCGGGAAAACTGCATGTAGGGGCTGTCTACCGAGCGGGTCGACATCGTTCGGATCCCCCGTGGCCAAAATCAAATCGGGCCAGTATAGCCATCCGCGGCGGGCTGAACAGGGGCAGGTCACGCGCGGCGCGGTATTCGAGGGCAGGCGCGAGTCGGTGCGGCGGGCATTACGCCATGGTCCGGCTGGCCGGGGATGGGGCGTGCCGGCGCGCGTCGTGCCCGCGTGCATGGCGCGATCACGCACGCCGGCGACCGCGTTATGCCCCGAGGGCCAGACGTGTCGCGAGCACGGTCATCAATAGCGCGATGCCGCCGTCGACGATGCGCCAGGTCAGTGGTCGGGCGAACAGCCCGCGCAGCCGCCGGGCGCCGAATCCCAGTGCGAAGAAGAAGACGAACGAGGCGCAGATCGCCCCGGCACCGAAGCGCAGGCGCTGGTCGCCGTAGGTGGCGGCCACGGTGCCGAGCAGCAGCAGCGTATCGATGTAAACATGCGGATTGAGCCAGGTGAGCGCCAGAGCGATGGCCAGGGTGCGCGCAAGTGAGGCGTCGCCGGTTGCGCCGGGCGTCAGGCCGCTGTTCCCCAGCGCCACACGGCGGGCACTGGCCAGGGCATAGGCGGCGAGGAACACCGCGCCCGCGTAGCGAAGCGCCATGATCCAGGCCGGGTGCGCCTGGGCAACGCGGCCGATCCCGGCCACCCCCGCGGTGATGAGAATCAGATCGGACAGCGCGCAGCACAGACAGATCGCGAGCACATGCCGGTCGGCCAGGCCCTGTCGCAGAACGAACGCGTTCTGCGCGCCGATGGCGGCGATAAGTCCGAGACCGAGCGCGAAACCGCTGTAAAAGGGCATGGATCGGCGGCCGATGCGAAGGATGAAGACAAGCAACTTGCATCCGCGAACCGCAACAGGAAAGCTAAAGTAATTGAGGCCAATTAAGAAAATTTAATGCAGCTCGATTCGGCGCGGCTCACGGCGCTCCTGGCGGTGATTCAGCATGGCTCGTTCGAACGGGCCGCGCGGGTACTGCACGTCACGCCGTCCGCGGTCTCCCAGCGCATCGCCCGTCTGGAAGACGAACTCGGCCTGGTGTTGATCGCGCGCGGTATGCCGTGCCAGGCCACGCCCCACGGCGAGCGTCTCGCGCGTCACGCGGAGGCGGTGGCCCTGGCTGAGCGGGACACGCTCGACCGGCTGGGCGTGCCGGCGCCCGATGCCACCCGGCCGACGGTTCGGGTGGCGGTCAATGCGGACAGCCTGGCGACCTGGTTCGTCGACGCGCTGTCCGCTCTGCAATCGATGCGCGTGGATGTGGTGATCGACAACGAAGACCATAGTGCCGACTGGCTGCGGCGCGGTGAGGTCATGGCGGCGGTGACGGCGCAGACGCATCCCGTGGGCGGCTGCGATCGCCGGCGGTTGGGCTGTCTGCGCTATCGCGCGACGGCCGCGCCGGCGTTCCTTGCGCAGCATTTCGCCGACGGCGTGACCGCGCAGGCATTGCAGGCCGCCCCCGCGCTGTCGTTCAACACGCTCGATCGCCTGCAGGCGCGCTGGGCGGCGCAGTATGTCGCGCCGGTGGAGCCGGGCCTCGGCCACCGTCTGCCCTCGGCCAACGCTTTCGTCGAAGCGGCGCTCGCCGGGGTCGGATGGGGGCTCAATCCCGAAGCGCTGGTCGCCAAGGCCTTGTCCAGCGGGCGTTTGCATGAACTGTTGGTGGATACACCGTTCGACGTGCCGCTGGATTGGCATTACGTTCGGCGGCTGGAAACGGTGCTGGCGCCCTTGACTGATGCCGTGACGGCCGCCGCGGCGCGGCACCTGCGGGCCGGCCCCGGCGCAGGGGCGGCCGTCGATTCGTTGCTATAACGTCAACGGCGCGTTTCATATTCGTGCCTCGCTACTTGTTCATACTCTTGGCACGATCAGATCAAAGAACGGCGCCGGCCGACTGCCGGCTGACAGGAGACTTCATGAACGTAGAGACGCGACCACACCATTACCATCCCGCCGCCAAGGCATTTCACTGGTTGGTAGCGGTGCTTGTGTTCGTTTTATGGCCGTTGGGGCTGCTGGGTGCGAGCCTTCATGTCGATGCCACCAAGAGTTTTTTCTTCTGGCATGAAGCACTGGGTGTCACCGTATTTTGGCTTATGTTGGCACGGCTGTGTGTGCGCTTTCTCACAGACACGCCGGCCAAGCCCGCCGGCATGCCGGCAGGCTTGGCCTGGCTGGCGGATTTGAACCAATGGTTGCTCTATCTCGCGCTGATTTGCCAGCCTATTATCGGCTATATACTTGTGACTGATCATGGTTCGACCTATATGTGGTTCGGCGCCGTTCCGATCCCGAGCCTCGTGGGTAAAGCGCCCGGAATCGACCATTTCGTTGCAGACCTGCACGCCTACTTGGGTTGGACTATTCTTGTGCTGGTTGGTCTACACCTGCTGGGAATGCTCTATCATCGCGTGATCCGCAAGGACGACACGCTCGCGCGCATGACCTGAAAGGCCCGTGGCCGGCTCTTGCGGCGTGCCTGGCAAGACACGCCGGCCGACGGTCCATTATGGTCGAGGGGCCGGTGTCGTCAGGCTCATTGGTTTCCATGGGCTTGGGCACCGGCGGCCCGTTGGCGCATCGCGTATTGGCCTGGCCATCGTAGTGATTCACCACAAGCGAAAAGGATCAGAACATGCAGCATAAACCCGTGCTCACGCTGGATGATGTCAACCGTATTCTCGATGCCGCCCAGGCCGAGGCCGAGCGCAACGGCTGGAACGTGGCGATCGCGGTGGTGGACGATGGCGGGCATCCGTTGGCGCTGCGCCGGCTGGATGACTGCGCGCCGATGGGCAGCTACATCGCGACCGAGAAAGCCCGTAGCGCCGCTCTGGGCCGCAAGGAAAGCCAGGTTTTCGAGGACATGATCAACGGCGGGCGCGCCGCCTTTCTGTCGGTGCCCGGGTTGAAGGGCACGATGACCGGCGGCGTACCGGTGGTGGTCGATGGTCAGGTGGCCGGTGCCGTGGGCGTGTCCGGGGTCAAGCCCGACCAGGACGCCGCAACGGCCAAGGCCGGTGTCGCCGCCGTGACGGGCTGAATGCTTGCAGGCCCGGCCGCCTTGTGGCCGGGCCGATTTCGGCGCGAACCTATATCTCGGCTTCAGTACGGATCGGGTCGCGCTCACCGAGCCGTGCCGGGTCGTAACCGAAGCGCTCGGCCACCGGGCCGGCGATTTGGCGAATGAGGCCGATCTCGTCGGCTTCGAAGGCGGGCTTGTAGTAATCCGGCAAGTGCAGCCGCTGGCTGGCGGCGTCCAGCGTGGCCGGGTCCACCGTCAGCCCGCAGTGACCATAGAAATCCGCGAGCACGCGCTGTGAGTCATTGCACAGCGGCTCGTGGCACACGATCTGCGTGGCCTGCCTGAGCGCCTCGTCGTCGGCGAGCTGGTCGGCCACCGCGCCGTAGACCATGGCCCAGTAACGCGCCCAGCCTTCGATCTCCCGGCCGGCCTGCCACAGCGATTCGATGCGCTCGACGGCCTCGGCGTCGCCGGTGTTGATGGGGCGTCGATCCAGACCGAACTCGAAATGGCCCACCCGGCGCAGATGATCGATCGCCCGCGGATGGGCCTTCTCGCCGGCCTCGAACAGGGTCTGCTGCTTCATCAGCGAGGCGATGTGCCAGACCGGGTCGCGCACGGGCAGCACGAAGCGCGCATCGGCGAACATCTTCTGTAGATACGCCAGCCGCATGAGGTTGTAGTTGCCCTTGGCCACATAGCGCTTGCCGTGACGTATCGCGAGAATCTTGCGGATATGGTCGGCGTAGAATTTCTCGAATTCGGGGTTCGAGGTCTCGCGCGTCAGACGATTCGAATGCGCGGCGTCGTGGCTGTTCTCGAAGAACGCCATCCACAACACTTCCTCGAATGCTTCCGGGCTGTGCGAGGTGACGGCGATACCGTCACCGTGGGCGCGCTCGGCGGCGGATTCGTCTTTTTCCGGCACCCGGGCCAGCCATCGATCCCACAGCCAGGGCGTGAACACTGGTGGGAAGTCGCGGTACTTGTGGGTGGCCACGTCCGGATGCTCGGCGAGCAGTTCGAGCAGGATGGTGGTGCCCGAACGCGCCAGCCCCGCGATGTAGATCGGCGCCTCGATCGTGATGTTCTCGATCGCTTCCGAGGCCGTCTTCGTATCGAAGTTGCCCAGCCGGATCGCAGCGCGCGGATGGCGTTCCTGCCAGCCGGCGACGCGATGCATCCAGGTCGGCACCGCGAAGCTCGCGATGGCCGATTCGCTCGGTGCGGAGCGCGGCGTGCGCACTGTGGTGCTGCGGGTATCGTCGCTCATTCGATCTTGGCCCATTTGAACATCAGCAGCGAGACGATGAACATCACCGGAATGAACACGGCGAGCCAGCCGCGCATCCACGACGGTCCGAAGTGAATGAATTCCCGTTCCGGCAGTGCGATGCGCACCGCCTCCACCGGGCTGTCATCCGGCAGATAGCCGAGCGGATTGCCCACCAGCCAATTCCAGGCCCCGTGTTTGGTGATGATCGGCACCGGCGCGGTCATCGGATAGGCGCGCGGCGTGGTGCCGTTGCCACCCAGCGAGACAGCGGGCGGCGTCCGGCCCGCGTCCCAGTGTGCGCTCACGCCCGAAGCACCGGCCGGCACGGTGGCCACGTCGGGCGCGCTGCCGTGGGCCGGCAGGCTGTAGTCGAAATGATTGTCGGCCCAGACCAGGAAGCACAGCAGCGGTAACACGGCGATGATCGTGCCGGGTACGACCAGGCCGATGTGCTTGAAGGCGGTGAGGAACTGGTCGCGGATCAGCGGGCCGGCATCGGCGAACTCGCCGTCGAAGCTGTTGAGCTTGCGCCGTGCCTCGCGGGCCTCCCGCTTGGCGGTGCCGATGCGGGCCTGGGGCGATAGTCCCTTGTACAGCAGCATCGTGCTGACGGCGAGAATCGCCGCCCACAGCGCCAGGCGCACTGGGGTCGGCAATAGGGATGCCGCGGCGCCGTCGATGGCGCCGAACACCGGCGAGAGAATATTGAACAGGCCCATGGAAGCTTCCTTGCCTCGAAACCCGGCCACGCCGCCGGAGCGGGCGGCCGGGGCAATCGGCGGGGCGGGTATCAGCGCGGATCGCGCGGTTGTTCGGATGTCTGGGTGGTCGCCGGCTTGTCAGCGTTGTCTGCATGCTGCTCGCGGGCCTGTCGGGCTTCGCGGCGCTTGCGACGCAGCCGGCGGATCGGCCACAGGATCACGAACAGGAATGCCGCGCCGATGGCGCAGAGCAGGCCCCACAGCGCACTCAGCAGGCTGAGCCCGGCCCCGGGGCCGACATAGGCCTGGGCCGCCGCGAACGGCGCCAGCAGGATGAGCAGCGTGATCCCCAGTTTGAGCGATGTGCTGTAGCGGGGGGCGTTGGAACAGCGATGGGACATGACATCACTCCTGCGAGGTGTTGAGCGAACGGCGGAAGGCCGGGGCGAGTTGATCGGGCTTGATGCGCTGACCCGAGGACACCACCGGGATGTATTGATTGTGGTCGCCGCCGCGGATGGGGTTGTCGTATTCCCAGACGATGTCGCCGTTGGGCGCGACTTCGAACAGCCGGCCGCCGTCGGATTCGGTGATCAGGCGGTCGCCGTTGGGTAGCGTGACCACGGCGCCGCGCAGCAGGTTCGAAAACGGGTGCTGCGCATTGCCTTCGTATTGCCAGGTTATCGCGTGCGTGGTCGGGTCGACCTCGAGAATCCGGCTCATGTTGTGCGTCTCGAAGTTGCCATAGTTGTCGAAAATGGTGAAATGCCCGTTCGGCAACGCGCGCATGGAATGCTGGCCCAGCCACGACCCCTTCAGCGCCCAGGTTACCTGGCCGGACTTGACGTCCAGCAGCACGGCGAGCCCGGGATGCCGCGTCGACAACAGCACCTGATCGCCGTTGCCCCGGGCCGGCGCGAATGCCTTGCCGAGCGCGTTGCCAAGATACTGCACGCTGTTGGTATGCAGCGGGTCCTCCATGGCGAAACTCGGGTCGGCGCCGAGCAGGGCCTGGTAGCGCGAATGCCACAGCGCGTCGAAGATCGAGATCTTCTTGATGACCTGGCCGTTCTTGCCGTTGAGTTCGACCAGATAATCATCCAGCCACGGTGTTTTCAGATTGGGGAAGCCCGGCACCGGTTGGTCGCGGTAGGCATCGGTGAGAACGAACACGCGATTGTCGTCGGTCAGATACAGGTCGTGATGGGTCGCACCGTGATACTTCCAGATCACGTTCGAGTGGGCGTCGAGCTTGACCAGGCCATAGCCCCAGGGCGTATCACCCGCGGTGATGAAGATCGCCAACAGGTCGCCGTTGGGGTACATCACCGCCTTGCGAAAATACATCAGCTTGTCGGGCCGGGCTTCGCGCCCGTCCGGCGTGGTCTGCCAGAGCTTGGAGTAATCGGCGTGCCATTGATGCACGACATGGCCCTGCATGTCGATGAGATAGGCCGTGGTGCGGCCCCCCGAGGTGTAGAGCGTATAACCGTTATAGGCGCGCTTCGGGTCGTAGAGGGTGGTGCCGCGCTTGTCGCTGCGCGCCTTGCGCCATTGATCGGTTTGCGTGAACGGGTTGTCGATCGTGTGCTTCTGCTGCACGAGCGCCCACCCGGCGCGATAGGCGTTGTCGAGAAATTTATAGGGAAAGACCTGGGCCAGAACGATATAAGCGCCACCCAGAAATGCGAAGAACAGACAACCTATGAAAAAGGCCGTCAAGCCCGCCCGATCGCCTTTTTCCATACCCGAAATCTCTGTTATCGGCATCCGCTCGCCGCCGTCAGGGCGGTGAGCTCGGGCCTTGATTGTGATTTACGGCTATAGCATAGACGCGCAGGCTGAACGGCCGATTAGCCGCTCGCCGGGCGGCTTGTCAGCGGGTTTCGTCGGTCTGTACAGGCGGGCCGTATTCGCCGGCCACGATGCGTTCCAGTTCGCCGTACAGATCGACTTCGGCATGGATGCTGCGCAATATCCAGTACAGCCCCGACAGCGTGCGCATGACGAAAACCATGTTCGGCGCTGCTCTGAAATAACGCCAGTAACCCATGGAACGCCCGATCTCGGCGCGGATGGAATCGATCAACTCGTCGCGTTCGAATACATAGGGCCGGCGGTCGCGCAGCGGGGCCAGGGCCGATTCCGCATGCCGGGCATAAATTTCCCGATAGACCTCGGCATGGCGTTCCCAGCTGCCCTCGGGCACCGCACCGAGCCGTTCCATGCCATCGTGTACGCCCGCCCAGTCCTCGGCCATGGCGGCGGTCAGGATATCGCGCATGGCGACCCGGGTCGGCTGGTCCAGATATTTCAGGCAACCGAAATCGTAGAGTGCCATGGTGCCGGCCGCGGTGATGCCGAAATTGCCGGGATGCGGATCGGCGTGCAGGGCGCCGAGTTCGAAGACCTGGCGATTGATCGCCTCGACCACCGCCGCCCCGAGTGCCGGTTGGCCGGTCTCGAGCGGCGCCGAATCGAGCCGCGTGGTGACCAGCACCGCCTCGGTACAGAGTTCGGGTACCGGCTCGGGCAGCTCGAAGTCGCGTAGTTCGAGCTGACGCAGCAGCTTGAGGTTGACCAGCTCGCGGCGATAGTCGGTTTCCTCGACGAACCGTTCGCGCAGCTCGCCCAGCACGCCATCCAGCTCGCGTCCGCCGATCGGCAGGAAGCGCGACCACTTGAGCAGCCGGCCCAGGTTGGCGATGTCGGCATCGATCGAGTCGGCGACGCCGGGGTAACGGATCTTGATCACCACCGCGCGCCCATCCGTCAGCTGCGCGGCGTGTACCTGGCCGATCGAGGCCGCCGCCATCGCGTTCTCGTCGATGTGTTCGATCATCTCGCGCTGTTCGTCGGTCCAGTTCGCCTCGAGCACGGGCTCGAGATCGGCGAAGCGCCAGGGCTCGGCGTTGCGTTGCAGGCGGGCGAGTTGTTCGGTCAGCTGCGGCGGCAGCAGGTCCTGATACTGCGAGGCGATCTGGCCGAGCTTCATGGCGGCGCCCTTGAGCCCGCCCAGCGTGTCGTACCAGTCCTGGCCGGTCTTGTGCAGGCTCTTGGCGCGGTCGTAGCCCGGCATGCCGCGCATCGCGCCGCGAGAAAGCGTACGGATGCCGGCGCCGAGAATGCGCCGGCGGCGTTTCTTCGAGTCGTCGCTATCCGAGGCCATGGGGGGTCAGACCGGTGGTGTTGCGAAGCCAGCCATACAGGTTCTGGGCCTGGCTGGGTTTGACCCGGGTGCCGGGCACGAGCGCGGTTGGCCGCGGCCTGCGATCGAACACGAAGGCGCCGTTGAGCCCGGCCGCGGCCCGTGCCGCACCCAGCCAGACCGCGGTGTCGGCGCCCATGCGCGTATCGCGCAACACCGGGCGCATCACGAAATGAAAGCGCGGTAGCGATCGTGCCACGCCGGGTGTGTCCACCCAGCCGGGGTGCATGGCGTTGAATTGTAGCCCCTGGTCGCCGTAGCGGCGCGCCCAGTGCGCAGTCAGCGCGACCAGCGCCCGCTTGGCCCGGGCGTAAGCCTTGAGCCCGCCATAGTTCGCCGGCAACGGCGACAGGGCGTCGATATCCAGGCCGACCGCATACATGCCGCCGCTGGCCATGTTGATCACCCGGCCGCCGGCGGCCTGCAGCGGGCCGATCAGGGATTCGGTGAGCACGAAGGGCGCCACCAGATTGACCGCCACGGTGCGTTCGATGCCGTCATCGCTCACGCCGTACTCGTTGAATAGCGCGCCGGCGTTGTTCACCAGTACGTCGAGCCTGGGTGCATCCTCGGCGATGGTCGCGGCGGCCCGGCGTGTGGCGGCGATGCTCGTCAGATCGACCTCGACCACATCCACGGCGTCCGGCGCGGCCCCGGCGAAACCGCGCACGTGTTCGGCCGCCGCCTCCAGGCGGTCGGCATCGCGCCCGACAAGCGTGACATGCGCGCCGAGCCGGGCATATTCCGCGGCGATGGCGCGGCCGATGCCGCCGGTCGCGCCGGTCACCACGACGCGCTTGCCGTCCATGAATTCGCTGTGCGAGCGGTCGGGCATGGCGAAATAGCCGCGATCGGTATACAGCGCTTCGCCGGGCAGGATGGCCCGGTCGGCGGCATAGCTGAGCCAGCCCTGGCGCGGCGTTCGGGTGTCGACGGCCAGCGCCGCGGCCAGGCCTCGCGCCGCGCGCGACACCATGCGCCGGATGGCCGGCGCCAGGATCGGCTTCGCCCGGGCCAGCGGGCCGCGCAACGAGAAGCGGCCCTGATAATCGATGCGCGATCGGCGGCCGCCATCCTCGGCGCTCACGGTGAACGTTTCGAAGGTCTTGATGCCGGCGCCACGGCCCACGAGTTCGATGCGCCGGCCGGGCTGGATCGCGTCGATGCGGTAACGCAGCGTCTTGCGGCGGGCGCCGAGCGATACGATCACACGGAACTCGCTGCCGACCGCGGGCCGGCCCGCGCTGAGCTTGTCCGCGCGATAGACCGCCGGGTCCCACTGCTCGCATGTGGAAAAGTCCGCGAGGTAGCGAAACGCGTCGCTCGGCGGTCGGTCGGCGATGACATGGGTGTCGATTTCGGTCATGGGCGCGCAGTAATGGTCTGCGACATTGGTCGGATTCCGTTCGGGCAGTCTGTCCACTGCAGGGCGACGCTGCAAGCGATTCCCTGCCGCAGGCGTCAAGGGTTCCACCGTCTGACCGCCGTGGGCCGACAAGTTCACTCGGAAACGGCATTCATCACGGCGGCGGCGACATGCGAGACTCGGTGCATGAACGTCTTCGACCGCATCTACGCGCTGCACAAGCAACTCTCCGGCGCGCATCACCCGATCCCCAAGGCCACGCTGGAACGGCGCCTGGAATGCTCGCCGGCCACGGTCAAACGCATTATCCGCGAGATGCGGCTGTATCTCGATGCGCCGATCGAATACGACCGCGAATACAACGGTTACTACTATCACGGCGAAGCGGATGCGCGCTTCGAGCTGCCGGGGTTGTGGTTCGATGCCGCGGAGCTGGTGTCTTTGCTGGCGATGGATCAGCTGCTGGAAACACTCGAACCCGGGCTGTTGTCGGCCGATCTGGCGCCGGTAAGGCGCCGGCTCGAGCGGATTCTGGAATCGCGGGCGATGGGCACCGGCGAATTGTCGGCGCGCACGCGCGTGCTGCGCGCGACCGCGAGACGCCCGGGGCCGGCGTTCGCCGACGTGGCCGCGGCGACTGCCATGCGGCGGCGGCTGGCGATGCGCTATCACGGCCGGGCGCGGGATGTGATCAGCGAGCGCACAGTCTCGCCACAGCGGCTGGTCTACTATCGCGATAACTGGTATCTGGATGCCTGGTGCCACCGCTCGGATGGCCTGCGCAGTTTCTCGATCGACCGGATCCAGTCGGCGGTCATCAGTGACGCGCCGGCCGCCGACATGGACGCGACCACGCTGGACGCCCGGCTTGGCGGGGGGTACGGCATCTTCTCCGGCGAGGCCGCGCATACCGCGGTGCTGTGCTTCACCGCCGCCGCGGCACGCTGGGTGGCCGACGAGCAGTGGCATCCCGACCAGGTCGGCACCTGGCGCGACGACGGTCGCTACGAGCTGCGCGTGCCGTACGCCGCGGCCGAGGAACTGTTGCGCGATGTGCTGGCCTACGGGCCGGAGGTCGAGGTGGTCGCGCCGCCGGCCTTGCGCGAGGCCGCCGCCCGGCGGCTGGCCGACGCCGCGGCCATTTACGAACTGTAAATTTTTACAGCTCAGGGTCGTATTCTGACCCACCGGCCGTTGCATGCTGTGTCTTGAGTCGAAACAGCGACATTCGCGACACAGGAGTCTGACCATGTCGAACCGTCGAGTTGCCCCCCATCACAGCGCCCATCCGGCCTACGACGAGCTGCGCGTCGCCACGCGTGAGTTGCGTCGGCAGCTGGCGCATGCCCTGTCGATCGAATACGACTGGCGTTATCACGATGGCCCGGAATGGGCGGCCCGTTACTGGCGTGCCTTCGGCGATCTGGCGGTGGATCTGGCCGAGTCGGCGGCCGCGCCGCGCTACCAGCGCGTGCTCGCGCGCAGCGAGTGGCCGAGCCTGTCGCGCGCCGAGGCCGATGACGTGCGCACTATCTTCCGTGGGCTCGTGGCCGTGGCGCATCCCGCGGTGGACCCGGCGGCCGCGGACGACGCGCGCGCCAGCCTCTGGCCCCGGATCCTGCGCGCCTACCGCAGCGGCGATCGCTCGGCGCTGGTGGCCGCCTGGTCGGAAACCCGGGCGCTGGTACGCGGGCCCGGCCTGCCGGACGACGTGGTCGCGCTGCGCGTCGAACACGACCGTCTGCGCGCCGCCGCCGAGGCCGCGGATCGCCGGCTCGCGGAGATGAGCCGGCGCTTTCCGTTCAACGTGCGCGGCAAGCTGGACGATGCCGACTGGGTTCGCCGCCAGCGTCTCGCGCTGGCCCAGGTGCAGGCCTTCACCCAGGCGCCGGCCGGCGGCAAAACCGGGCACAAGCGGGTATCCTGAGTGCCGATACTTTGTCTCCACGGTTTCGATGGCGCGGCCTGTTCAGCACAATCCAGGGACTGTTGCCGCCTCATACGAGACCGCGCCAGCGGCCATTGGGCTGCAAGGCGAGGCGCCGCGAGTGCGGTGTAGTCGTTCTACACAAGCGAGCGGCAACGCTGGATTGCGGCCCAAGGGCCGCTGTCCCAAGGGGTTGGTGCCGCAAATCGCGCCATGCGGCGTTGCTCATCTTGATCGTGGCCCGCCACGACCGGCAGCTCGCGCCTTGCCTGGCACGATTTGCGGCACCAACGCGGGCCTCGTATGAAACGGCAACAGTCCCTGGCACTCGATGACGCCGACGATCTGCAGGCGCGCGCCCGCGAGCTGACCGCATACTGGATCGGCCGCGCGCGCGAGATCACCGGCGCCAGCCCGCGCCGGCTGCCCGTGCCCGAAGTGCGCTTCGATCTGCGCGGCCGCGCCGCCGGCCAGGCCGTGTTCGCCCGGCGCACCCGGCGCTGCCACGTCCGGCTCAATGCCGCGCTGCTGGCCTCGCATCCGAAGGAGATGCTGGCGGAAACCGTGCCGCACGAAGTCGCGCACGTGGCGATCTATCGGCTCTACGGTCGCCGCGCCAAGCCCCACGGCGCGGAATGGAAGGCGTTGATGCAGGCTTTCGGCGTCGATGCCTCGCCGTGCCACGCACTGCCCGCGCAGCCGACGCGCCAGCTCAGGCGCTATCGGTACGCCTGTGGCTGTGACGAACCGGCCTGGCTGACGAGTATCCGGCACAAGCGAGCCCGGGCGGGGACCGCTTACATCTGCCGGGTCTGTGGCGTCAGGCTGAAATACGCCGAGCCCGACGCGCCCGGCTGACGCGGCCGGGCGCGCCGAACGGCGCGTCAGGCGTCGCGGCCCGCCCAATCGCGTGCGAACTGCTCGGCCGTGCGGCCGCTGCGGTTGCCGCGCGCCAGTGCCCATTGCAGCGCCGCCCGCTCCCACGGCTGATCGGTGCCGACTTCGGCGTCGATGCCGTAGGCCGCCAGATGGCGGGCCGCGATGGCGAGGTAGTGGGCCTGATCGAACGGATAGAACGACAGCCACAGCCCGAACCGCTCCGATAGCGAGATCTTTTCCTCGACCGCCTCGCTGTGATGGATTTCTCCAGTCGCGGCATTCACGGTCTGTGAGGCCTGATTCTCGGATTGATACTCCGGCAGCAGATGCCGCCGATTGGAGGTGGCATAGATCAGCACGTTCTCGGGCGCGGCCGCCAGCGAGCCGTCGAGCACCGCCTTGAGCGCCTTGTAGCTGCCGTCGCCGGCCTCGAACGACAGATCGTCCGAGAACACGATGAAGCGCTCGTCGCGCCCGCCCAGCCGGGCGACCAGGTCGGGCAGATCGACCAGCCGATGCGCCGGCACCTCGATGATGCGCAGCCCGTCGTCGGCGAATTCGGACAACAGCGCGCGCACCATCGAGGATTTGCCGGTCCCGCGCGAGCCCCAGAGCAGGGCGTTGTTGGCCGGCCGGCCGGTCACGAACTGGCGGGTGTTGGCGACCAGTCGTTCCTTCTGCCGGTCGACACCGTGCAGGCGGTCGAGCGGCATGGTGCTGGGCGCGGCAATCGCCTGCAGCCGGCCATCATCACGCCAGCGGAAGGCATGGGCCGACCAGTCGATATCGCCGCCGAGCGCGCTGCGCTCATCGGCCAGTCGCGCTTCGGCGGTATCGGCCAGCCGGGTCAGCTGGGACAGGATCTGATCGAGCGTGTCTGTATTTTGCATCCGGCCAGTCTAGCCAATGCCCGGCCGCGGATGAAGACGCGTCCGCTGCCGGGTTGAAAGACACGGCGAGGCGCCGGTCAGTGGGGGCCGGCGTCACCTTGTTCGGCAGCGCTCAGCCGGTCGATGGGCGCAATATCGATCGCTGTCTGATCCATTGCGCCGATGTGATGAGGACCAGGCCGAGAAGAATCAGAACGGCGGCCAGGACTTTTCCATAGCCGATAGCCTCGCCGAATATCGCGGCTGAGCCGAGGAGACCGAAGATCGGCACAAGCAGCGATAGCGGGGCGACCTGCGAGAGTGCATACCGGCTAATCAGCTTGTTCCATGCCCAGTAGCCGAATACGGTCGTCACGTAGACCTGAAATGCGATCGAAAACAGCGCGAGGCCGTCAACTTGCGCGGCGAAATCTTCAAGCGGTTGATAGCCCTCGGTCAGAATGGCCAGACACACGAGCGGCACGGGCGAAAACAGGCTCGACCAGACCAGGAATGAAAACATCGGCACTGGCCGGTATTGCTTGACCAGAAGGTTGCTGACGCTCCATGACAGTGCGCCCAGGATCACCAGTAGCAAGCCGGGGACGGAAAGCCGGCCCGGGGTCAGCGCAAGCAAACAGACAAGCCCCACAGCCGCCAGCCCAATGCCGACCCAGTGGCTCGCATAGAGCCGGTCGCCGAACCAGTACGCACTCAGCAAAATAGTGAAAAAGGCACTGATTTGTAGCACGAGCGAGGCAATGCCGGCCGACACGCCCATTTGCATGGCAAGTGTCACGATGCCCCAGAGCCCGACACCGAACAGCAAGCCGTAGCTGGCGATGATGGCCATGGGTACGTTGGGTTTGCGTACAAAAAATACGAGCGGGATCGCGGAAAGAAGAAAACGGCAGGCGGCCAGCAGGAATGGGTCCAGGCTCTCCAGCCCGAGCTTGATAACCGAGAAGTTCAAACCCCAGATCGCCATGACGCATATGCCCAGTAACAAGTCTCTGGTTTTCATTCGTTTTCCATTTTCAGGCCGGGCCCGCGCGCGAACGAGGCGTTGCAGGCGACGTTTTTTCAGATGAAACCGTATGCCTCCTGATGCGGTTGGAACAGGTACAGTGACCGGTCATTGGGTATGGAACAGCAATGAGCGGCTTGCCCGGGTGGGATACAGATACCAGGACCTGATCGATTGTTTGCGGCGCCAGATCGACAATGGCGCGCTGCAGACCGGGGATGTATTGCCGTCCGTTCGGGCGATGAGCCGGCGCGCCGAGGTCAGCCGGGGGACCGTGTTGCGCGCCTACCGGGCCCTGGAAGCGCAGGGTGTCATCGAAAGCCGGAACCGGTCAGGCTTTTATGTGGCAGCCCGGAGAACGCTGAGCACGCCAGCGTATTTTTATCGAAATCTATCGAGCGCGCGCGATGTGGATGCCGCGAGCCTGATCCGAACGGTGCTTTCCTGCACGGCCGAGCAGGCGACGGTTCAATTCGGTTCCGCCGCCCCTGCCGCCGAGCTTCTACCGCTGTCGAAGCTGCAGCGACTGAGTAACCGAACGGTCAGGCAGGCCATTCAAACCGCCCATCTGGTGACGGAACCCCAGGGGCATAGACCGCTCAGACAGGGTATCGCCCACCACATGACGGCGGCGGCGTGTGCCGTGAATCCTGACGATATCGTCATCACCCACGGTTGTACCGAGGCGTTGATGCTGGCGCTGAGGGCTGTGACCCGACCCGGCGATACCGTCGCCATCGAATCGCCGGTGTATTACGGCATCCCGTTGATTCTGGAAAGTCTGGACTTGAAAGTCCTGGAGTTGCCGACGTCGCCCGAGACGGGGGTCGATTTGAATACTGTGGCAGAAATCGCCCGGAAACGATCGGCACAAGCATTTGTGATCAGCGCCAACCATCACAATCCGCTGGGGTTCGTGATGGCGGATCGAGCCAAGAAGGCTCTGGTCGACATGCTTGCGGCCCGGCAAATTCCGCTGATAGAAGACGATATCTATGGTGATCTGACGCATGCCCGATCGACCCGGCCGAAGCCGCTGAAAGCATTTGATACCGATGGATCGGTGCTTTATTGCAGTTCCTTTTCCAAAACACTTTCGCCTGCGTATCGACTGGGCTGGATCGTGTCGTCGCGATACCGGGAAACAATTGTCAAACTAAAAATGGCGAGTTCGCTGGCCAACAATGGCCCGGCGCAACTGACACTCAGCGAGTTTCTGGCCACGGGCCAATTCCTCACCCACCTGCGCCTGTTGCAACATCGTGCGGGTGTTGCCGTTCAACGCACGCTGAACGCGATTAATCGCGAATGGCCGGATGACGTGTGTGTAAACCGCCCGAGTGGTGGCATATTGCTGTGGATCGCGTTGCCGGATCCCGTTGATTCACGGGACCTCCATCGCCGCGCACTGGAACTCGGCATCAGCATCGCGCCGGGAACTCTGTTTTCCGACCGATCGCGTTTTGCCGGTCATTTTCGTTTGAACTGCGCGCAACCATGGAACGCGGCCACTCACAGGGCGATCAGGGGGCTCGGCAAAGTGATTGACGCGTTACGCTGAGCGGGTTTTTGTCAGCATGTCGGCGCGGCCATGCGGCGGTTGCGCGGCACATTCCGTACAGCCATGGCCGGCATTGCATCGCGGGCGACAGCGGGGTGGGCCGTGGTCGCCGCCGCCGATCATTCGCTCGCTGAATTACAGAGCAATTTTCAAAGCGCATCGTGCTTGTTGTCGATGTAGATTGATTGCCAGTACCCGAATATCGAGCCAGCCAGAGATGAGCACAGAGCGCGATGAAAGCCGATGGGCGTCGGTCCTGGCCAACGATGGCCGCGCCGATGGCGCGTTTGTCTATGCGGTCAAAACGACGGGTGTTTACTGCCGGCCGAGCTGCAAATCAAGGCCGCCGCGGCCTGAGAATGTCGTGTTTTTCGAAGGCGTTGCCCAGGCCGAACGGGCCGGTTTTCGACCTTGCAAGCGATGCACGCCCGACCGGATCGCGCCGGCGCAACGCAAGGCCGACACGATTGCACGTGCCTGTCGATTGATCGAGGAAAGCGAGAAGACACCGCAACTGACCCAGATCGCGGCGTACGTCGGCATGAGCCGGTTCCATTTTCATCGGCTGTTCAAACAGACCGTGGGGATGACGCCGCGCCAGTATGCGATCGCATGTCGCGAGCAGCGCGTGCGCGCCGCACTTGCCAACGGGCAACGCGTGACCGATGCGGTATTCGACGCCGGCTACGATTCGAGCGGTCATTTCTATACGTCGGCCGGTCGCTCACTCGGCATGGCCCCCAGGTCGTATCGCGACGGTGGCGCCGATCACGTCATCCGCTTCGCTGTCGGTGAAACCGACTTCGGCGCGATCCTGGTGGCCGGGACGGCGCGCGGGATCTGTGCCATCTCGATCAGCGACGACGCCGATGCGCTCGTGCGCGAGTTGCAGGATCGATTTGCGCGCGCCGACCTGATTGGCGGCGATGCAGAGTTCGAAGCCCATGTCGCCCGTGTCGTCGGGTTCGTGGCGTTGCCCCGGGGCGGCCTCGATCTCCCGCTGGACTTGCAAGGCACCGTATTCCAGCAGCGCGTCTGGCAGGCACTGCAAACAATCCCCTGCGGCGAGACCGCGACTTACGCCGAGATTGCCGAGCGAATCGGTTCGCCCAAGGCCGCACGCGCGGTCGCTCGGGCCTGCGCTTCCAATCCGTTGGCAATCGCGATTCCGTGTCATCGTGTCGTGCGGACCGACGGACAGCTGTCGGGATACCGATGGGGCGTCGCGCGAAAGCGCGATCTGCTTGAGCGCGAAGCAAAGGACCCCAATCCGCCGGCAGGCGCTCGCGCGCAAACGACGGCTGCGGCGCGGGCGGCTGAGAACAAGCGCAAGAATTAGACTGTGCCGGGGCGTGCCGTCCGCGAGGGCCTGTTGCCGTTTCGTCCGCGTCCGCGCCAAGCGCTGTTTTGCGGCAAG
>NZ_JBQDYF010000027.1:0-43975 GCF_052044135.1 Salinisphaera sp. RV14
TGCTACCGGCCAAAGTAGTTGTCGTCAGACCGGCCAGAGTAATTGTCGTCGTATACTGATATGCGATTACATCGCAAACATCTGTGCCAAAAGACCGTTTTGGCGCTGGTTTTGGCCGATTCCAGGGGCATCATGAATTTCGATGCCATCCATATGGTCCGAAATACAACGGCCCGAATATGACGCGCGATGACAGCGAAGCCGAGTACAGTCGCTGAATAGCCATATAACGCCAGTTTGGCTCGCGCTGCGGATGGCGGGACTCTCGGATGAGTCAGCACTTACGAAACCGGCTCTACGAAACCCCGTGGCAATCAGGTTTCAGCTTTCTGGATGCCAGCTTCAAGGGACACCCCTTCGGAAAGCACACTCATAACGCATTCGCTATCGGTGTCATGACCGCGGGGGTCGGCGGCTACAGCAGCAAGGGCGCATCCTTTGTATTTCCGTCCCATACGCTGTCATTGATGAACCCGGAGCAGCCCCATGATGGATATGCGCTCCAGGGCCGGCTTGAGTACAAGATGCTCTATATCACGGAGCAGGCCCTGGGGCGCCTGCTGCCAAGACGACCACGAAAAGGCTTCGATACAACGGATCCGCGCGACGATGATCAACGCGTCGAACGCGCGTTCACGTCACTCGCGAAGCGGCTGGAACACCCGGCTCATCACGGATGGGAGCTGGCATTCGATGGCGAGCTGATCGATACGCTCGACTGGCTATTTGTGCGTTACGGCCGTGAGCGGCCAGTCCGTGCCGGCCAGCAACCCGAGGCCGTGCGCCGGGTCCGCGAGTACCTGGACGCCATGTCGGTACTGGATGCCGATGATCGAATGACCGGCCTGGATCGAGTCGTCACACTCGAATCTCTCGGGGCCATGGTTAACCTGCACCCGCACTATCTTCTCAACGCATTTCGACGTGTCATGGGTGTTCCGCCCTACCAATATTTTGTACAGCGCCGCGTTGAAACGGGTCGCGAACTCCTTCGGCGCGGCTATACCTCGACGGAGGTCGCGTTTCGGCTCGGCTTTTATGACCAGGCGCACTGGATCAGAAGTTTCAAACGGATTCTGGGCGTGACGCCGCGTCGCGTGATATTCCAACGGTAGTCCATAGGCGACCCAACGGCGCGCCCGGCGCTTTTGCATCAAGATCGTACAATTTCCGATGTCGAAGCCAGTGTAGTTTCATCTCGATCACTGCCCACATGACGGCGCATTTCGAGATATGGCCACCGACCCCGGTACGATTAACAACACCAGGATAGGGCGAACACCGCATGCGGCCGCTAGATCGGGTTCGCCAGCGGTCATCAGCGCGGTCCGGAAAGGGGCCGGCGTGAGACTGAACGCCTCGCCTCGGTTTCGAGTCGCGCGTATCAGCAGCATCAGCCGCTACAGCAACAATACGGGGCATGAATTCGAGGCCGGAATGCGGCCTGAGAGGTATTCCGCAGCCGGCGCCCGCCGGGAGCTCTTCGTTGCGTACAACGGCGGCATACGGGACTGCGAACTGTGAGTGTCGCGATAGCTCAGCCCAGTGCCGCCGTGACGACGCTATCGATGGCGGGCTTTGCCTTGGCAACATCGGCGTCGCCGGGCCCGGTCAACGTCATCTGCGCGATGTCCGGCGCGCGCTACGGCCCCGTCAGAAGCCTGCGTTACGTGTTCGGCGCAACATTTGGATTCGTAGCGCAGTTGATCCTCGCGGGAGTGGGGCTTGCCGGCATCGTGGGCAACAACCCGCTCATTTCGAAAACACTCACTGCGGTCGGTAGTGTCTACATGCTGTATCTGGCTTACCAGATTGCCCGATCGGCCGGCGAAATCGAAAGCAAACGGATTGAGCGAGTTCCAGGCCTCGCCGCTGGCGCGCTCGCGCAATGGGCGAACCCTAAGGCGTGGATTGTGTCCGTTTCCGGGATATCGATTTATGTTGCGACCAAGCAAGCCTACATACCTTGGCTTCTGGTGTTTTCGGCACTTTTCCTATGTATCTGCGCTGTGTCGCTCTGGACCTGGACCATGCTGGGAAATGCGCTGTCCCGGCGTACCGGCAACGTCCGAATTCTGAACCGTGCGATGGCAGTCTTGCTGGGCATATCGGTGATTATGCTCGTTCAGGAAACCTTCGGCTTGCAATAGAATAACGCCGACGTGTTGAATACAGCGTAGTGTGGGGTTGTTGTATGTCAACGCAATTCGGAAGACGCATAGGATCGCGATCATTGACGGCATCCCCCGTGGCGGCGATGCCGATGATCGCCGTGTCGGCGCATCGTGTGGGCACCCAGCCGAGCCTGCGTAGTCTGGCAGCTTCTGAGCTGTCCGAGGATAGCGATTGAAAGCCAACAGCCCTTCGATCTGACGTGAGCGTAGAACTTTTCGCCGTATTTTTCATAGCCGCTCTGGCATTAGCATTCAGCCCGGGGCCTGTAATGCTGTATGTGCTTTCACGTACGATCGAGGGAGGAACCGCCGCTGGGGTTGCATCAACACTGGGCACAGCGCTAGGCGGGTTGATTCATGTCGTTGCTGCCGCAATGGGGCTTTCAGCACTGCTTGCGGTATTTCCATTGTCGTTTGTTCTAATTAAATACGTCGGCGCCGTATTTCTCGCTTACCTCGGCGTCCGAATGCTGATTTCCGCCAACCGAACGGGGCGGGGCGTGGATGGAACGGACGAAAAGCCCAGGGTAGTCAAAGTCCGCGCGGCATTCAGACAGGGGATCATCACTGAAATACTCAACCCTAAAGTTGCGCTATTCTTCTTAACCTTTATTCCACAGTTTATTAGCCGGAGTTCCGAAAACGTTATCCCGCAATTCCTGCTTCTCGGAACTTTGGTTGTTTTTTTTAAACACCATCCCGGACTTCATCATCTCTTTTTATGCGGCGCGGATAGCGAATCGATGGAACTCCGGTCGTCGATACCGAGTAGGACAACGACTCGTTTCCGGTCTTATTCTCGTGCTTCTGGCCTGTTTCTTGGCAATGCCCACTTACCACGGCTAGGTGGAGAACCTTTTAAAAAACCGGTGACACGATCAGGAGGGGAACATGGGCCGGGCTCAACGGCGAGGCCATTGAACCGACACGCCATAACCATACCCGCCCTGTCGCCACGCATCGAGGCATCTTCCCCTCATGCAAAAATCACCAAGATAAAGATCGCTGCAACCATCACTTGTTGTTTCGTTCCATCTCGAAGCCCCCTCGGAATCAGAGCATGCCTCATCGGATGCGCCATAGCGGCGCCCCGGCCGGTGGGGGTTCCGCCATCAGCGCCATGACTTGATTTCGGTCAAGTGCCCGGTGTCATCGACGGGCCAATATCGTTGCCATGCCGTCATCCGGCGTCCGGTTCGGCCGGATGCCAACCGCATGCCGTATTCGATAGTCGCGTGATCAAGAGGACCGAGTCATGAAATTTCAGAAGGCCATGCAAACAACCCCCTGGCTCAGCGGATTGGTACTGGCCGCCGTGCTGTCTTCGACCGCCCTGGCCCAGAACGGGATGATGGGGCGCAACGGCGGCGCGCCGCAGGCTTCGAGCGAGACGCAAACGCCGGCACAGGCGCCGCCGTATGGTTATGGCCCGGGCATGATGTACGGCTATGGTCCGGGTGCGAGGTCTGGCTACGGGCCGATGATGATGTGGAACGGTGCCGGGCCGGCCGGGATGCGCGGCCCCGGCATGATGCCGGGCTACGGCTACGGCATGATGTACGGCGACGGCTACGGCCCTGGCATGATGTATGACTACGGCGGGATGCCGGAGTCGACACTGAATCTCAGTGCCCAGCAGCGTCAGTCACTGGGCAAGCTCTGGCGCACCGAGGCGAGCCAGCAGGGCCAGCTCCGGGGGCAGCTTTTCCAATACATGGAACAGATGCGCAACCTCATGGCAGAGTCGAACCCCGATCCGAAAGCGGTCGGTCAGGTCTACGACCATATCGCCACCACGCGGCGCCAGTTGCTGGTCAACAGCCTTCAGATGCGCACGAAATTTCAAAATATACTCACCCCGGAACAGCGCAAACGCTGGCGCCAGGATCGGCCCTGGTGTGCCGGTGGCTGGCAACACAATGGCGACGACTGACGGCGCATTAGCGCAAGGGCAAGGCCCGGCTACCACACGATGGCCCGGGGCGTCGGCGGCCGGACCAACCGGCCGGCCGCGGGCCGACCGCAATTGATCGGCCGCTCACGTGAATGCCGGGGTCGCCGGCCATCGCTTGCGGCGAGCGCGCCCGGGGAACCCCGGCCGTCATGGCCCGGCTATGGCGGCCAGTCCCGGGCGCAGCATGCGGCTTCTGGACTCATGCACAAAGTTCAGTCCGGGGCTTGACGACGCGATAGCTCGCGCACCTGAAGCCAGCGGTGCCTTGATCTTTCTTCCTGTTTGCACTCGTTCGCGTGCATTGGCGGACCCATTACCCTGGCTGTTCAGCCCGCTGCGTGTGGTACGCAATCAAGTGCGCTTTTACCTGGATGTCATTGGCGCGGCAGCAAGGCTCAGTCGCGAATCAGCTCATCCGGTGTGCGCGCGAGCAGTTGTGCGATCAGTGGGTTCTGGAAATACCGTTTCACACTGATGGCATAGAAGTTTTCGTGCACGTTGGGCAGCTGCCCGTATTCCACCAACGTGCCGTCGGCGATCTCGTCGCGCACGACCACGGGCGGCATGATCGATACGGCCGCCGAGTCGCGTGCCATCAGGCGCAGCATGGCCATGTCGTCCACTTCAGCAAGAATATGCGGGCGCAGACCCCAGTGTTCGCAGTACATATCCACTGCGGTGCGTATCTCGCTATGCTCGCCGGGCAGCAGTATCCGGGCGTCGGCCAGGTCATCGGGCAAACGAAACGGGGTGTCGCGCGGACGCCCGAGTACACTCACCGCCTGCCGGGCGATACGCCGACTGCGCCAGGGCGTTTCCGCGGTGCTGGGAAGCGTCGTGTTGGATAACACCAGGTCCAGCCGGTGCGTGCTGAGCTGCCCGAGCAGATCATCGAGTCGGCCGGACTGCAGGACCAGCGAGATATCGTTTCGGCCCATCAGCGGCGCAATGAAACCCTCCTGGAAGTTTCGCGATAACGTCGCCATGGCCCCGATACGCACGACCTGCCGTGCGGCGCCACGCCCCTCGCGCAGGGTGGCCAGCAGTTCCTCGCCCCGGTTGAAGATCGGTTCGGCGTAATCCAGCGCCACCCGGCCCGACTCGGTGAGTTCCAGCCGCCGGCCGACACGCTTGAACAGAGGCTGCCCCAGCGACGCTTCAAGCTTCTTGATCTGGGTGGACAGCGCCGACTGCGACAGATGCAGGCGGGCCGCCGTCTCCGTGAGGTTGCCCTGCTTGGCCACACGCCAGAAATAATACAGGTGATGGTAATTCAACTGCGGCATTGTTCTATAATACAGAATGAAACATATATAAATAAGTATTTTTATTGAACATAAAGTCGCTCTAGTCTAATCGGGTTTCCGACCGGACCGGCCGATATGTACGCCATCGACACCACCGCGACCGCTTTTTTCGCCCTCAGTGTGCCCGCGACCTATCTCTGGGCCGCCATCGCATCAGGAGATCGGCGCGGCCCGGTTTTCGCCCGCTGGCCAGCCACGCTGGTCTATGCGCGCTGCGCGATCGGTTTCACCATGGCGCTCGCATTGCTATACCTCGTCACGGCAAAGTCGCCGACGTTGATCGCACGCCTGCCCTGGCCGCACCCCGCCAGCTTCGCGCCGAGCGTGCGCGTCGACCCGGTCACGCTGGCCATGCTGGCGCTGATCAGCTTCATCGGTCTGGTCATTCTCACCTTCTCCCGCCGATATCTGGCGGGCGACCCCACGGCGGACGATCCGGCGCAGCATGTTTACCGGCGCTGGTTCTGCGCCACGCTGGCGAGCATCTCGACCCTGGTGGTCGCCAATCAGTTGCTCCTGCTCGGCGCGGCCTGGGTCGCCACCAGTCTTTGCCTGCATCAGCTTCTGACTTATTACCATCAGCGTCCCCAGGCGCTGCTGGCCGCCCACAAGAAGTTTCTCATCAGCCGGGTCGCGGATGCGTTCATTCTTGTGGGGCTGATTCTGGTGGGCATGCACTACGGCAGCTTCCAGATGGACCGGGTGTTCGCCCGGGTCGAGCCGGCCGCTTTCACACCGGCATTGACCCTCGCCACCGCCCTGATCGCCTGTGCGGCGATCCTCAAGTGCGCCCAGCTGCCCTTCCACGGCTGGTTGATTCAGGTGATGGAAGCACCCACGCCGGTATCGGCGCTGTTGCATGCCGGTATCGTCAACATGGGCGGATTTCTGATGATCCGTCTCGCGCCGCTGATGGCGCATGCGGGCCTGGCCCAGGCACTGCTGGTGATTGCGGGCACCAGTACTGCCGTGATTGCCGCCCTGATCATGACGACCCGTGTGAGCGTGAAGGTCATGCTGGCCTGGTCCACCTGCGCCCAGATGGGTTTCATGCTCATGGAATGCGGACTCGGGCTGTATAACCTGGCCTTGCTGCATCTGCTGGCGCATTCGTTCTACAAGGCGTATTCCTTTCTCACGGCCGGCGAGATCGTGGCGACATCGACCCGCCGCTGGTGCACGCCACCCAGCGCCGAGCCATCCGCCACGCGCTGGCTCGTCATCGCGGGCACCGCGGGCGTCGTGATCTTGGGGCTGTTTGCAATCCCGAGCCTCGGGCGCGGCCATCCGGCCGTCTTTGCGGTGCTCGTGCTGGCGGTCGCCTCGCTGATCGGCGAAGGCGCCAACTCGCGCGAAATGGGGTGGCGCACGGGCGCCGGTGCGCTGGCCGTGACCGGTCTTTATCTGCTGTGGTCTTTCTTGTCCACATTCTGGGCGCCGCCGACGACGACCGCGCCTTCCATGGCCAGCGAAGTCGGCATCACCCTGGCGTTCGGCGCGTTGTTCATCGTGCGCGCGATGCTGACCACAGCCGGCGGCGCGCGCCGCCTTGCCTGGCTGCAGCCCCATGTGTACGGCGGTTTCTATCTGGATCAGTTATTCACACGGCTGACGCTCGTGATCTGGCCGCCCCGGCTGCCCGCGCGCGCACCGCTTGCCACGACGCCCCCATCCCCGACCCGGAGCACGGCGCATGAGTAACGTTTCAACCCCGAAGCCCGCCGCAATACGCCGCCCGCCGGCCGCGCCTTCAGCCGAGGCTTTCGACGAGGCCATCGCCGGTGCCTGCGCCCGGATCGCCCCGACCTGGCCGCTCGATCAATCGGTCGCCGTCAACCCCTGGTGGGGATTGCGCGGGCTGCCGATCCAGCAGGCCGCGGCCCGGGTCGCGGCACGCGGTGGCGCCCGGGCTCTGCCGGGGCGCGCCTACTTGCGCGATCAATGGATGACCGGCCGCATCGCTCGTGCCGATTTGGAAGCCGCTTGTCGCGAAGCCGATTCGGCGCTCACGGCGGAAACGCTGGTCGCTCATCTCGAGCAGCCCGCCTGTACCGCCCGCGTCGCGCTGGTGGCCGATCAACTGGACCAGGCCCGGGATCTCGCCCACCGCACCGCCTGGACCGAGGAAATCGTGCATCAGATCAGTCAATTGTGCGCGTCGGCATTCGATCGCGGTCAGGGTGACTGGCCGGGCAGGCCAACCGGCGGGCTCTATGCTGCCTGGCATTACAACGTCATGCACGACCGTGGCATTGCGATTCTGATGGGCGAGCCCGGTCTTCAAAAACGCTTTAAAGACCTGCCGGACAGCCCGGACGCCCTGATCCATGCCGCGCTCGCCGCCATGTCGGTCCCGCTCGATCACGCCGAAACCTATCTGCACGCACTGCTGCTGAGCGTGAACGGCTGGGCGTCCTGGTGTGCCTATCTGTGCTGGCAGGCCGACCTGGCCGGGCGCGAAGACACGACACTGCGGGATCTGCTCGCGATGCGCCTGGCCTGGGACTGGGTGCTGTATCAATGGGTCGCCGACGACGACTCGCGCGGCGCCTGGCGGCACGCGCTGACCCAGGCGGAACGGATCGAAGCCGAACACGTCAGCGACCAGCAACTCGACTGGATCTGGCTCCGTGCCCTCGAACTGGGCTATCAAAGGCCGCTCATCGGCGACCTGACCGGCGGGCCGACCCCGACCTCAGCACCGTCAACACCGGTGGTGCAGGCGGCGTTTTGTATCGATGTGCGATCGGAAGTCTTTCGCCGCGCCCTGGAAGCCGTCAGCCCCGAGGTCGACACACTCGGCTTTGCCGGTTTTTTCGGCGTCCCGATCGCCTACCAGGCCCCCGGATCGGCGGTGCCGCAAGCGCAACTCCCCGGGCTGCTCGCCCCCAGCCTGACGGTGACGCTGGAAAGCGGGAACGGCCACGACGACACCTGCCGGCGCGACGCAGACGCAAGCACGCGGCTGCGCGCCAGCGAGACCAGCCGCCGCTTTCGCTGGGGCAGCACGTCGACGTTTTCGTATGTCGAGTCCACCGGCCTGCTCTACGCCTTGAAATTGCTCAAGGACGGGCTATTGCACAAGTCGCCCGGCCATGCAGCAGACGCAGCGCACACCGCGGGCGCGGACCCGCGCAAGCCCCGGCTGACCGACCACGGCACCGCCTTGTCCGTCGCGCGCAAAATCGAACTGGCCGCCGGGATTCTGCGCGGCATGTCGTTGACGCAAGGCTTCGCCCCGATCGTGATGCTGGTCGGGCACGCCAGCCAGACCCGCAACAACCCACAGCAATCCGCCCTCGACTGCGGGGCGTGCGGCGGTCATTCGGGCGAGATCAACGCACGCGTCGTCGCCGGACTCCTGAACGAGCCGGACGTGCGGCGGGGCCTGCGCGACCAAGACATCGACGTGCCGGCGACAACACGCTTCGTCGCCGCACTGCACAACACGACCACGGATGAGGTCACCCTGTTCGATCTCGAGGACCTGAGCCGGGAGCAGGCCACCCACGTGGCTCGGCTGCGGACCTGGCTCGATGACGCCCGCACCCGCGCGAACGCCGAGCGGGCGCCCTGGCTGGAGTCCGGCCCGTCGGCCCCGGGCGCCCAGCGCGAGCGCCTGGGCCGGGGCGCCCATGATTGGTCGCAGGTCCGCCCGGAATGGGGGCTGGCCCGCAACGCCAGCCTGATCGTGGCGCCGCGCCAGCGCACACGGGGGCTGAATCTCGCCGGTCGCGCCTTTTTGCACGAATACGACGCCGCGCAGGACGCGAACCACGAGATTCTCGAGTCGATCATGACGGCGCCGATGATCGTCGCGCACTGGATCAATCTCCAGTACTACGCCTCGACCGTGGACAACCGCGTTTACGGCAGCGGCAACAAGGCACTACACAACGTCGCCGGCGGTCACATCGGTTTATTCGAAGGCAACGGGGGCGACCTGCGTATCGGCCTGTCACTGCAGTCGCTGTGGGATGGCACGCGTTGGGTACACGAGCCGCTGCGGCTCAGTGTGTTCATCCAGGCCCCCGCCGACGCCATTGCCGACATCATCGCCAAACACGAAAGCATTCGACAGCTGGTCCACCACGAGTGGCTGTTCGTCTATCAAATCGGCCCGGGCAGCGAAGCCGTGCAGCGCTATCGAGCCGACGGCTGGACACCCATCGATGGCGACACCCAGCGAGCCCGGGCCAGCTGAGCCCGGTCGCCCGGCCGGCTCGCGCGTCAAGGACGAGACATTTTTTGCATCAACCGCGGCGACCTGCCAGGCAGGCGGTGCCGCGCCCCGGCCGTCGCGCCCTCACTGCAACCACGCGACGCCCAACCCGGCGACCAGGGACAACAGCATGGGGCCGGCCACGAGCAGTGCGAGACTTTTCCGGCCGATCGCTGCCGTGATACCGGCCTTGACCAGATTGTTGGTCGCGGCTGCAATCACGATACCCACCACGGCGGTTTGAATGGTGATCGATTGCTGCGACATGCGTGTCAACGACAGCGTGATCGCATCCACATCGGCGATCCCCGACGTCGCGGCCAGGGCATATACGCCGGCATTGCCCAGCCACGCCTGGGCGAACTCGCCCAGTGCCAGTATTCCGGTGAGCAACAGTCCGAACAGCAAGGCTGACTTGAGATCCAGCGGGTTCTGATTGAGCCTGGGGCGGCTGATATCCAGACGCGCCGCGTTTCGCTTCCATATGACCACCGCCGGGAGGTAAAGCATCGCCGTCATCACGGCGACGGGCCATGCCAGTCGCGACAACAACGTGTGGTTGATCAGGGCACAATAAATCAGGATGCGAATGAACATCGTGCCGCAGGCGATCAGGATGCCGGTCGCGAACTGCGGGCTCAGTTCCGGGGCGCGTTTGGACTGGCGGGCAAAATGCAGCGTGAGCGCGGTGGAAGAACTCAGCCCCGCAAACAGACTGGTGAACAGGATGCCTTTTCTCACCCCGGCCACGCGGATCGCGAAATAGCCGACAAAGGAGATGGCGGCGATCAGGACCACCATCCACCAGATCTGGTACGGGTTCAGCACGCCGCCCGGCCCCATGCCGATGTCCGGCAGCAGCGGCAGCATCACCACCGAAATCAACAAAAGCTTCAGGGCGGCATCCAGCTCGTAGGATTTGAGGCGCTCCACGAGCCCGTGTATTTCCCGCTTGTTATCCAGAATGATGGCCGTGACGACTGCGCCCCCGGCAGCTATGGCGGGGTTGACCGCCACTGCGACCGCGCCGTAACAGAAGGTCAGCAATATCCCGACGATACTGGTGATGCTGAAGTTCTGAACATGGGCCAGCCGCTCACTGAATGCCACCAGGGCAATCGCCACGACACTGACGAGCAGTACGGGAAAGGCCCAAGGCGAGACCTTCGCGGTCAACAAGGCTGCAACACCGCCCAGCAGACCGATCAGGGCAAAGGTACGAATGCCCGCAATGCGTTCACCGGACTTCTGTTTACGGGCGTCCCAGCCTCGCTCCAGCCCGATGATCGCCCCCAGCAACAGCGCGACCGCCAGTTTCAGCGTGGTCTGGTTCGTCGCCAGAAATTGGGTCGTGACGTTCATGGCTCAAACCCTGGTCCCGCGTCGAAAAACCGGACAGAGAGGCAGCGCCGATCCGGACAAACCCGCCGTCATCGCACCGGGCGATCGGCGGCTCGGGAAGCCGGTGCCGCCGGCTCGACATCCGCGCCTGTTTCCTGCGCCTTGATGATCCGGCTTATCGTCGAATAATGCATCCCGAAGCACGCACCGATTTCGCTCATGCTATAACCGCGCGCGACCGCTGTTCGCGGACGGAATCGGCGATCGGTCGCGCCCGCGCCGGTCTTTGATGGCGTGGTATCTCGGCAAGGCTTCGATTCTGTTGCTGCAGGCGGGCTTGCATTTCATCCACGAAATGCGCATCGCCCAGCAACACCGGGTTCGCCAGGGATTGCCGGGGGCCCGGCTGACCGCGTCCGGCGCTCACGAACCGCCGATACTTGTACACGGCCTCCGTACGGCCCCAGGCGAATGCCGACAGGATGCAGTCAGTGGTCCACCAGGACGGCGTATCGCTGCGCCCGGCGGTCGCCCGATAGCTGCTCCACGGCCAATCCCCGGCGCTTCGTACCCTATGAGCGCGAACCGGGTTGAGCACGATATAGCGCGCCACCTGCAGCAGACACGGTTGCTTCTATACGCAAATCGCCTTGTACCGCCCCTGGAACACATGGCCCGTACGACCGTGTCGGCGGTTGCTGTACTGCGTATAAACTCCGTTGAGCTGACGCATCCCCTCGGCAGGTTGCCATCCGGCGTCTCGACCAACAGGTGGTAGTGGTTGCTCATAAGACAATAAGCATGCACCAGCCAGTTGAAACGCTCGACCACGCCCGCCAGCACGCCCAGGAACGCGTAGCGGCCCTCGTCGTCTTCGTGGATATCGTTGCGGCGATCCCCGAGCGGTCACGTCATACAGGGCGCCAGGAAATTCAAGGCGCAAGGGACGAGCCATAAGCGCGGTCCGACTCGGATGCGGCACTCAGCGTAGCCTCACAATACACACCATAATACCTCGCCCCATACTCCGCCCCCGCTGGCCATATCCGCAAACCGCGTCGCTGCCCTAAACTCAAATGGCTCGGCCACCGCTTGATAGCGCAAGAGACAACGCCGGGCGCCGCGATTCACGAAACCGAGGGAGCCTTCGCATGAAACCCGAAACCATCGCCCTGCACGGCGGGTACACGCCGGACGAACAACATGCCGTGGCCGTGCCGCTGCATCAGACCACGTCCTACGCATTCGACGATGCCCAGCACGCCGCCGATCTGTTCGATCTGAAAGTGCCCGGCAACATCTACAGCCGCATCATGAACCCGACCTGCGGCGTGCTCGAACAGCGCATCAACGCGCTGGAAGGCGGCGTCGGCGCGCTGGCCATGGCCTCCGGGATGGCCGCGATCACGGCAGCGATCCAGACCATTGCCGAAGCCGGCGACAACATCGTCTCGATCAGCGAGCTCTACGGCGGCACCTACAACCTGTTCGCGCACACCCTGCCGCGCCAGGGCATGAGCGTGCGCTTCGCCGACAAGGACGATCTCGACGCCATGGCCGCGCTCATCGACGACCGCACCAAGGCCATCTACTGCGAGTCGATCGGCAACCCCTCCGGCAACATCGCCGATGTGGCTCGTCTGGCCGAAATCGCCCATGCCCACGGCGTGCCGCTGATCGTCGACAACACGGTCCCCTCGCCCACGCTGCTGCGCCCCATCGAACACGGCGCGGATATCGTCGTGCATTCGGCCACCAAATACATCGGCGGCCACGGCACGACCATCGGCGGGCTCATCGTCGACTCCGGACGCTTCCCCTGGCTGGAACACGCCGAGCGCTTCCCGCTGCTGACCACGCCGGATCCGTCCTATCACGGCATCAACTACGCCAGGGATGCCGGCGAGGCTGCCTTCATCACCCGCGCACGGGTGGTGCCGCTGCGCAACATGGGCGGTGCGATGAGCCCGTTCAACGCCTGGATGTTTCTGCAGGGGCTGGAAACGCTGGCCCTGCGCATGGAGCGCGTCTGCGACAACACCCAGCGCATCGCCGAATACCTGGAAGCCCACGACCGCATCACCTGGGTCAACTACGCCGGCCTGCCCGGCCATCGCGACCACGCCCTTGCACAGCGCTACATGAACGGCCGGGCCTCGGGCATTCTCTCCTTCGGTATCGAGGGCGGGCTGGATGCCGGCGTACGGTTCTACAACGCGCTCGAGTTGTTCATCCGGCTGGTGAATATCGGCGATGCCAAGAGCTGTGCGGCCATGCCCGCGGCCACCACCCACAGCCAGCTCAATGAAGCCGAACTCGAAAGCGCGGGCGTCACCCCCGACATGGTGCGGCTGTCCGTCGGCATCGAACATATCGACGATCTGATCGCCGATCTGGCGCAGGCGCTCGCGGTCGCCGCCTGACGACGGGCGCCGCGGCCGCGGCGCCCGACCACCGGCCCCGCCTCGCGGCGGGGCCGTCGATATCCGAGGGGCCGCCGGCCGCCGTATTCAGATGTCGAGGCAGATCTTACCGAAGTGCTGGTTGGTTTCCTGATAGCGGAACGCATCGGCCAGTTCATTCAGCGGGAACCGCTGGTCAATGACCGGATGAATATCGTTGGCCTCGATCGCCCGGACCATATCCTGCTGTTGACGCCGGTTGCCGACCAGCACGCCCTGAAGACGAATCTGCTTGGCCAGCATCGGCATGAGCGAGACTTCGCCGGCCACGCCGGTCAGCACGCCGATGACGGCAATATGGCCGCCGACGCGAACGGCGTTCATCGATTGCTCCAGCGTGGCGGGCCCGCCGACTTCGATCACATGATCGACCCCGCGACCGCCGCTGAGCGCGCGTGCGGTCTGGCCCCAGTTGCCGTCTTCCTTGTAATTGATCAGATGATCGGCGCCCAGGTCCCGCAGACGCTCCAGCTTGTCGTTGCGCGAGGAGGTCGCGATCACGGTGGCGCCGCAGCGCTTGGCGAACTGGAGCGCAAAGATCGAAACCCCGCCGGTACCCTGAACAAGCACGGTCTCGCCCGGCTGCAGCGCCCCGTCTTCCATCAAAGCCCGCCAGGCGGTCAGGCCGGCGGTGGTCAGGGTCGCGGCTTCGGCTGCCGTGTAGTTGGCCGGGGCATGCGTGAATGCGTTGGCCGACCGGGTCACACGCTCGCGGGCGTAACCATCGATGCCGTCTCCGGGCACCGTATCGAAGCCTTCGACCTCGGCCTCGCCGTCCAGCCACGTCGGGAAAAAAGTGCTCACCACAGAGTCGCCCACGGCGAACTCGGTCACGCCTGCGCCGACGGCTTCCACGTCGCCGGCGCCATCGGCCATGGGAATCCGGTCTTCCGGCACGCCGCCCCACAGGCCGGTCACTACGGCATAGTCGTGGAAATTCAGTGAGTTTGCCTTGAGCCGAACGGTGATCTCACCGGGCCCCGGGGCCGGCGCATCGCGCTGCTCACGACGCACCCGGTCGTAACCACTGCCCGCACCGACGACAATCGCTTGATTCGACATATCCGACTCCTTTTCGATTCGTTATTTCGCGAATTAACGAAATATTTGACCGCAAAGATATCAGACGACGCGGGTCATGTCGTCCAGCAGCGTCGTGATCGCGGCCTCATTCCGGCGGTAATAAGTCCATTTGCCGATACGCGTGGCGCACACGAGTTCAGCACGCTGCAGAATCGCCAGATGGGTCGAGGCCGTGGAGGGCGACAACCCCGCCTTTTGCTGAATATGACTGACGCAGACGCCAACGCCGACCGGGTCGCCATGAGCCTGAGCCGGGAAATGCGCTTCCGGCGCCCGGAGCCAACCCATGATCTGCAGCCTCGTCTCGCTGGCCAATGCCTTGAGTTGATCCACCATCATCAGGTCCACGATAACGGTTTGCGGCCAGGCTGTCGCCGCAGGCAACACCCGTGCCGCGCCCTGCGGCGTTGCGGGCATTCGCCGTATTTCCGCATAGGCCCCATCACCGCGCCTCGCCCGGCCGCGACAATCGTTACAAATCCACGGTCTGAACCGACATGGCCGGGCACCGGGATCACGCACACTGCCTGCGGGTGCGCGCTGTATCGTGGCCGGCCTCTTCTTGGCGATGGCCGATCGCGGCGCCGCGCCGGCCACTGCGATCGATGCCGGCCCGCGACCGCCGGCCCGGGCTCCGGTCGAGCGCGTTTTCGAGTCCGAGCCGGGCTGGCAGCACGCGGAAATTTCTGTGTAGAATACACTCATGAGCAGCAGTGCATGTTGCAACCCGTCAAGACAAGGCTGGCAGCGGTGCGTTGCCAGCGCGCACCGGCGCATGCGCCGCACGCTGCGCTGGCTGTTGTTCGGGCTGCCCCCGCTTCTCGGCCTGAGCCCTCTGGCATTGGCCCAGCGCCCGCACGGTCCGGTCACCTGGACCTTCGCGTTCCAGGACGACAAGCTGTTTCTTTCCGATAACCAGTACACGGGCGGCGGCGGCGTGAGCATGCATTCGGCCGTCGCGCGTCGGCTGAGCCAGACCCATGGCACCCCGGCCTTTGGCAAGTCGCTGGCGCGGTGGGTGCTGCCGACAGGCCCGCAGCTGGGCTATCGCGAGAGCTGGACGTTCTGGCAGGTCCAGGACACCCCCACCCATCTCGGCACGCACCGGCTGATCACCAACGACTTTCCGTACATGGGCCTGCTCGGCTGGGGCAACACCTTCATCGCGTTCAACGATCGCAACCTGTACGGGGCGGAGCTGATGCTCGGGCTGGTCGGGCCATTGGCCGGGGGCAAGCAGGTGCAAACCGCCATCCACAGCATCATGAGCACGCCGCCGCACGGCTGGAACAACCAGCTCGACAACGAGCCGGTGGTCAACCTGTACTACACATTCCAGCACAAGCTCTGGCGTACGCCGCATTTCGATATCGCATCGAGCCTGGATGCCGCGCTCGGTAATTATTTCACCTACGGCCAGACCGGACTGATCGCCCGCATCGGGCAATTGCCGCCCGGTTTCGCCACCCTGCCCGACCCGCTCGGGCGCGGTGTCAACTACGATGCCACCCAGACGCCGACGGATCGTGGCTATTTTTATGCCACCGTCGCCGTGCGCGGCACCGGCGTGGGGCGCTCGATGGAACGCCAGGGCAATCTCATTCGCAGCGATAATGCCTGGACCCGACAGAACACGCTGCACATGAAGCCGTTCGTGGGCCAGTTGATCGCGGGCGTCAACTATGTGCGCCCGCGCTGGGGCGTACATTTCGATATGTGGATGACAACCAATACGGTGGATACGGGCAACCTGCCGCCCGCCAGCGATGCCCACAACAACTTCGGCGCCGTCTGGTTCGATTACCGTTTCAACTGAGTTGGCGCGACGGCGGCTCATCTCGCACCATGACAAAAAGAGGGCAATCAATGCACGTGTATCGACTCGATTCAATGCGCCGCCGCGGCGGCAACGCGGGGCCGACATGAAACCGCGGCAGCACCCCGGCCGCCGGCTGCGCCGGCTCGCGCTGATAAGCGCACTGACCGCCAGCCTGGCAGGTTGCATGTTCGCCAGCAGCGTGCCGCCGGCGTTCGGCAGCTCGCAGGCGCATACGCGACTGCCGCAGGGGAGGCTGCCGCGACCGGCCCATGTCGTGATCGTGATCGAGGAGAACAAGGCTTATTCCCAGATTCTGGATAATCCCCAGGCGCCGTTCCTGAATCGGCTCGCCGCCTCCGGCGCCACGCTCACCCATGCCTACGGCGTCACTCATCCGAGCGAGCCCAATTACCTCGCACTGTTCTCTGGCACCACCCAGGGCGTGCTGCTGGACAGCTGTCCGCACCGGTTCACCAGCCGCAATCTGGCCAGCACCCTGCGCGATGCGGGGTTGAGCTTCGCCACCTATGCCCAGTCCATGCCGAAGCCGGGCTACACCGGCTGCCGCCACGGGCTTTATGCACGCAAACACAACCCGGCCGTCAACTGGCAGGGGGTCAACGTAGACGCCGACCAGAACCGGCCGTTTCGGGATTTTCCTTCCGACTTCAACAAGCTGCCCACGGTGTCGTTCGTCATCCCCGACCTCGACCACGACATGCACAGCGCCAGTATCGCCCAGGGCGACCGCTGGCTGAAGCGCCATCTGGGCGGCTACGTCCAGTGGGCACGGGATCACAACAGCCTGCTGATCGTGACCTGGGACGAGGACAACGATCTTCATCACAACCATATTCCGGTCATCATCGCCGGCGCGCATGTGCGCCAGGGACAGGTCAAGCGTCCGGTCAACCATTACAGCATGCTGCGTACACTGGAAGCGATGTATGGCCTCCCGCTACTGGGGCGGAGTGCGCAGGCCGTACCGATCACCGGCCCCTGGCAATCGCCCGGCGGCAGCGCATCGTCATGACCACCGCGCGGGGGTGAGCCCGCCGGCTCGGGCCCTGCCCGTGTCCTGCAACGTCAGTTCACGTCATGGATTTCGAGCGATCGTCGTGCCCGGCTCTGGGGTGGGGCGTGTGTCGCCGGGTGGCATGGGCCCAACGGGCCAGGCCCTCCCGAGCAGTTTGCCGAACCCCGACGGCGCGTGTATCACACGACCTGACCGCGTACGTCCGGCCCGGTACGTCGAACACGCCATTTTCTCGGATCACCATTCGGTTGTGCGCTTTCGGGTTATCCCATATCTTCATCCCAAGTCTTTGACGCACGACAGGCCGGATCATCATGCCTTCTGGGCCGCCACCCATCTGGCCAAGTGCAGCGCGACATAACAAACCAAGAACCCGATGGCCACTTAAACGGGTTGTTCCCGCATTCTGATTCCATGGAGGCGCCTACATGCGCGACACGAAGCCGACATTCGAAACCGTCCGGCTGATCGATCTTGAAAGCATGGCGCCGCAGGACCGCGATGCGCTCGATTTCGGCGTAATCGGCCTTCGCCCGGATACCTGCGCCGATGTCTACAATGCCGCCGAGGCTCGCATGTCCGGTGTCGACCCCGCTCATGTTCTGGGTGTGCCGTTTTTTTCCACCATCGGCCAGTGCATGAACAATTTCCTGGTTGCCCAGCGTTTCGAGGAGGAGGCCGACCTCGATGAGATCGTGCCGTTCGTGTTGACGCTGCGCATGCGCCCCACCCGCGTCCGGCTGCGGCTGCTGCAGGCCCACGATGCAGTGCGACGCTATATTCTCGTCGAGCGCTGATCGGAGGCCGGGAGCCATGGCAGCTGAAGATGATCTTCTAAGCTTCATGTATGCATGCCCGTTCGGGCTGATCGAGCTCGATGACCGCGGCGAGATCGGGTTGATGAATCCGCATGCGATGAAGCATCTGCTGCCGCTGGCCGGCGCGCAGGGCGTCGATAACTTCTTCGCCGCAACGGAAAAATACGCGCCGGAGCTGCGTAACTTTGCCGATGGTTTCGCCGAGCCCCACGGCACCATCTGCGACGGACACCGGATCGTCGTGGATCTGGGCCAGAAGAGCCGCGACGGGCGCGCCACGGTTCTGGCCTGCTCCCTGGTCAAGCGCGGCCCGAACCAGTTGATCGCGACCTTGAGCGACATCAGCGAACAGGTGGCCCAGGAACATCGGATGCGTCAGGCCGATACCTGGTTCGCTGCCTTGATCGACGAGGTCAACGATCATGCGCTACTGACGGTCACGGGCGACGGCAGGGTGCTTTCGGCCAACCCCTCCTTCGTCCGGCAGACCGGCTATGCCGCCGAACAAGTCATCGGCCAATGCGTGGATACGTTTCTGTCCGAAACCGGCGACGAAGCACAGATCCCGTTCTACATAGCCGACCAACTTTCGCTTGCCAGTCGCGATGGCTGGCATCTGTTCGAAGGGTGGGAGAAGCGGGCCAATGGCGAACGCTACTGGTGCCAGCGCCTGCTGGTGGCGCGCGCCGAACAAGACGACGACGAGGATCGCAGCTTCTCGATGGTGCTGCGGGACGTGCCCGAACCGGCCAAAAAAACCAACGACCTGATCGAGCTCTTGACGCGGGATTATCTGACCGGCGCGATCAACCGGATGCAGTTCCAGAAGGTGTTGAAGCTCGAGCACACGCGATGCCTGACGCGCCGACAGCCGTTATCTCTGATCATCCTCGACCTGGACGATTTCAAGGCGCTGAACGATATGCACGGCCACCCGGCCGGGGACACCGTGCTCAAACAGGTGGCACAAATCGGCGCCGACTGCGCGCCGGCGGGGGCGGTCTTCGCGCGGCTGGGCGGAGAAGAATTCGCCCTGCTGGCGCCCGAATACCCGTTGAGTGCCACAATCGAGCTGGCCGAAACGCTGCGTCGCGAAATCGCCGAACTCCAGATCGCGGTGCCTGGTAACCGGCTCCACGTCACCGCCAGTCTGGGCTGCGCGGAAATGCGCGAAACCGACGGCTCCACCGACGATCTGATCGTAATCGCGGATCGCCGTCTGTACGAGGCGAAAAACGCCGGGCGCAATCGGGTGGCCCCGGCGTCGGCGTGACCCGGGCCGACCTGCCGCGGGCAGCCATCCGCCGACTCACCGCCGCCGTGATCGCCGGCGAACTCCACCGCCTGCGCGACGAAGACATCGGCCAGCGCGCGGCCGAAGCCTATGCCCCGCATGAGACGGCCACCCCGCTGGCCCTGGATTCTCTGGAACGAATGGGCGTGGCCGCCGCGCTCAGCGAAATTTTCACGCTGGACGATATCGCCTTCGCCCCGGAGACCACCGCCACGGTGGCCGAATGGGCCGACGGCATCGCGGCCCAGCGGATTCAACGATTGACGGTCCATACCTCCGGCTCGACCGGCGTGCCGCAGCGCCATTCGCATGCCACGGCCGATCTGCTCGAAGAAACCCGCGAGTTCGCCCGCCGGTTTGCCGGCACGCGACGGGTGATCGCACTGGTCCCGGCGACCCATCTCTACGGGCTCGTGTGGACCGCCCTGCTGCCGGCCGTGCTCGATGTGCCGGTTATCGATGGCACCGTGCCCGGCATGCCGGCGCCGCGAGCGGGCGATCTGGTGGTGGGCGTTCCCGACCACTGGGCGGCGCTGGCACGCCTGCGCCCACAGTGGCCGGAGCATGTCACCGGTATCAGTTCCGGCGGGCCGCTTGCCAACGCACTCGGCGAGGCCGTGCTCGCCACCGGCCTGGCGCGACTGGTCGATGTCTATGGCAGCTCGGAAACCAGCGCGATCGGGCTGCGCGAGATCCCCGGCATCGAATACACCCTGCTACCGCGCTGGCGGCTCGCGCCCCATGCGCCATCGACGCTCATCGATCGCACCGGCCAGCCCGCGCGTCTGCCCGACCACGTCCGGCCGCGCGGCGCGCGTCAAATCGAGCTCATGGGCCGCCGGGACCATGCGGTGCAGGTCGGCGGGGTAAACGTCTATCCCGACCGTATCGCCGCCGTGCTCACCGCATGCGACGGCGTGGCCGAGGCGGCGGTGCGGCTGGGCGACAACGGCCGCCTGAAGGCGTTCATCGTCCCGGTCGGCGACAAAGACGAAGCGGACCTCGAACACCGTCTGCGCCCGTTCGTGGCCAGCCAGCTGCCGCCCGCCGAACGCCCCACGCGCTTTCGCTTCGGCCCCGCTCTGCCGCACAACCCGATGGGAAAGCCCGCGGACTGGGATTGACAGCCTGTCGGAATAGGCGCCAAGACCGCTCACGGCGTCAATTCGCTCACCTTCAAGCGCGCCGATACGTCCACTGCATCCAGGTTGTATAGCGCGTCGATCAACAACGGCTTGAGCGTGCCGGGACCGCCGGCCCGGGCAGCCGCTAGCTCTCCGGCCACCGCGAAATGCACCAGGCCCGCCAGCGCGGCCTCGAACGGGTCATCCGCCACGGCCAGAAAACAGGCCAGCACCGACGACAGCATGCAGCCCGACCCGATCATGCGGCCCATCATGGGATGGCCGTTATGCAGACGAACGGTCCGGGCACCGTCGGTGATCAGATCGCGCTCGCCGGTCACGGCCACCACGCAGCCGTACTGCCGTGCGATCCGCCGCGCCGCATCGATCGCGTCATCCACGGCATGCCGGCTGTCCCCGGCGCGCCCGCTCGTGCCGGTGCGCGCCAGCGCCAGCGTTTCGCTGGCATTGGACTTGATCACGGTCGGACCCTGGGCCAGCAGCTTGTGGATGGCCTCGGTCCGGTAGTCGGAAAACCCCACGGCCACCGGGTCGAGCACCCACGGCCGGCCACGCCCCATGACCGTGCGTACGGCGGTATCGGCGGCTTCGAGCCAGGCCGGGTCCGGCGTGCCGACGTTGACGGTCAGCGCGTCCGCCACCGCCGCGATCTCGGCCGCCTCGGCCGGCGCATGCAATGTCATCTGCACCCCGCCCACGGCGGCGATGGCATCGGCCGCGTCGTTCTGCACCACCAGGTTCGTGATATTGTGAACAAGCGGCGCAGCCTGCTTCAGCGCGGCTGTAACACGGGCATACCGGGCAGCAATATCGTTGGCGTTCGTGGCGTTCATCGGCGTATTCGCGTCGGGGTGTCGTGTCGCATCGGGTCTTGCGTGAGGAGGGCACGCATGCCGTATCCAGTCAATGCCAGGGGGATCGACGTCGTGGTCGGCTGGAGCGGTGCCAGCGAGCGCATCCGTGCCCGCCTGTTGGAGGTCTTCTGCGCCGGCATCCGCATGCGCAGCCTGGTGGGCAACCTCACGACACTGCTGGTCATCGGCACCTTCATCATAGCGAAAACACCGACGCCGGCCCATGTCGCCTGGCTGGTACTGACCGCGGCCGGCGGCTGTCTTCCGCGCGCCTATGCCGCCCGGCTGCGCGCCCAAGCCCGGTTCGACGAGGCCCCCGAACGCAAAGCCCTCTGCTTCATTGCGATCAGCTTCGTCTACGGGCTCGTCTGGGGCGCCGGCCCGCTGCTGTTGCTGCCCCATCTGCCGGGCGAGGCCGCCGGCGTACTGCTGGTGATGGTCGTGCTCGGCACGATCATGGGGCCCTATGCCGCGATCCCCGGCATTCTGTATGCCCGCCTGGTGGCCACGGCGTCGCTCACGCTCGTGGCCGTGGCGTGGAACCTGGGCCTTGCCGTCGCGCTGATCGGCGGCGTCATCACCTTCTGGCTCGGCCTGCGTACGGATGTCTGGCGCGGTTACCATCGCGCATTGCGCGACCAGCTCGAATCGCACGCGATGCTCGCGTCCCGCCAGGCACGGCTGGAACAGGCAAATCAGGAAAAGGACGCCATCAACCGCTCCCTGACGCGGATGGCCGAAACCGACCCGCTCACCGGCACCGGCAATCGACGGCGGTTTCTCGCCTGGCTGGATGCCGCGCATGCGCCGCTGGCGCTGATCGTATTCGATGTCGATCGCTTCAAGGAGATCAACGACAGCCTCGGCCACCACAGCGGCGACCTGCTACTGCAGGCGCTGGTGCGTATCGTGGACGAGAGCCTCGGCAACGCCGGCCGGCTCGCCCGCATGGGCGGCGACGAATTCGCCATCCTGCTGCCCGGCGCCGACTCGAGCGTCGCCATCGCGACCGCCGAATACATCCGCGAACGCATCGCCTGGCGGCCACTCGATCTCGACGGCACCACCGTCCGTATCACGATCTCGCTCGGCGTGGCGGTGGCCGATACGCCAGATACACCCATCGACATCGCCCCGCTGCTCGCTGCAGCCGACACCGCGCTCTACGCCGCCAAGCGACAAGGCCGAAACCGCGCCGCCCATACCGGGGCCAAAGGCGCCAAACCGCGGGATGAACAAAGCCTGGGCGTGTAAAGCCAGCGTCGACTTCCCACGCTTACGCGCCACCAAGCCATAACCGCCGACGCAACGGCTCGCCGCATCAACCTGGCGGGCGCATCCGGGTTCAGTCCTTGTCGTGCCGGCACAACACACGACCTGAGCCCATTTTCTGGTGACGATGGAAACGGGGCCTATCTCCATCCGGAGTCTGCCTTCGGCTAGGGCCTGTTAACGCTAGCCGCGTGGGTCGCGTTGCCCGCCCAAAATCGCGATCCCGCAAGGCGCGTAGCGCCGGCCTTGGTGGTTCCAAAGCCAAGCTGCGCAACGCCGCGGGGCGTGATTTTGGACGCAACCCGAAGGGCCGGGGCTATTTTCCCGCAATACGGCGTTGCCGCTCGCTTGTGTAGCGCGGCTACACGGCGCTCCCGGCGCCTTGTCCTGCGCGAAAATAGCCTCCGGCGCGCCCCGCGTGGATAGCGTTAACAGGCCCTAGCCCACTCGTGCAACTACTGGTGCCCGACCAGGACCACTGGCACGCTCTGATCGTCACCCACTTCGAGCTTTGCCGGAACAAACCATGAAAGACGTATTGATCGATGCCAGGACATTGGCCGGCTGGCTGGCCGAGGGCCGTAATATCGTGGTGCTCGATGCGCGGGGGCGCCTGCAGGATGCCGAGGCCGGGCGCGCCCTCTGGCGGGAAGGCCACGTGCCGGGCGCCCTTCATGCGGATATGGACCGCGAGCTGTCCGCGCCGCCCTCCGCGGCAGGCGGCCGCCATCCACTGCCGAGCCACGCGCGGTTTGCCGAGCAACTGCGGGCCTGGGGCATTACGCCGCGGTGCGATGTCGTGGTGTACGACGACATGGGCGGTGCGCTCGCGGCAGCACGCGCCTGGTGGATGCTGGTCTGGGCCGGGCACCCGGCGGTGCATGTGCTCGATGGTGGCTGGCCGGCATGGCGCGAGGGCGGTTACCCCGTCGAAAGCGTATCGCCCGAACCGAATCCCAGCGACTGGCAACCGACGTTCGACGACGACCTGATCGCCACCACCGAGGACGTGGCGCGCGGCGACGCCGTGCTGCTGGACGCCCGGCCCGGCGAGCGCTTTCGCGGCGAGCACGAGCCGATCGACCCCGCTGCCGGCCATATCCCCGGCGCCCGGAATATACCGGCCGGATCGCTGGTGGACGCCCGCGCCCGCTTCCTCTCGCCGGACGAGCTGGCGCAGGCATTGCCGCAAGACGAGGCCGCCATCAGCTACTGCGGCTCGGGTGTCAGCGCCTGCCAGATCATCCTGGCCTGCGCGGTGCTGGGCCGGCCATTGCCGCGTCTATACCCGGGCTCATGGAGCGCCTGGAACAGCGACCCGTCGCGGCCGGTGGCCACCGGCGCATAAGCCGCGGCGTTCGGCGCCGGGCGCCATGGCGTCGGGTCTTGCCCCATGCGCGATGTAGCGCTTCGAGTCCTGACCGCAACGTGCATCGCCGACGGGCCCGGCGCCGATGCCGACCGCGTCCTGGCATCGCCGCGGCGCCGGCGTTCAGGGCCGGCCGGGAATGCGCTGGCGGCGCGATCGCCGAGCACGCCTGGCGTCGGCGGCTGTTGGCGGATCAGCTCGATTGCTCGAGCAAAAACCCTTTGCGCGAAGCGTTCACGGCCATCTGCGCCAACTGATGCAGCTTCGGATAGTTCTTCGGGGTGACGATAAACCGGGTCAGTTGCAGCCGACGCGTGACATCCAACGTGCCGTTGGCGTAGTGATAGCTCACATGGTAGCGGCCGAACGGCGCCTTGAAGGTTTCGTTCTTGGGAAGACCGACCGGATGCATGCCCGCGGGCAGGTGCAAGTGCACCACGTCTACTATCGTCCCGGGCTTGAGAACGCTCGGATAATGGCGCGTTTTCTGTCCGATGAAAGACGACATTTCGCGGGCTATCCGGCCGGGGGTCGGCAAGACCAGCGCCATGCGTTGTCCCGGCATGACGGCATCGTTATTGCGCCAATGCATGTGCAGGCTCACCGGTCGATTCAAGTCGTATCGATGCGAGATATCCGTGATCTTGATGGTTCCGGTGTGCCCGCTGCCGTAGTAACCGGTCTGCACGGCACTCTGCAGACGGGCGCCGCTCTTGTCGCCGAGCCAATGCTTGCGTAAGGCGATGCCGCCCCAGCCCGAAGCGGTGACCCGGCTGTCGCTGCGGATCACGCCCGCCGTGTTCAACGTCATGTTCTGCACTTCGCGGTATTCGACGTCACCGCGCGCGGGTGCCGGGGTGTGGGTCAAGGTGTCGGCGGGGCCGGCCAGCAGCACCGGCCGCCCGGCGTCCTTCAGCGGCAGAGCGTTGATCCCCGCATAGCGCTCGCTGGTATCGAGATACAGATGATATTTCGGGACGTAAACCAACACATGGTTGAAGGCAAACGCATCGGCGCCGGGATACGCGACGAAGCGATGCGCGGTCGAAATCAGGGCCGGCTCGGCCTTGATGCCCTCGGCCTGAAGCAGGCTGCATAACAGATTGGCGCTGGCATTACTGTCGCCCATACCGCGCGCCAGCGTACTGGCCGCCGACGGTGCTTGATAGCCGGCTTCATGGTAATCGACGTTCACGACCTGGACGTGTTTTTGCAGCCAGCGGTAGATATGTGACACGGCCTGTTGGCCGTGCGCGCCGTTCGCCGCCCGGGCCGCGGTCTGGCGAATGGCCGGCGTCAAATGCCGCGATTTCGCGGTCAAACGGTCGTAGGCCTGGGCCACGTCCTTCCAATCGGTCGCCGTGCCGATCACGACCATGGGCGCATACTGGGTCAGCGCGGCGGTGTCCTCCGGCGGAAAATCGACATGCGACCAGCTCGACTCGGCACTCAACGTGGTCGTCCCGTTGTCTTGGTGCCGGTGCTTGGACCAGGTCCCCCGGGCGTGGATATGAAGCGCCATCGACTTCGGTGCGGTCACGCTCACGCTGGCCGACTTGACCGGCACGTTGGGGGCGAGTTTGGCCGCCACCGCATAAACGCCCGGAAGATAGGCGTGCTTGAAATGCTCTACATATTTCAAATGAATGGTCGCCCCGGGCGCGACACTCGGGAACACCACGTTCTTGATCGTGCCGTCGCTGAGAAAAGGGGCATGCAGGGCGCTGGGCGTGGACTGGGTGAAAATCGCCGAGGAAGCAACGTTGATGTGCTTGCCGCCGGCGGTCTGGGTATAGGCCTTGAGAATTTTCACCGCAGCGAAATTGGCCGGGTAGCTGATCTGCATCTGCGAGACATGCTCGACGCCCGACAGGGTCAAGGGCTGTATGACACGCGAGACGGTCTTCGTGTAGCTGCCGTCCTTGGCAATCTTCAACGCCACGTGCTGCTTGATGATCCTGTAGTTGACCTGTGGCGACGTCGCGTTGCCGGACGGAGGCTGGGGCTGCGCCTGAACCCGGGCCTGGGCCGCCAGCGGCGCCAGTCCCGCCAGGGCAATCGCGGCGACCAATGCAATCTTGCGCGTATTCATGACGAACTCTTGCTGTGACTGAAGACCAGGGGCGTGTTCAGATCACGCAGGTCGCTACGTAACAGGGAACGCAACTTGGCATACTGCGCCGGCTTGTACAGGACGTGGGCGAGACGCAGCTTGTAGTTGGCCTGCACCTTGTTGCCCTTGGCGTGCACGCTAAAGCTGAAATTACCCGCCGCATTGTGGATGTGCGCGGCCGGCGGCAGATACGTGGCGGTGTAGCCCGCGGGCAGGGTCAGCGTCGTATGCCAGTCGATCTCGCCGAGGTAGGTGCTCACGCTGTGCGTTCGTTTATTCGGCCCGGCCACGGCAGCCAGCGCGCTGACCGGATCGTTGGTCCCCCCCGTGTCCGGCACCAGATAAGGCCCGGCCTGCAGCGACACCGTCAGGGTCTTGCCCGGAATCGCATAGGCCGGCGTCGTCCAGTGGGCGCTGACGTGGAACGGCTTGTCGAGAACACGCGGATTGCTGTGCTGGAAACTTCCTTTCCCGCCGCCGCCGTTTTTCAACAGGGCATTCATCAACCGGCCGTAGGCCCCGGGTGGTATTTCCGAGAACATCATGCGGTTGTACCAGGCCCACCAGCCGGATGTGGTCATATGTGCCTTACCGCTGAGCGTGCCATCGGGTGCGAGCTGCAACTGGGCGTTGTAGACCAGCTTGTTGTGGTCGGGCTGCCCGCCGGGGGTATGCATCACCCGCGGATGCGGCCCGGCGACCACCACCGTCTTGTCGCGCTCGCCGATGGCCAGCTGGCCGGGCGTCTCGGTTTCCCCGGTCGCATCCAGAAACACGTGATACTTGGGCAGGTAATCGATGGCATGGTTGAAATCCGGGCCGGGCAGCGGGGTCAGGTTGAAGGTATTGTTCCAGTTGATCATCACCGGATAGGCAGTAATGCCGCGCGCGGCCAGCAGGGCTTCGAGCAGCGTGGAGTGCGCCTTGCAGTCGCCATAACCGGTCTTCAGCGTCTTGTTGGCCGAAACCGGGACATATCCGCCCACGCCCAGTTCCAGGCCAACGTAGCGGATATGGGCCGAATCCCAAGCGTAGAGCGCTTTCACCGCTGCCCAGCCGTGCAACTTGCCCGCGACCTTGTCGGCGACCTTCTTGACCCGCGGCGTCACCTTGGCTTTCGACTTGGCCCGTGCCCAATAGGCTTGGCCCACCGAGGCCCAGCTTGGAAAGCTGGTCACCTCGAACAACGGACTGTAGTCGTGCGCGCTGACGGTAGCCGGCGCCGGAAAGTGCGCATGATGCGTCGCCAGCGTCGCCTTGAAGGTCTCCGTGCCGCCCTGGGTGTGATGCGACATGCGCCAACCGCCGCGCTGGGCCGCTTTCAGATGCATGGATGCCGGCGCATGCACGACAATCTTCTGGTTGCGGGCCGACCGCCGCTCGTCGACGCCCCACTCGCCGAAGTACTGCTTGGGGAAATACGGCTTGGTCTGCGTCTGCAGTGTCTCGATGTGCAGCTTGTCACCCTTGCCGAAATTCGGCAGCACCACGTTCAGCACCTTGGCGTGGCTGAACATCGGCGCGCCCTGGGCCGCCTGCACCGGTCGCACGAAGATATCCGACTTCGGAACCGAGACGTGCTTGCCCTGCGCGGTCTCGATCCAGGCCGAAACGACCTTCAGCTTCGACAGCGCGCTGGAGAACTTCTGCTGATACGGGTTGATCGAATGTGCGCCGCTGCGTGTCAGGGCCTCGATCACCTGGCTATCCCGCTCGGTGAACTGCCCATTGGCCTTCACGTGCACATCGGCCGTAAAACTGAGCTGCCGGATGGCCGCCCCGCTCTGGGATTCGGCCGCACGCGCCACACCGCCTCCAAGCGTCAGCACAAGAACGAAAATGCAGGCCGCCAGCGCCTGCAGCGGTTTTCCATCATCGGCGATCATCGGCATTCAGATCAGATCCCTGTTTTGAACTCGGCAGCGGGCAACGCAGGCCACCGCAAATCGCGTTCGGCCCGCATCGTCCCGGCTGTCGCCATGACCGTTCTACCAGACCGACGTTCATTCCAGGTTACGACCGGTTACGGCCGGCCGCAGCCCCCCCAGGGCCAGCGAGGCGTTTTACACGGCGTTCGAACCGGCCATCTGACCTGCATGATGTGTGACCTATCGCCTGAACACGACGCTGGGATAGCGTGCCGTCTTCAGAGGTCGCGCCGCCGACGGACACAATGCTGGTGTCCGGCCTCGCTGAGGGGCCCGACTTCACCGGGACTCGGGCGGGGTCATTCTTGCGGCGTGACCGCCTCACCGGCGTTGGCCAGGGCTGATTCGATAGTCTTGTTGAGTTCCTGATAACTCGGAGCACCGACAAACTCGGTGCGGTTGACCATCACCGTCGGCGTGGCTTGAATCTTCATGGTCTGGCCGGCCTGACGCTCGGCCTTGAGCGCGGGCAGCGTCTTGTTCGCCTTCATGCAGGCCTTGAGCTTCTGCGTATTCAGGCCGATTTTGGCGCCGATATCAACAAACTGCGAGGTCGGGTCGGCCGCCTGCGCCCACTGCGACTGGGTTTGGTAGAGACGGTTGTGATACCGCCAGAACTCGTGCTGTCGCGCGGCGCAGCGCGCGGCGCCTGCCGCCGCCTGAGTGTGAGAATGTATGGACAGCGGGAAATCAAAGAAGATGAAACGGACATTGCCGGTCTTGATGTATCGCTTACGGATACGTTCTGCGGTCGGCTCGAAGTGGCCGCAGGCCGGGCATTGATAGCCGCCGAATTCACGTACGGTCACCGCCGCTTTCGGGTTACCTACCGATTCGCCGTAAGCGTCGTACTTGTTGCGCAGCCGCTTCATTGTCTGCGGACTGATTTCGCTGATATCGGCGCGCGCTGGATACGCGGCACGCGAATTACCGCGGTAGCTCAGAAGCAGCATGATGGCGATAATCAGAACGAAAAGGGCTACGACGAGAAAAAAGGAGACGCCGTAAAGGCTGCTCTGCTTCTTTTCTTCTTGCTGACTCATCCGCTTTTTCCTCACGCGGTCCGGGCCGACACAATCCATTCAGGGTAGCTCGAACCCCAAGGCGATTCGTAACCAACGCCTGTTGCCGTTTCCTGCGAGCGCCGCGTTGGAGACCGCAAATCGTGTCCGGCAAGACTCGCAACGCCGCCGGCGCGAGGCGTGCCATCCCTACAAGCCCTCGGACGATCAAGCCCGTGTCATGGGGTGACTTTGGCCGGCCGGGCGGCTATCGTCGGCGCGTGAATCGGGCTGTCGATCACGGTGCTGTCCACGCGCCATAGGACTCGGCGTTGCGTACCCACGGCACAGGCCGTGCCGAGCCGCGGGCATTGATTGCGCCCAGGTCGGATCGCGGATCGCGGCGATGTTGGCCTGCAAGGCCGCTTTGAGCACGCACAGCACAACATCTGCCCCTGGCTATGGCGCAATGCGTCAAATGAAGACCTCAACCGTTTACGCTATCGAGCAGGCGGATGCCTCCGCTGGAAGAAATATCACACCGCGCACGATACCGCGCCGAACGCCTTGGCTTAGCGGCATTCGGGCCGGTTTGTCCTATTCGGGTCAGGGATTGCGAGTACCGGTGTCTGTCTGGTTCTCTGTGTCGGCCGCAGGGCTTTCAGCCTCTCCGTCGAACGATCTTAGTGGCTCGCCATCCGCGTCCTGAAGCTGGTAATCGTACGCGGCCTGCAGACCCGTCTCGTCCTCGGCCGGTTCTTCGGGCTCATGGTCGATGTAGCGCGGGTAAAGTGGCGACAACATCGCCACCAGAACACCAATCGCCGAGAACACGGCAAACGTATGAGCGTAGCCAAGCTTATTAACCAGCGCACCGACGATAGGCGAGCCCGTCGCTTGTCCCAGCGAGACCGCCATGAATGGCAGGACTGGCCCCATGGACAGCCGGCCGGGCAACAGACGGATGCCCGTCATTAGATAAAGGCCCGTGAGACTCATATAAGCCAGACCGAAGACCAGCGCGGAAAACGCCGTGATGTCCAGCTGGCCGGGGCTGGCGGCAAGCAACGCCAGGCTCGCTGCCAGCATCATCAGCATCAGCGCCTGTGTAATCGGCGGGTTGTTTCGATCGGCGAGATCGGCCACCACGGCACCGCCGAGGCCGGCGATACCCACCGCGAGCCATAGCCAGCCGGTGGCATCCGACGCCAGTCCGCCAAGCGTGACCACCAGATCGGGCGCAAAGATCCAGTATGCGGAAGACACCACCCCCATCGCGAATGCAAACAGTGATAGCCGCGCGAGACGTCGCCATTGCAAGCCGCTGATCGGCGGCGGCGGCGCGGCGTTCGAAGGCATGACCCGCGACACCGAGGGGATGAACAACCACGCCGCAATCACCCCGATGCCCGCCAGAACGGCAAAGGAGATATACGCCGTACGCCACGCGCTGGCCAGGAACAGAACGGTCGGCACAGCAAGGATCACGCCAATGCTGGTGCCTGCATTCATGACCGAGCTCACACGCCCGTGCACCGAGCGGTCCACCAGTACCTGCATGGCGGCTGTGAGCGCCGGCATCATCAGACCCGTACAGATGCCGCAAGAAAACACACCGACGCCGAGCGGCAGGGCCGCGCTGGCCTGACTAATCAGCCCCAGACCACCCAGACCGAAAAGACCGGACAGTACTGCGGTGTTGCGGGCACCCAAGCGATCGGCGGCGACCGGCGCGACCAGCGTGGCCAGTACGAAACTGACGAGAGGCAGCGCACCGATGATGCCGATCACCGAAGGGGTCAGTCCCAGATCGGCGCGGATTGGCGGCACGAACAGCCCGAAGGCAAAGCGCGCCAGCCCATAGCTGATGGCGATCAGCGAGGCCCCCAGCAGCGCAAAACCTGTGCCCGAACGAGAGTTCATATCGCCTCCGTCGCATACGCCGTGAATAATCGAGGACCATTGCGGCGTCAGACTGAATCTCCAACCCGCGACGCCCTCGATTCATGCGTTGGCCTCGCGACATCCGACCTCTGCTGACCGTAATGCCATTAAATGGTGGGCTCAACAAGCGCTGCCGAGCAACCGAAACAGGCCCTGCGTTATCGCCTACCGGCCTCCAATCGGGCTGCAACCGCCTGAATTGTCAACGGCTTAACATCCGGATACTTGCTCGAAGCTCAACGCCAATACATGCCTGTTCGTCGAGTGCAATCAGCGTTTTTCCTCCAGGCCGCGAGATTCGACGCTGTCGCCGAACAAGATTCGATATCCAGCTTGTGTCGGTATCGACGAAGTACTGGATGGAAATCGCGGTCTTTCCCTGTGAGTGCGTGAGCCATCAAACGCAGGACACAAGATTTGCCCGATACGCTCATCGCCTTATTATTAATCCGGCATCAAAACAGCTGACTTCATCAGCTGTTTTCAACGCCTTCAAAAATAAAAGCCGGCGCCTGTCCGTCTTTTATTTTCAAAGGCTTCGCGACCGATGGCCGCGGCGAGCATGCGGTCACATACTCGCGCTATTAACTCGAAAAATCATCTATTTTTGTGCCGGGTTAATAATCAGCGTTGATACGGCATCGCTGAATCCGTCCAGACACCGCGCTGACCACTCGCTCAGCCGCCGCGGCTTCACGACCTCTCGTGGACAAGCCATTCATCACGCCTTTCGCCATCCACGGCCAATGCATGCCGGCCAAAGAATAGCGTCCGGCTTTTCGCCTGGCCGACTCAGGCCCCATTTGACAGAACGAATGGTAAAGGCCCTTTCCGCTCATGCGTCGCAACGAACTTGCAATTCCGGTACAGCCAGAGCCTGAAGCTGCAGCCCACTGACCCGCCACCTGGCGGCAACGCCACGCCTATTCACCGCGGATAACCATGCCAAAGGTCAGCGTCCGCCCGAATCCCGCCACGATCGACAAATAAAGTGGTTATGCCGCGCCAATTCAGGGCGAGTCAAACGACCACGCGTTCGGCACGGCCAGCGTATTCTCAATTACCAGATAAGTTTGCCGACGGAGCTGCGGGGCAAAATATCCGCAAATTGCGCACGACTAAAGCATAAGCTGCCGGTGACCGCGATTACACCCGCGCTTTGCTATCGTCGTTGTAAGCAATGGGTAATCTGCGGACATCCGGTTTTGTTCCCCGGCTCGTGCGCCTTCGAGCTGGCCGGCAGCACGTAACGTCGGCTAGCGCACTCGCCTGAGTCGATCACCGCGCTCGATAGCCCGGCCACTGCCGGGTTCGGCGGTTCCTTCACGTTCGAGGTTCGCTTCGGCGGCGAACGGGGTGCCGCCCATGCATACACGGCAATGGGAACGGCTTTGAATCCGATACTCACATAAATAACACGGGTGCGAGAGGAGCAGACATGTCAGACGATTTCGATTTTGTTGTCGTGGGCGGTGGATCCGCCGGCGCGATCATAGCCGCACGTTTATCCGAGGACCCCACCTGTCGGGTCGCGCTACTGGAAGCCGGTGAGCGGCCGCCAGCCGAGGAATTGGTGCCGGCCGCCTGCGCGGCGCTGCAACTGAACCCGGAAACCGACTGGATGTACACGGCGGACGCGGGCCAGTGCGGTCTCGGCCTGAAGGACGGCCGCATGATGATGCCGCGAGGCAAGATGCTCGGGGGCTCATCCGGCATCAATTACATGGCCTATGTTCGCGGCCATCCCGGGGATTTCGACGCGTGGGCACAAGGCGGCGCCACTGGCTGGAGTTACGACGAGGTATTGCCCTATTTCAAGAAGACCGAAGGGCTCGCGCCGAGCGACGAAATACCGATCGACCAGGCGGCGCACAACACTGAAGGGCCCCTCGGGGTATCCGTGCGCTCGCCCGTGATCCCGGGCGCGCGTGAATTCGTGGACGCCTGCGACGCCGCGGGTATCCCCTGGGGCGACTACAATGGACGGGATCGCGGCGGCCCGGCGGGTGTCGCCTCACTGTTCCAGACCACAACGCACAGCGGCAAGCGCTCGAGCACGTTCCATGCCTTTCTCGAGGGCGAGCCCGAACATCGGGAAAACCTCACGATCATCACGGGTGCACACGTCACACGGGTGCATCTGGATTGCCCCGCGGGGCAATCCATCGCAACAGGTGTCGAGTACCGCACAGCCAGCGGCGAGACCCGTACCGTGTCGGCTGCCCGGGAAGTGGTATTGAGCGGCGGTGCCATCGGATCGCCGCATCTGCTGCTTTTGTCCGGCATCGGGCCGCGAGCAGAGCTGGAAGCCGTCGGCGTCGAATGCCATGTCGATTCACCGCATGTGGGCAAGCATCTCAAGGACCACGTCCACGTCGGCCTGTTCTTCCCCGCGCCCGGCGTCGGGGTGCCCATGAGCGAGGTCGGGATGTCCCTGGGCCCCGATGCACTGCGCGCGCCTGCAGGGCCGCTGCCGGCGGATCCCGCGGACGACGCGCACATGCCGGAGGCACTCAAGGCGCTGAAACAGGAGGCGGAGCGGCGTTTTAACCAATGGGCCAGCCAGGGGGAGAGCCTGATTTCCTCGTCGCTCTACGATGCGGGCGCGTGGTTTTCGACCCAACTGGGCGATCAAAACACCCACGATGCACAGATCGGCTTTCTGGCCTGCGGCTACAACCACGATCTGTGGCGGGGCTGCTTTCGGGTGGATCCGGACGAGTACTTCGACGACGCGTCCAAACGACTGGCGGCCGATGCCGAAAGCATCATCGTGCTCGCGAATCCGGTTCAGCCGCACAGCGAGGGCGAGATCGTGCTCCAGAGCACCCGCGCTGCCGATCATCCCGCCCTCCGCATGAACTACTTCGACGATCCGCACGACATGAAGGTCATGGTCGCCGTCATGCGCAAGGTCCTGGATGTGGTCGCCCACTGGCCCGGGGATCGGCGCATCGGCCCCGTGCTGATTCCGCCCTTCCTGGCCGACAAGCATGGGCACGCCGAAGGCGATGTGCCAGGCGATGAACTGCTCGAAGACCTTGCACGCCACTACGCATTCACGGTCTATCATCCCACCACAACCTGCCGGATCGGCAGCGTCGTCGATCCACAGTTACGCGTGATGGGCGTCCAGAACCTGCGCGTGGCCGACGCCAGCGTCATGCCGAACGTGGTCAGCGGCAATACAAACGCGGCCACGATGATGATTGGCGAAAAGGCTGCGGAAATGATCGCCACCGCGCACGGCGTGAAGATCGCCGAGTTCGTCGGCGACCCCGCCCAGGCCCCTCGTGACGAAGGTGTAGCTCAAGCGGACGCTTGAACGACAGCGGACCTTGCGGCCCGGCAGCGACCCTGCCTGGCCGCAAGGTTCGGGCGTGCAAGTCCTTCGGCCACACGACTTGGCTTCGGCGGCTCATGCAGCCGATGCCACGGCGCGCTTTTCACGCAGAGCCTCCGATGCGCTCATTCAGGCGCCAGTCTTGTAACCGCCACGACCTGCCCCGCACGCACGGTATGCACAACCTGCCCTACCGGTTCGTAACAGGACGATCAGCCCGCCCGGTGCATCGATATTCTTGCCGCGCTGATGCCGATTGCCGACAAGCCGATGCCAACACCTATCCATAAGGCCAAATGTACCGGCGCGACCGTCATGGCAACCGCGCCCGGTGCCAGTTGCTCGGCCGCACGTGCCAGCACAATCGCGACAAACGCCGCGCCGAGGGACTGACCAAAGGTCCGCGCGCTGGCCAGAATACCCGAGGCGCTGCCGCTACGTTCGCGGGGGACGCTGCCGAGCAGCTCGTGATTGTTCGGCGCCTGGAAGAAGCCGTAGCCCAGGCCGCAGAGCGCGGTGCGCCAGACAATATCCGCGACGCTCGCCGCCGGGCCCAGCAATGCCAGCGACACCATGCCCAGCATGAACACCACCAGACCGACGGTCGAGATCGGCGTCGGATTGAAACGATCCGACAAGCGCCCGGCTATCGGCCCGGCAGCAATCACGATGATCGGCCAGGGCGAGAACAACAGGGCCGACATCAAAGGGCTGTAACCCTGGATACTCTGGAACAAAAACGGCAGCGCAATGAAGGTGATGCCCTGGGCGGTGAACGCGGTAAAAGACGTCAGGGCCGCCATGGAGAAACGGCGGGACCGGAAGATATCCAGGGGCAATAACGGATGCGCGACCCGGCGTTGCCAGACAATGAACAACACCCCCGCAACCACACTCAGTGTGAACAGGGGCGCCGCCCAGGCGCTGGCGCCCTGGCCGGACAGCCCATCCACCGCGAGCACCAGCGCGCCGAGGGATATCGACGAGAGCACGGCGCCGACGATATCGAAACGGCCGCCCCGGCCGCCTTCTCTCGGCAAGGCGTGGCGCGCGATCAGATAACTGATCAGCCCTAACGGCACGTTAATCGCGAACAGCCAGGGCCAGCCCAGCACGGCCAGAATACCGCCGCCGATCGAGGGTCCGGCAGCCATTCCCGAGGCAACAACCAGCGCGCTCAAGCCGATCGCGGAGCCCAGCAACCGCTTGGGAAAAATGGTGCGATACAGCGCCGGGCCGACGCTCAAGGTCGCGGCCGCGCCGAACCCCTGCAGACCGCGCAGGGCGATCAGCGGCACCATGGCATCGCACAATGCACAGCCGAGCGACGCCAGGGTGAACACCACCAGGCCGAACAGATACACGCCTCGATAGCCGATGACATCACCCAGCGCGGCAAAGCTGATCAAGCCCATGGCGCTGATCAGGCGAAAAGCGTTGGCGACCCAGATCGTGGTCGAAGCCGACGCATGCAGCTCGTCGGCAATGGTCGGCAGAGCGATATTGACGATGGAACCATCGAGAACGGCCATCAGCGTGCCGATGATCAGCACCAGAACAGCCAGCCGGCGCTCGGCACCCGGCAGCCCGTCGTCGCCGGGTTGGTCGGAAAAAAGGCGGCTCACGGAAAGATAGCTTCCGGCATAGGCTTCAATCCAGGCAAAGGGTCAGGCGCTTTGTGGCGGCCTATGATACAAGCTAATTCGCTCACGACTGGGTCTATACCCGCGATCAGATCACGGGCCGCCACGAATCCGGGAGATATTGGGTGCCAGGTTACGCCGGCACGGACACCGGGCAAGCGGCTATCCGATCAGCCGTCGGCCACCCCGGCGAACCGCTTGCCTTTGCAAGCAGGATAACGCGAGCAGCCCCGGAAGCGGCGCCCGGACTGGCGCCCGCGCCGGAGCACCATGGCGGCGCCACACAAGGGGCAAAGATCGCGCCGGTCGGAAGCAATCTCGTGTTGCGGCGGCATCGCGGACGGATCGACAAACGAATACAGACTGCCCGCGTCGATACAGTGGATTGCGTTGTCGTTACAGAATCGCCGCGCGTCCGGCGTCAACCGGCCCGAGGTCGCCAATATCGCCTTGCGAGCCCCCTTGGCGTGCATCACACCAAACAACTCACGCGCCACATTCACGCCTACCGACACCGCCGCCCAGTGCTTGCATTGCACCAGCAGCATATTGTCGCGTTCTCGCAAGACGATATCGATGCCTTCGTCTGCCCCCTCGGCCGTCAGCTCTGCCGAGAAGCCTTTCCGGCGAAAACTGGCCGCAATCAACTGCTCGAACTGCAGCCAGCTCAGATTGGCGATGTTCTCCGGCGTCACCGGCGCCGGTTCATTCGATTGGCTGGACGCCGCATGGGTGGGCGTACGAGACGACTCATCAACGAACACCCACGGCGCCTCTCGTCTGTAGGCCGACGATGGCGCGTTGCCACGACGCCGCGTGCTGCGCTTGGCGGGTGGCTTCTTGGCCGTAGCCGATGACGATGAAAACCGCTGCCGGACAAACGACATCAGCGCCCCGAACCAGCAGACGCCAAGAAACAACCACGCCAGTCCCACAAGCGCGCCACCGCGAAGCAACTCTGCCGTGGGTGCCAGATAAGGATTGCCCGTACCGGACAGCGCCAGGGCGATGCCATAGCGGATGGCCAAGAACCCAACAAGGCCCAGAACAAAACCGATCGGCCAAGGCGCGCCGGCTATTAATTCCAGGCCGCCTGCCTGCATTCGTCCTCTTCTCCGCGCCATGCCGCCCGTCGCCTATCCTTTTACCGAAATATAGGTCCAAGCCAGAGATATGACAACAAACCCCGACGCGGCCGTATTGACTGACTCATCAGCGAGATAGGATTGATGACGATTAATAAACCAAGTGCGCGGCTAGGCATATCAGAACAGTGCCGACCGCCCTTTCGATCCACGGTTTGAATCGCCATATGGCGGCTTGCAGCCGTGGGGTGGACAGCCAGAACGCAACGCTACCGAACCAAGCCAGGTGGGCGAGAGAAATGATCAATCCGCACAATAATTGAATGCTTATCGGCGTTGCGGGTTTAATCAATTGCGTGAATATGCTGAGGAAAAACAGCGTAGTTTTCGGATTGAGCGCATTACATAAAAAACCCGCACCAAACGCAGACCGGTCCGTTATATCACGCTGACGAGCCGGCGTTTCTTCCGAATGTGCGGTCGATCTGAAAAGACTTTGAATGCCGAGATAAACGAGATAGGCGGCACCGGTCCAGCGGATCACCACGTAGAGCCGGGGGAAGCTGGCCACAAGCAAGGCAACGCCGGTGATGCAATATGCGACGTGAAGCCAGACCGCCGTTGCGATCCCAAAACTCGCCCAGACACCGGCGCGGCGCGAATACACCATCGCGTTTCGACTGACGAGCGCAAAATCCTGCCCGGGGCTGATGGCCATGCCCACCGCGATTAACATGACGGTGCCGAGCATGGGCCAATAATTGGCATCGATCATCAATATGTACGCGACGCCCGCAAGGCGAACGCCACGCTCCTGTCAGAACTCGGTGCGGAACGTCGCCACCCGAACACCGCGGGCCGCTCACCCCCAAGATCGTCGGGGCTTGGCGCATCGGCCCCCAGGCGGGTGGGCAGTTGAGTCGTTTTGGAGCCGTCGACGAAACGATGGTTGTATCGCGCGACGCTGCGGCATGGATCTTCGATATCGATCTCGGGGAAAATGCGGCCCTCGAGACAACGTCTTGCTGCGGCTTCCTGCAAAGTCGACATGCTTGCCCTCCTGGCCCGTGCGTTTCCGGGCATTGCATCGGCTCATGCCGACACAATCGGACAAAAGACACTTGGCTGAGAAACGACTTTTTTTCACACTGATGTGAGACTTTTTCTCACGGCACCAGCCAGGGCCAGGAAACGCCGCATGATCAGATCTCTTGACGCCCTGCGTGTATTCGTCACCGTGGCCCGAGCCCATAGCATGACGGCCGCAGCGGATCGCTTATTCGTGACGCCCGGGGCCGTGAGCAAGCGCATACGCGACCTGGAGCGTGAACTCGGCACCCCACTCTTTGATCGCGAGCACCACGCCGTGCGCCTGACGCCCAAAGGCGTCGAGCTATATCGCGTCAGTCAGAATCTTCTGGATACGCTCTCGAGCGCGTTGACGACATTCGAGCAGCCCGTCACCGCGGATAAACCGCTGGTGGTGTCCTGCGAACCGACAATAGCGATGCAGTGGCTGATCCCCCGTCTGCCAGACTTCTACGCCCAGCATCCGCGCATCGCGCTGCACCTGTTCGCGTCGGGCGGGCCAGTGGACTTTCAGGCGAGCGCGATCGATCTCGCGCTACGGCGAGACGACTTCGAATGGGGGCCGGAAGTCTTCGCCAGCCGTGTCGCCGATGAAATCACCGGCATTGTGGCGTCACCGGCGATGGTTCATTCAACGAGCGCCGCGCGTGCCATGCTTCATACGACATCACGGCCCTCGGCGTGGCGCCCGTGGCGTGCTCGCTTGCAACAGACGTGGACGGTGGATCGAGAGCTCGAATTCGAGCATTTCTACCTCAGCCTCCAAGCCGCACGGGCCGGGCTGGGCGTCGCTGTCGGTTCGGTCTATATGGTAGCCGACCAGATTAGCGCCGGGGAACTGGAAGCCCCCATGGGTTTTATCGCCGACGGCTCGTCGTACTGGCTCCTATCCGCCGCCCCGATCGATTCCGACGAACGAAAGGTTGCGTTCCATCATTGGCTGGCGGCGGCGTTGCGCGAAACAGCGAACAACCCAATGCCAGGCGCCTGACGCTCCAGGTTCAGCGCGCGAATGAGGGGCAGCCTTGTTGAGTGCGCACAGAACAAGAGCCTGACGCCATGCGTGCTTCCAGGCATTAGAAGGCACGCGTGTCGCGGCACCGACCTCTAAGGGATCGAGAGCCTGCCATTTCGATGCTGGAGAACGGGATGCCGCCGGCCGACCGTCCGGACTGTAGGAAAAATCCCGACGTAGATACGCCATCGCAAACGATTTCACGCCCGCTGGCGCAAATATCCATACCTGCCCGCCGCCATTTGGCGATAAGCTTGGAAAACGTGACCCCAACCAGCTGGCACGCGCCGCGAGACACCGCGAACTCTTGGCATATTCGCAGTATCTCAAGAGCAATCTGGGAACGATTGGAATAACTATTGTATAGGGTAACCGACATACGCGATATCTCCCAGGCATCGCGAAAGACTTCGTAAACGGGAACATCGAACAGGCCGGGGAAGACATTGCGGCTGACGTTGGGTTGGTCAGCTGGGGTCAATCGGGCGGTCCCGATAAGCACATCGCGCGAATAGACCGCCAGGTAATGCACATTGGCCGAATCGTCGAAGCTATCGAGCTCCCGCCGGTTCGCGTGATCGGCTGGCAATCGCCATCCGAGCTGTTCAACGAATATTCGGTAACGATAGCCCGCGATCTGGTCTAGAACATGAGCAGATATGTGCTTTCGGCTCATGATCACGATATTGTGCGACATGGCACGCTCCCCTTAATTTGGAGAGCCTTTGTCGCGCATGCCGGACACATTTCACCACTGTCAGGAATGACAGGTATTGCAAATCAAACGCTTGGCGCCGCACTCGCAATGACGCGCCCAAATGTGGTATAGAAAACTTGTTACGCAAGCCGCGCCGTGAACGGGGCTCGGACTAAAAGCTACGCAAAAACAGCACTATGTGAGGAGCTAGCCGTCCGGCGACAGGTCCGGCAGCCCGCTCGTAGCCCAAGGCGCGCCGCCCGACGGTGCGATTAGTGGAGTGAGTGCGATGATCGATACGGCCGAACTGCTCGAACAGTTCTCGCAGGCGCACGATCTCCCGGAACTAATGGCGTTGCTGCTGCGTAACATTCAGGGTTTGGGTTTTGACTATTACTCCTACTATCTTCACTACCCCTTGCCCGCCACTCGCCCGATAATCCACGTGTTCGATACGTATCCCGCCGGCTGGATGGATTATTACCAGGGCGAGGGGTATCTCGACATCGACCCGACGATCAAGCTCTCCAGAGCATCGAGCGATCTCGTGGTCTGGAACAATGAAACCTTTGCCGCAGCGAAACCGCTCTGGTCAGATGCCCAAGCTGCGGGACTGAGGTACGGGCTCGCCCAAACAACCTTCGGGCCCACAATGAGCTTCGGTGTGCTGTCGGTCGCCCGGCGTACGAGCCCGATTTCAGCAAGCATGGTCACCGCGCTTCGCATGCCCATGCTTTGGATCGCGAGCCAGTTTTATAATGCCCTGGTCGAAAAGGCCGTTGAACTCGATCCGCCAGGGCCGAGCGCGGCGCTGACAACCCGCGAGATCGAAGTCCTCAAATGGACGCTCGATGGCAAGACAGCGAACGATATCGCCTTCATCAAGGGCATATCGACGCGCACGGTCAACTTTCACATGGGCAACATCCTCGAAAAGCTGGGCGTCATGAATAAAACCCAGGCCGCGATTCGTGCGTTTTCGCTAGGCATTTTCAACACGGTTTGAGCTTGTAAGCACTGTAGGTTGCATTCGACGGGCACGCACCGCCAAAGATCACCGAGCCTAGATCAGGCTGGGAACGAGTATCTCGTTGGTCCAATCGGTCGCCACATCCTCGTAGTCAATGTCGGTCGATGCGTCGAACTCCAGCTTGTCGTGCAGTTGCTGCATCCCTCTTGCCACCAAGGCCGCTTCGAGCTTGCGACCCGCGCCGCAGAAATCGGTGAATGCGCTGTCGCCCAGTGCGATCAGTGCATAGTGCTGAGGCAGGGTTCCGATCGAGCCTGAGGCAACGGCCAAGACGAAGGGCTTGAAGGGCTTGGGGATGTCGCCGTTGCCGGTCGTCGAGACAATGAAAAGGGGCAATTCGTCGGCTCGTAGCACGCACCGTACCGGGTCCGGATCATTGACGATTTGAACCGCGCAGCGCGCACGTATCAACTGCGACTCGATCACCCGTGCAATATCCTCGGCGAAACCGTACACGGAACCGGTCAAGATCATGGTATCCATCTCATTTACCTCCTATTCTCGAATCATCACGGGCACGACGGCCAGCACGAGTACGAGCGCCATGCAGAAGTTGAAACAGCGGAAGCGAACCTCGGTGTTGAGTAATCGTGCGATCTGCTCGCCAAACACCGCCCAGGTGTACGAACTTGCGATGCCGATGGGTACGAAAATCGCCGCGATCAGCAGCGTCTGAATGGCAGCGGCATCCTTTACGGTCAGATACGCCGAGATAGAACCCGCAGCTTGGGTCCACGCCTTAGGGTTGACCCACTGAAAGGCGGCGGCATTGAGGAATGTCAGCGGGCGTGCGGTGGCCGTACCGCGGACGTATTTGATCGTCGCGATCCGGTAGGCCAGATAAAGGATGTAGACGATGCCCAGGACCCGGAGCCCGTAGTTCACGACGCTGATTTGGACAATGAAGCTCAGGCCGAAGGCGATAATGAGGAGCATCGCCGGGAAGCCGAGCGCGACACCCCAGATATGGGGCGTGGTTCTCCGCATACCGAAATTCGCGGCCGAAGCCGCCAGCATCAGGTTATTAGGGCCGGGCGTGAAGGTCACAATGAACGCGAAAGCGGCCACGGCGAGAGACCATGATAAAAGCGTCATGGCTTCTCACCCGCCACTTGCCCCAAACCCGGCGTCCGGTCTGAGGCGGCCAGATACTTAGCATCGTCGCTCCGAAGGTACTGTATGAACGTCCTTCGCTCAGGGTTCGAGTAACGTTTGCTGAAAATCCCGCCCCAGCGACTATCCCAATCCCGGTATTCCGGATCCTGAAGCCTTATTTCGTTGGACCGATGCAACTGCCACATCGGCACTCTGGGGTTGAGGTGATGTTCCAGGTGGTAGTGGTCGTAATGCACACCGCACAGAAATCGCTCGAAGAGATTCCCGTGACGGTTCCGGGACATATAGAGAGGCCTGCTTTTAGAGCGAACCAGCGGGAAATGCTCGGCCAGCTCGATGAACCAACCGACGATCATGGCCGATGAAAACAAGGGGACGAGCCAGAACACCACAAGCCACCGGAGGTGATCCAGGCTCGCCAAGGCCGCGATCACGAATGCCCACGTCAACAGAAACAGCAACGTGTCCGTCTTACACGAAACGATCCTGTTGTTGTACTGGGCGGGCACAGCGCCGAAAAAGCGATCTTTGGCCACGTATCGAATGTAGACCGGGATGTTCAGCCCGAACAGCGATCGGTACACGTATTTCCTGAAAAAAGCTGTTCGCGTGCGCTGGTTGTAGAATCCCAGCGCAATCGTCTGCAGGTAGTCGGGGTCTTTGGCCTCGTCTCCCAAACTGCCGTGGTGGTTGACGACGTGGGAATGGCTGTATTTGACGAATAGCTGGCCGATCAAGTAGCCGGAAAAGACAGTCCCCAGAATGAAATTTAGTCGCTTCGATTTGGCCAGAGTGTTGTGTGAAGCCGCGTGCAACAGATTGGCGAGCCCGCGTTGGCGGGTGCCGATCAGCAGCCAAGCCACCGGGTAGAACCCGTAGCTTATTTGTGTGCACAAGGCGACGCAGCCCACGATCATGCCGTAGTCGCAGAACAGGTACCAGAACACATGCCAGTTATCGAGCTCGCACAGACCGCGAATTTGCTTGCGTATCGATTGAGACGTTTCGACGGAAGGTCGAGCCTGGATATCTTGTTGCATTGTCGAATCCCGCGTATGAATGGCCAGAACGTGCTACCGCCAGCCCAAACCTTTGCGAGCGACTACTGTGTGTACTTTGGACCGGGGCCAATCGGGGGAGGGATGCGGTCTTCGGCGCACTAGGTAATCGGAAACCGTGGCAGCGGTGTGTTTGGTCAGCTGAACACCCGGCTCTAGACCAACCAACTGGCATAGTTGACAGGTTAGTTGCTCCGCATGCCTTGAGCACCGCGGTGTATAGAATGGATGGCACGCCGAAATCGAAGGCAGAATAATCCCTCCGAAAAAGAGCGCGTTAAAAATGAGAGAAGGCTCCTCAGCAAAATTTGTGGGCGCACTCGGGCTCAGGTAGAGCGCCGAGGGCGTGATACAGAGCGATTTCGGCGCCGTGATAGGTCCGAAACCCGTAGGATTTTCTGGTTGTCAGTTTAGCTTTGGTGTTGAAGCCCTCGACGACACCGCTTGAAAGCCGGCCTTTGGCCCGAAACCCGTTCATCAACAAGGGGCGATGCCGGCGCAGCATCTGGGCGACTTTCTTCATGGGCTCGATCTTCGAGCGCATGGTGCGGGTACACCGCGCCTAGGGTCAGGTCTTGCGTTTTGCTTTTCCAAAAATCCAGCTTAGCTTTCGCCGTCACACGCAGTCGTCGAATAAGGCCACCCTGCTGCACTACGAGAGCGGAATCCGCCCCTCGCAGCAAAAGGCAAGACCTGACCCCGGTCTTGGTGCCGCGGGTCCTGCCGCGCAGCCAGTTCAGTGCCGGGCTGTTGGCTATGCTGC
>NZ_JBQDYF010000028.1:0-30793 GCF_052044135.1 Salinisphaera sp. RV14
GCGCACTGTGCCACCTCGGCGCGGAAGGCCAGTATGTCCGCCTTGGTGATCTCGCTGACAGGCCGGTCACCGAATGCGGGCAACAGGTGGCGGTTCAGGACCGCTCGGTTGCCCAACTGCGTGTTGCGACGCCAGCGGATCTCGTTCTCGCGCCACCAGGTGTCGGCGAAGTCTTTGAAGAGAGGTGTAGCGGCCCGATCGCTCGCCGACGCGTCGGAAGTGTCGCTATCGAAACGACCAGCTCGCCTACTGTCCGGGAAGTATCGGCGGTATTCGAAAGTGCCGAGAGTTATTTCGGCGTCCATCTTCTCCGCAACGGACTTCATGCGCTTGCGGTTCGCCTTCGTATCATCAAGCGCCGTGTATTCACGGCACCGCACGCCTCGATATTTGAAGTCGAAAAACAACTTGCCGGTGTCTTCACGATTTCTGACTTTAACCATTGCAGACACCCCCACCAGCCATCGGGATGCCGTAGTTTGTGGCATGGCCCGAGGGTTCTTGCGCATCCTCTGTGACGTGGTTTGCGTCATGCTCGCCCGCGGCAATTGGCGTTGATTCAACCTGGAGTTGCGGCTGCCGCATATCACGCTCGATCGCCTCCCAGATGTACAAGATCTTCCGGCCACCGAACGGCCTGAAGTAATGCTTGCCCTCAATGAGCACCGAGTCTTTCAACCGGTCGCGAATCGTTCGAACGTCATAGTGGATTCGTTCCGCCAACGCTTCGGTCGTGAGGTAGGTATTGTTCATGTTAAGCTCCATACGTTGCTTAGAACTGCCTTGCGTCGCGTTTACGCGACGCTTGATGTTCATATTACGCACCGCGTGTCGCTTGTCAACATCTTTTGTCGCGTTTGCGCGACGTATGGAGCGTTAAGTGTGATCCGCTTTAAGGTCAAAGAACTGCTTGCCGAAAAAGAATTCCAAGAGGGACGGGTCATTACGCTGGCGGAAGTGGCCAAGGAAACCGCTATCCATAGAGCTACCCTCTCCAAGATCGCCAACGAGCGCGGTTACAACACGGGTACCGATAACGTGGATCGGTTGTGCGCTTATTTCGGCTGCGAGATACAGGAATTAATGCAGCGAGTTCCTGAGTAGCGTTAGCGAGCAGTGCGGCCACAAGGCCCATAGCCTTACGGTCATTCAGCGCATAACACGCGGCAAGCTGTCCCTCGAACTGGCCCTGGATTGGCCCGCACAGGGCCCGGAGCGTAAAGCAGCACACTAAGGAACGGCGAGTATTAAACGAGTCGTTCTAGATAAACGGAGTCGCTAAAGGCGCTAAGCGATTGTTAGCGCGAAAAAAAAGACCACAAGCCGTCGGCTTCTGGTCTTCTTCTGATGGCGCGCCCGGAGAGATTCGAACTCCCGACTGCGGTTCGTAGCCGAAATTAGTGTCATTGTTTTGAATGCCATTATTTTTTTTCAGTCGACGTAAATCGATCTAAATCACTTAATTTTTATTGTATTTACGCTATTCTTTTGCGTAGTCATTCCCCGAATCACGCCTATTGTCGCTGACTAAGGCCGCGGGTTCGGCTACGCAAAAGGCGATGTCGTGGGCTCAACGCCAACCCCGAAAACTGACCGTATAGCGGCTTTCGCTCAGAACTGCGGCATACCAATCGTCGCCAACGAACACAGCGTCCGCGTTTCTCGTCTGACGCACCCCGCCCTGGCAATACTGGACAACGGATATGTCCCGAAAGGTCGGGTCATCGCGACCGAGTTACGGCGCTCGGTCGATCTGCTCGCCGATCTGTACTCCCGCGAGGAACACGAGCGCCTCGCGCAGCTGGCACAGCTAGCGGAGGCCTTTCATGTCCAGTTCCACCGAGATCCAACCCGAGCTCAAGGCAATATGCACCCGATGGCAGGTGCACTGGGCCTTTCCTATTATCACGGTGCTCTCGTTCCTCGCCGAGGCGAGCACGCAGCGCTGGGCATACTACGCGCCACTCTCCTTCGCGTAATCACCGCAAGGATGGGAGACGCCGCGACTCGGGCAGCAGCTCGACGTATCCGTGATGTCCTCACCATCGAGCCCACCAAAAAATTCGATCATGACGCGTCGCCACCTCTGGCTGATCGCTGGCACCCAGGAATCGACGCGAACGAATTCGAACGACTGGTCTCTCCTTACTTCGTTGAACAAGACGAATCGCCGAAGTGCTTCGCTCGCGCTGCGCTGACGCCCGCAAAGGGAGCGACTCCCAAAGCTAAAGGCATCCCGCCGACCTCTCCGCCGACCGAGCCTCCCGCGGGGCCAATACCACCTGATGAGCCAGGAACACCTCATACGCCGGGGCCTGTCGCGATTAAGACCCCGCCGGAGACGATTCGTCCCGGGGGGCTGGTCGGTATCCAGGATTTCCGAACACCGCCCGGCTCGCTTGACGCGCCGCCTGCAGATGAGATCCCGCCCGATGATTTGGAAGGCCTACAACGAGCGTTCACCCTAGATTTCTATCAAGACGAACACGAACCGCTCGAGGTCGGATCCAGCGACAGATTCGAATCCGCCACATTCGAGTTCGAGCAGGCGACCCGGCACCATCTGGAAGGTGCTCTGCTGCCCGATACGGACCGCACGCTCACAACCATAGAGGCCGGCAGCATATGGCGCCTCCTGATGGAGATCCTGGCATCCACACAGGACGAGACTCCCATGGATATGGCGGCGGCTCTTTGCGCATCGCTCATGCTGCTGACGGGCCGACGGCGGATCGAGTGTCTTCATGCGATGGTGAACTTCGCCCGGGGGATCGAGAGTACCGTCGCTGGCGCGGTGCATCTGACTTCGGAGACCTGGACGACCACGATTCAACCTCTGCCAGAGCTACGCGACCTCCCCTCGGAATGGTTCGAGGCGACCTCAGCGGGGCTACAACTTCCATTGCCTCCGCCGCTTTCACTCGCTCTATCAACATGGCGCGAACGTCTGACATCCGAAGAAATCTCGGCCCTCGGGCAGAGCGAGAACTGGCAGCGAGCATGGTTGGATTTGCGAAACCGGCTACGGCAGAGCTGTTCCCGGTTTACCGAGACGCGGTGCATTCACACACTTGCGGTTCAGACTTTTGCGCAGACCGGCCATCTGCGGGACGCTCAAATGTTATCGGGCTCTTCACTCGAGCATTCGACAGCGGCAGGACACTACTACGCTACTCCGGCCCACCGAATGACGTCCATATACTGCGACGCACTCCAAGCCATGGGAATCCAGGTTGAGAGTCGCGCGTTACCCGATCGACGCCTGATCGGCGCACCGCGGGCCGCTATTCAATGGGAGAAAGCATGCGAAGCGGTGGAGGCGATCACCGCGCGAACCGAAGACTCGGTCCGACTGAACAAGGCGCCCCTCGCAAAGGTGGTGGAAGGCACTCATGCTCTCGGCGCCTATCTTGCCGTCCTTTTTGGCGTCTGCACCGCCCACCGATTCACGTCATCCATCGGCGCGATGACCCGTCGCGATTTCCTAGTCTCCGACGCCGGCATGGGTCAGTGGAGCTTGGGCCTGGTCGATGACAAGTCCACCACACCCGAACTAGACGCCCGAATTTGCGTGCTGCCTCCCCTATTCACCGAGCAGTTGCACGCCTATCTTCGCCAGCTCGAGCGCGTCCAGCGCCTGCTGGCTGACCGAAAAGACGTCGACGCCTTGTTATTGGAACGGGTTCGCGCGGCATTGGATGGCACCGGTCCTTTGTGGTTCGCACGTGATGCAGAAGCCGCGACGGCCGACACGACAAGACTCGACCGAAACACGCTGGCCAGATTGTGGCCACAGTGGGCCATCCCCCTCCCGCTGATCCGGCATTTGTTTGCCAGCAATGCGCACCGCTTCGACATTGCCGGGTCCGATATCGCGCTGCAGATGGGCCATAGCATCGGAGACTCGACATTCGATGCCTGCGACCCGGATTCGCCAGCGGCGTTCGGCAATCGTATCGCCGCCAACGTGCAGCGCTACGTGGAGGCGCTCGGATTCCGACGGATCGGGGTCGCCCGGCGCTACGACCCGCCAGCGGCACTTGCGCCACCGCCTGCCGACACGATGATCGCCGAACACAAGCGGCTTGAAACAATGCGTCAGCGTCGTCGTGGCTTGAAGCTGCCAGAGCCGACGGAGGCCGAGTACCAGCGCGGCGGCGAATGGGTCGACGCATTCGCCGTCCATGCGGCGCCGGAAAACGACAGCGAGTGGTTGATCGAGCCGCAATCGATTCAGCAGTTACTCGCCGATTCGCAGGCCGAGCCGTTGGGCGTGCAGCAAGCCATACGCGCTCAACTGGCTGCGTTGCTCGCCCGTCGGCGCCAGACGGTATCGAACAGGCGGACGCGCCGACGCCCGTTCGTGCCGCAATTGCAATCGCCGGATAACAGCTATAACGAATTTTCGCGGCTCCATTTCGACGCGTGCCGTTGGGCGCTGGCCATAGAGGCCGCCGCGCTGGCGGCCCTCGATCGGGGCGTGCGCCATGATGAGGAAGATTCGACGCTGGCAGCCACTACGATACTGCTGGCCAGTTATGGCGCAGGCACGACGATTCCCCGTCTGCGCCACCTGCTGGATCCGGAGCTGCCCTTTCACACGTTCGAGCAATTCGACGCCGGCGTGGTTGCCGAAGTACCGCTCGGGCCAAGCGGCTCACGACAGCCGAACGGAGAATGCCAGATCCTGACCGGCGATTGCGTCGCACTCCTCTCGTACATTCGTCGCTGTCGTTCAAAGCCGGTGACTCAGCGACAGATCGAGAAAGCTCTGACCGAGCAGCCGGAACTCCGCACCTTGCTGCCTCAAGATACCGGAGCGAGTCTTGACGATGTTTTGGTGCTGATTGCCTTGGGCCGTCAGTGTCATATTCCCGGCACGCGCAGTGCCTGGGAACGCGGCGTACTCGACAGCATCGGGCCTTTACTGAGCCGGCTGGCCCCCCTCTTCTCGTCACGCGTCGAAGCGCCCGCCGTTCCCCCGCTTTCAAACACCTCATTCGCGGCAGGCGGCACGCTAATCAATCGCAAGAAAGCCCTTGCTGAATATCGGCGGCTCAGGCGCCTGACGCATGACATCGCCTCGGGACGCGATGTCGCGAACAATCGCCGCCGTCTGATCGAGCGTGCTCAGGAACTGCAGGACCGCTATGGATCGACCAGCCTCATCTCGATGCTGGCTGCGTTCGTCATCTATTTGCGCCAAAACCGCGGTCTTGCAGATAGGTCGGCCTACGATTACCTGACCACCCTCGGCACACGACTGATCCGTCGTCTCGGCGCCGGAGATATCCACGCCATGGATCCGGACGACCTGGAACAAGCGCTCAGGCACATCGCCGTCGAATCGAGATCCGGTGGTCAGCGAGCGAGCGCCAGTACCGTCGCCTCGGCAGCGTCTCATTTTTCCGAGATACTCGATCGCATCGGGGTCGAGATTGACCTGTCGAGGGCGTTCGATGGGCTGACGTTCAGCGCGCAACGCCATCCCGGCTACTTCTCGAATCAGGAAGAGAACGTCGCGATCGAGTCGGCCCTATCGTCGACCACGCATCGTGCACTCACGACGCTCTCAGTCGACACGACCGCAGACACCGCGACCATCGGAGAAGCCGGCGCCCTCATTCAGATGGCAACTGGCCTCCGACTGAGCGAGGTCGCCGGCCTGATGTCGCGCGATTTCGCCCTCGACAACCAGCAGTTGTCGATCCATGTGCACCCGATCAAGCGACGACAACTGAAGACGCTATCGAGCCGACGCGTCGTCGTGGCGCCGATCGCAGGCGGGATCGACCGACAACTGAAAGCGTTGCTCGAGCGACTACGCTCACGGATCGGGAACACGGGAGATCTTTTGCTGGCGCCTGATATCGGTACCGATGTACCGGCTATAGCGCGCACGATTTCGAGCGGATTTCGAGCCGCCGCCTCAACCCATATCGACGGCTCCAGCGCACGCGGGCACATCGCACGTCACAACGCCGCCACGGCCGCAGTCTTGGCGACCCATCCGAGTCGGATGACGCAAACCATGAGATTGCTCAAGCCTCTCGCGCATAGCGACGGTACTTGCCGCCGCCTCGAACCGCTCAGCCGCTTGCCTGCACGGCTTCAGTTTCGCTATCTGGCGAAACAGCTGGGGCATGGCACCCCCACTACGACGCTCACCTGGTACGCGCATGCGCTGCCTCTATTACATGCTCAGACCACCCCGTGGCTTGGTCTAACTCGCCAAACAGAAGCGAAGCTCCTCGGCCGTAAGGTCAGTGATATCGACCGATGGCGTGGGCGCCAGGGCGGCACACATATCAGTCACAATGACACGTTTCTGAACCGCTTCAATCCAGAGTGGATCCCGGCACTGATGCATCGTCGGGTTCGCATCACGCCCGAAGCGCAGCCCTCAGACACTCCTGACCCGGTGGACTTGTCCGAGCTATCGGGCGAGCTCGCCGCCTGTGTGGCGTTGACCGTACGCGAAGGCGTCAACGAGTACACGGCCTCAGGACACTGGGGGATCACGGTCGATCGGTACCGAGCCATCGTCGAGTTCCTGGGCGAGCGGGATCGCGGGCTGCAGATCGGATATTTGACCGGGCGCCGCATCAGGCCACGCCGCCATCTCCGGATACCCCGCGCTCACGATTTACGCCGCATCTTTCGCAGTATCGACCAGGCCCTGGAGCAGGGCTCTTTAGACAGCTTAGCCCTGCGTCGATGGCTATTGCGCCAACTGCCCACCGACAGCCGGGAGTTGGTATTCGACGACGAAACGATCGGCCTGGCCGATGCCGTACGACGTCATAAAAGAGCGACCACGACCGGGCAGCAGTCGACCGCCGCGATAATCGAGCTGCCACCCTCTGATCGGTCCCTGCTGCTGCTGATCGCGGCCGCGATCAGTTGGGCTCGTCACAACTGACGGGCGAGCGGCGAGCCATCGTCTTACGATGAAATTCGAGAGCTCACGCCCTGCCCTATGACGTGTAGTGGCCGCCGCTCGCAATAGTGTCGGCAGTGGAGGCCCGGCATGGCACACGCCAACTCAAGAGTTCAGAAGCACCGCGACGCCCCGCGAGTACTATCTGAGTCACTCACAGGCCTGATTTTTCCAAGTCTGGCTGCTCAGTTATCGGGGAGAGGGTCACTTATTCTTTCTAGCTCATGGATGCGCAAAAGATCCAGTTTTGGTGCCGGGTTATTCTATTGCTTCGAAATAATAGGGACTAATAGCGGGAAGATCAGAATGGCGCCAAGTTAAACCAATTCGACGGCGTAATTCCGTAGTTTGACGCGACTGATGCGGCGATACTGTCGCATACCAAACGCCACGCTTTATTTGCCCGGCTCTCATCTGCAAACGCGCCGTTGCAAGCTGCGATCGCGCCCTCAGAAATGGGCCGATGAACGGGCACGGATTCCACGTCCTTCGCTCAGTCAGCTCGGCGCGTGCTTCAGGCGCTTGATACTGTGGCGACAGCTACATCAGACCTGCCGGGGCGGTTTCAGCCGACGCCGATTATTTAGTCGCGAGAACACCTTCTCGGCATTCTTTTCACAGGTCCTGGATGCCAGGAGAGCTGGCCTATGCTGCATAGAGAAGTTTTACTGCTGCCCTGCGGATATACCGCACGGCGGGCCTCGGAGCCCGCCGTGCGATCGTTTCCCCGTCGCGGCGTTTATTACATCTCGCCGTTATTGAGCTTTTTCAGAGCCTGCTTGTACAAAGCGTAGTGATCGCCCTCGTCGGCCGCGATTTGCCGAAATACCCCGGCCACCTTGTGATCGCCAACGTTATCAGCCTGTTTTGCGAATTTGACATACATCTGCGAATTTTCGTAGTGCTCACGAGCCATGCTGCCGAGAAGGTTTTTCTTGTCGCTTTTAACTAGGCCGGCGGCATCCGCCTCACGGGCGAAATGCTCATAGGCCTCCACCTGGGAGTTCTGGTGGAATAGCTTGGCGAGATCCGGATGGCCCGATTTCCGTGCTTTTTCAGCGAAGTCTTGGTATTTGAGGTGGGCAAACGCTTCGCCATGCATCGCGTGCATGAGGTTCTCCTTCGTCTGCGGATTCAGAGAGTCACCCGCAAATACAGGGCTGACAAAACTCAGCCCGACGGCCACCAGTGAAATCGACAGAACGTTTCGCAATGTTTTCATGATTAATCTCCATTTGGCCCGTTAGGGTGTTTCGACTGGAGATTTCGAGTCTCAGTGAGCGACCTGACGAAAACCTGACCGCCAATCGATCCGAGCATGAAAGTTTTGTGACTGTCAGGATTTCGTCAGCTGGGAGAACGATAGTAATCCTCGAATACAGCAAGGGTTGCATTCATCAACCAAGGAGCGTTTCGATGATTTTGAGGAAGAGCGTGATTGCAGCCGCGTCGCTGCTGGCGATGACGGCGTTGTCAACCGCGGCGTTGGCGAGCCCGCAATGCACGGACAAGCCCGAGTCCAAATGGCTGAGCGAAAAAGCCATGAAGGCAAAGATCAAGCAAATGGGCTACGGCGAGATAAAGATTTTCCGCAAGACCGCGAGTGGCTGCTACGAGATCTATGGCTATACCGGGGACGGCCATCGCGCCGAGGTCTACTTCAACCCCATCGACGGCAGCGTCGTCGAGAAGAATGTGGACTGACCAGTATGGGGAGCCTCCAGGATGAAACGTCGTAAGGCGGATATGTCTGGTCCCGCGCGTGCCCAGGTCAAGGTCTGGGATCCAATAGTGCGGCTGTTCCACTGGATCGTGGTAACGGGCGTTACGCTCAACTATTTTGTTCTGGAGGCTGGCAAAACGGCGCACCGATATATGGGCTACATAGTCTTCAGCGCCTTAGTAGTTCGACTCTTGTGGGGTTTCGTAGGCTCCCGCTACGCCCGGTTCAGCGAATTCGTAGTGGGCCCGGCTATCGTGGCCGGGCACCTCGGTCGAACATTGCGATTACGCAGCCCGCGTTATATCGGTCATAACCCGGCCGGTGGCGCCATGATGGTCGTATTGATGATTCTGCTTGCCGCCATCTGCATCACAGGCTGGATGCAGACGCTGGATGCGTTCTGGGGTGTGGCGTGGGTTCAGAACGCGCATATGCTATGTGCTAACTCGATTATTGCGCTAGCCTTAATCCATGTGCTTGCGGCGATCTTGGAAAGCTTCGTCCACCGGGAGAACCTGATTCTGGCAATGATTACCGGTCGCAAACGCGCATCAACTACGTCGGGCCACGCCAATGAAACTTCTGCTGGTCGAAGATAACCGGCGCCTAGCGTTCTTGCTCGCGGATGCGCTGCGCGAGGAGGGCTTCACGGTCGACAGGGCAGAAACCCTGCGCGCCACCGGTGAATTGTGTGGCACCCAGCCATATGACTTGCTGTTACTGGATCTGGGAATGCCCGACGGCGACGGGCTGGATTTCGTTCGTAAGCACAGGCGGCGCGAAGACGCCTGCCCGATTCTAGTGATCACTGCCCGCGGTGCACTGGACGACCGGGTGGCGGGGCTGGACGTCGGTGCAGACGACTATATGGTGAAGCCCTTCGAGATCCCGGAGCTCGCGGCACGGTGTCGAGCGCTTCTGCGCCGTTCGGTGCCGGGATCTATCGCCAACCTGTCGTTCGCTAACGTGACGTTTGAGGTGTCCAACCGCGAGGTCCGCGTGGCGGATCAGCCGGTCAGCCTGGCGCCCCGCGAGCTCGATCTGCTCGAGCGTCTTATTCTCCGTGCCGGCCACGTCGTGCCCAAAGCACGACTGGAACAGGTCTTGTATACCCTTTCCGACGAGGTTAGTCCGAACGCCGTGGAGGCTTCTGTATCCAGGCTGCGAAAGCGACTCAGGCAGGCCGGGGCTGCAGTCGTTCTGCATACCGCGCACGGCGTCGGCTATGCCTTGGTCGCGAAGACATCGAAGCACGAAGATGTTTCGACCTGACAAATCCGCGGAGACCAGAGTGGACAGGTCCGTCAAGGATCGACGCTTCAGCCAGACCCTCCTGTTCAAGATGTCCTTGCGCATGGGGGGCGTGGCGGCGATTTTTTTCGCCATTCAGGTGGGGGCCGTGATCTGGATGTATGCGCACCGCCCGAACGAGCTGGACCAGTTGCTGGTCTCGGCGGAGGCCCACAGGATAGCCAGCGAACTGCGACAGACATCGCCTGGCGCCGAATTCTCCGTTCCGCCCGATCTGAAGAGGCCACTTTCAGGCAACACCCAACGGGCATTCGTGATACACGATCATCGTGGGCGCGTGGTGGGACGATACAACGACGGGGATCTACGGGGGGCCGACACGCCCCCTTCATCTTTCGTAAAGATCCGTACGCAGCGCGAGACGCTGAACGACCAATTTCTGCTCTCGGGAACCCGGCGTGTCATGGTGGACGGACATCCCCTGTGGGTGAGCGTGGCGATCCTCGGTCAGGGCTTCGAGCCTTTCATTCCCGTTATCTTCAACGAGATCCGCGTCCATGTTCTGTTTCCAGTTGTATTGATCACTTTGCTGTTTCTGCTTTTCAACTACGGCGTCGTCAAGCGCACATTGAAGCCGCTGAACGACACCACCGAGACTGTCAACAAGGTCGATCCCACGGACCCCTCCGCTAGAGTCCCCTCGTCGAGTTACTCATGGGAATTGCAGGCCCTTACGGAATCCACCAACCATATGCTCGAACGCGTGCAGCGATCCATGCATATGCTCCGGGATTTTTCAGGGAATGTGGCTCATGAGCTGCGCACGCCGCTCGCCATCATGCTGCTTACCATTCGTAAACTCCCGGATGACCAGTTCCGCGAAAGTCTCCACAGGGACGCGCTCGGTATGCGACGACTGGTAGAGCAGTTGCTTGACCTCTCCCAGGCAGAGTCGCTGAACGTTCAGCGGGACGCGGCCAGGGTGAATCTCGGGCAAGTGGCCCAGACCGTCGTCGGGGAGCTCGTTCCGCTCGCCTTATCGCGCCAGCGTTTCATCAATTATTCGGACGAGGGCGCTCCCGAGATAAGAGGGCACGAGGAGGCGATTGCTCGGGCGTTGCGGAACGTTGCCGAAAACGCGCTTGTGCACACCCCCGTGGATACCGGTATCGAGGTGACCAGCGGTCCCGGTCCCAGCTATGAGGTACGCGACCATGGGCCTGGCATACCCCAAGCCAGTCGCCACCGGGTGAAGGAACGATTCTACCGTGGTACTGGCGAGAAGTCCGGTGGAGCCGGCCTGGGTCTTGCCATCGCGACCACGATCGTCGAGGCGCATGGCGGGCGTCTCGAAATAGAGGACGCTGCTGATGGTGGCGCGCTGGTTAGGCTGACGTTCGTCGCGCAGTCGGGCGAACATTATGACTTGCAGCCGTCCCCGCCGGAGCGTCCAAGTGACGGCCCGAGAGCTCGAGGTCAGAGGAGAATGGCGCTAAGTTAAGGCTGCGCAGCGCGATAATCTCGTGGTCTGTGGCGGCAAGTACAGCGATAATATCGCATGCCAAACGCCGCGCTTTATCTGCCCGGCTTTCATCTGCAAGCGCTGCGCCGCAAACTGCGAGCGCGCCGTCAGCAATGAACTAATTGCGGGAACATGTCGCGATGCTGTCGATCGATGCCCGGCTCCGCATCGGATCGCGCTTCGAACGGACCGCGATTTGATCCATACCGACGGTTACGACCAAACACCCTATCGACCAGCGATCGGATCCGGCGTCCTGGATGATCCGCTGGGACGAAATCCGTCGCCAGCGCATGACCGCCAACAATGTGGTGGCTTTACCCAGCTAGGCGTCGGGTGGCAGTGCGTCGTGGACCGACGCCGCGTTGCCACCTTCCAGCACAGCCAGCGGTGTGGCGCCGTCAAACACGGGCAGCGGCGTGTTGAGCCAGCGCCAGGCGCTTTCATGGTCGGGAAACCGTGCCAGCACTTCGGCGAGTCCGAGGATGGGTTGACCCTCGGCATTGAGCTGGCCCGCCGGTAGACGCCAGCTTCCTAGATCGGAGTCCTTCCAGCCGATGAGCTGGCCGCGCCGAACGCGATTGCGAACGGTCTGGCCGGACTTGACCCCGATGCGGACGGCGAACTCGTTCACGTTGAGCAGTTCAGCGGCATCAGGTGCCGCCGCGGCGACCGCGGGCGCCTTGGTCCGCCTGGCCGCCCTGGTCCGCGTGGTCGCCGTGGTCGGCTCCGGTCGCTTTGGTTCGGGTCGCTGCGGCTGAGGCGCGGACGCCCCGCACACGATATTGATCAGCCGCTCGGCCCTGTCCTCAACGCCGACCTGGCGAGCCGCCAGACGCGCAAGCCGCAACAGGTTTTGCCTGATCGCCAGCCGACTCATTCCGTGTCTCCCGGCGCGATGACACCCGGTTGGCCGGGCCTCGATCCAATGACGTTCTGGGTCACCATATCCACTTCCATAATGCAGATCCCATCCATGCCGGCCCATCATACCGCGGTGATCCGCTATCCGGCTTCGTGATCGGCCGCAATACCAATGAACGCGGGAGTGGTGGAGTCGCCAGCGGAACTACCCCGCCAGGCGCTCACAGATCCGGAGTGAACCTCTCGATTCATCCGGCTCTTCTCATCCAGCGGTTTAGCCGTACACAAACTCCCAATGGCCAAACAAACTCGGATGGTGTGCCCGGTATCGGGCAAGCCACTTCAGGGATCGATTGTTCGATCCACGCAGATGCCGAAATTTCTTGCAGGCCCATTTTTCAATTCGATGATCCAGGCGCCACAGGAAGCGCTTCAATAACCCGGGATAGAAAGACCCGTAATAATTGATACAGCCTCGGATCGTGGGATTGAGCCACCGTGCCAGATCATCCAGGGACAGTTCCGACAGGCGCGGGAACCGCCACCCGCGGATGACATCCCCCATTCGCTTGAGCGATCGTGGGCTCACGGCCGGATGAAATCCCGAGAATAACCAGCCACGGCGATTCATTTTCGTTTCGGATGACCATGCCGGGCTCAAGGCCGCTCGGGCGGCCGTGTTCCCGGCAGGGGGACCCCACCGGCGCGATGCGGGCGCGCCAGATTCAGCGCATCGCGCCGGTCGGTCTTGAGCCGATCCGTGGCACGGCGCGGCATCAAACCGGTGGCGACCACGATACAGTCGCGGCCCATCTGCGCGACTGACGATGCAGGCCGTAGCCGCCCGTCCCGGCTCCGTAGCACACACCCAGCACTTCACCATCCGGCGACAGCTTGTGCATCAGGCGATTGAGCGCCGTCCGCGTATTGGCAATCTCGCCACGGTAAACCGGCTCGGCGCGACCAGCGGCTGCCACAGCCACCGCGATCGTTTCCTTGTGGACATCCAGACCGACGTAAACGCTAAACTCGACCCTGACCCGCCCTGCTCAATGTGGCTCTGCTTGGAAACGATCCCGTCCTCAACGTAACCCACGAGCGTTGAGGACGGGCAGGTCAATCCATGGTGTCGAAGGCCGTGGAGGGAATCCTCAGCGCGGCAGCGCTTTGGGCGGTCAACAGCAGTGCTGTTGGCGACGATTCAAGTCATCGCTACAAATTAGTACGCCCGTCGTTCAATGATATGGCGACAAGAGCATCTATTTCTGATTTGCGTGGCTTTGACCCCGGCGCTCGGACTGCGACTCGTCCCCCTACCATTGCTCTCTGTGTAGAGTCCTGCCATGTACCACTTCCCCCGTCTTTGCATCGAGGAACAGCGTTTTCGCGCGATGCTCATGACCAAAGGCGAACATATCCTCCAAACTGCCGGCTTTGGCGTCGAATGATTGGTTCCCGATGCGACCTGTCTGCCAGTTGTCTTCTATGAAGCGGAGAATCGAGCTGGTATCAGTAACCGAATGCGCAACAAAATTTGTCTTCGCATACGGCGATATCACCAGCAATGGCTGACGCGGCCCATAGCCGCAACGATCTTCGTAGATTTTCCCATTGGTTTGGCCACACAGCTTAGAACCGTCGAGCGTATCGTTTATCGGGTCGCTGGATTGGCTGATGATCGGCCCCATCACATGGTCGTACCAACCATCGGAATCATCATAGGCAATAATGATCGCAGTATGCTTCCATTGCGGTAGCCGCTGAATACGATTAATCGTATGCACGAGAAAATGCTGCTCGTCCAACGGGTCGGATGCGCTAGCGTGTCCGGACTGGTAAAAGCTCGGCTTAAGAAAGGAAACCGCTGGCATATTGCCGGCCTTTGCGGCTTTCCAGAAGTCGTCCAGATCATATTGGTGGTTGGCCTGGTCGGAATGACCTATCATCCGGACAGAACTCGGTGGCAGATGAGCCGGGTTCGATGTCGACTTGTAGAACTGGAAGGGTTCAATAAACGCGATGTAATCGTCAATCGTGGCCCCCGCAATATTCATATGTGAGGAGTCGCAGACCGGGCTGCCGTCCTTTTGACGCGCGGTGGGCTTAAACCCGCCGGAAAACCAACCCCATGTGATTTTTTTGTCGTTGAGCAGATCGCCGATATTTTGCCCGGTGAGTTTAATCTGGTTATTTGGGTTAGCGCAGTCATCGAACTTCGGAGACGGATTGCCTATGACGGTGCCGTTGGCAACACCGCCTGCATTGGCTGGTATCGCGCCGTGGGTTTGGCCGCTTATGAGGTTGATATGACCAACAGCGGAAGGCCCGAACGTCGTGTCGAAAGTGTTATCGCTCATCGCGAAATGTTGGGCGTAATTCCACATCGCTGTGACAGTGTTGCCATCGTAATAGTCCATCACCGTCGACCCGCCGCCACAGCCCGTGGACTGCACGAACTTGTTCATTAGCCCGCCGTTGAACGCGTTCTGCTCAGCTTTGTAGCCATGATTGTTGTCGCAGGTCACCGCTTGGCTACGGGGTAGTCTTTGCGGGTTGGCCTTGTTGGGATTATTGGTCAGTAATTCCTGCGTCAAGCCGTTCACGGACGGGGTATCCGCTCGTGCGTGAAACTGGGGTACGCCGGCTGGATTCTTTGCTTTCGGATAGGTCCCAAAATAGTGATCGAAGGAAATGTTCTCGTCGAAAATCACCACAACATGCTTGATCGGCGTCGTCGTCTGGCCCTGCTGATTCGAATGATCATGGTCGAAACGATTGTGTTCATGCTGCGCGAACGCAGGCGTGGCGGCCAGACACGCGGCGAGGGCCGCGCTGCCCAACGACAGTTTCATATTCACTGGATGCGTCATTGAATTCCCCAATGGCAGTTATTGTTGCGGCTCTTCGCGAGCTCTGAACGGGCCTCTGACCTCGGCGCCGTCCAGCAAGCAGGGAGGCGCGCCCAAGGCCGACACACCAGTCCGCGACCGATACCACCTGGCATTAGCCAGACTTGAGAAGCTAATGAACGCTCATGACGGCTTGATGATGCCCGGCAAAAAAGGACAACCCACCAGACATGTCACCCGCGTGAACAGCGAGCCTGCAGACGCAACGATGCAGGCCGATCGGATGACCAAGATCAGGAAGTGGGCGGAGAGCCAGGCGGCCTTCTGTGCCGCCCACAGCCTGTCGCAGATGAGCTTTCAGCACTAGAAACGACGCCTGAAGTCGTCAGCATCGCCGGTCTAGGGCGCTGCTGAAATAGCGCCCTAGGAGTCCGCGCCGTAGGAAGAAACCCGGTTGCTTATGCACGGATTCATGGCGGTTCATTATCCAGATGGTCGAGCGGCTGCGGTCGATAGCGTCATGGCCGACAAAGACGGCGTTTCAAGGGGCACGAATGAGCGCGTTGGGGCCCTACTCGAAGACCATCAGCGGTCGCATACGGCGTAGGTTGGTCGCCAGACATACCAAGTCCCATTCACCGGCCGCGCCTTGTTGGCCTCGGATCGAAAATCGGCGGAAGCCCAGCACTTGCTTGATCCAGCCGTTAACGGCTTCGACGATATGTTTGCGTTGACGATAAGTCTCGCGACCGTCCGGCGTGGCGAGCTTGGTCTGCATGCGGTGCGTCGCCGGGTGGCGTTGGCCATCGATTGTGGCGGTTGTCCTGCCTTCGCGCCCCAGGGCAACGTAGGCGTCGATACCGCGGGCTTCCAACTGCGCCAGGTCGGCTTCCTTGCGATAGCCGGCATCGGCCAGAAGCCGTTGCGGGCGCCCACCGAGCGTCTGCTGGGTCTGGTCCAGTACCGGCAACAGCTGACCGCGATCGCTGGCGATGGGCGTCAGCTCATTCGCGATGATGAGTTGAAAGTCGCCGTCCACGGCCAACTGGCCGTTGTAACTGTACTGATAGCCGTGGGCGGTGGGCATAACGCGTGCTTCGGGATCAGTGAGACTGGTCTGGGCCCGGTCCTCGGGCACGCCATAATCTCGCTTGTACGAGGGGCCGCGCCCGCTGGGCGGTCGGCGCCCGTCGTCGGGCCGGCGCCCGCGCGCCTCGTCGGCGGCCTGCTGCTCGGCTTCCAGCCGGGCTTTAGCCTGCTGGATCCGATTCAGACGGGTCTGCTTGTGACGCAGTTCGTCGGGCACTTCATCGCCGCGGGCCTCGGCGCCGTAGCGGGTATCTTCCGCGTCATCCCGATCACGCGCTGTCGTACACAGACCATCGATCTCGGCGCGCAAGGTCTCGGCCTGTTGGGTCAGCCGATCGTAGCTCATGGCTTTATGCTTGCTGGCGTTGGCCCCGACCTTGGTGCCATCGATGGCGACCGTGCCCAGACGGGCCAGGCCGAGCTCGCCGGCCAGTTGCACAACGGTCACGAACAACGCCTTGAAGTCGGTCAGATGCCGCTTGCGAAACGCGCAGATCGTGCGGTGCTGCGGAAAGTTGTCCGCCGCCAGCACACGATAGGCCACGTCATCTTCGAGTTTGGCGGCGATCCGGCGCGAAGAGAACGTGCCCGTGGCGTAGGCGTAGATCAGCACCTTGAGCATCATGCGGGGCTCGTAGGGCTGCTTGCGCCGGCCGTCACCGGCATACGGCGCGTAGAATGCGCTCAGATCCAGCGTGTCGATCAGTTCGCTGATGAAATACGCCAGATGATCGGCCGGCAGCCAGTCATGCAGACTCGGGGCCAGTAATAAATCCTGATCTGGTGCGTAAGAGCGAAACGTGGTCGGCATGGCTTGGCTCTCCAGCTTTGCTTGGCGCTATTGTCTCAGAGACACGTTTCTACGGCGCAGACTCCTAGGACTCCCGGACAAGTCCAATCGGAGATACTGACCGTCCAGCTGCCAGGGGGGCTCCCAAAAATAGTGCGTTTAAATGACGGATTACTGGTTCAAGTACCGATAAAACCCTGTAATAACAGAAAGCCCGGAATCCATCCAGTCACGATGCCGCAGGCAATCGATAAGTTTCCCACAGGCCTCATAATTGCCTTCTTCATAGTCAATAGCAGAAAGAAACAGAACCAAAGAATCGCCCAGGCCGACCAATTAAACGCGTTCCAGATTCCGAAAACACCGCTTGCATTAGATACCGCCTCCGCGGCTACAACTAAAGCCGTTAGGCTAACGAACAGGCAGAACCAACCTAAGCCCTGGCCGTCCGCCCCAAGGAACTGGTTAGCAGCTACCCATAGGTAGGTAAACGCGAACAGAAGAGTAAGTGCCGCTGCCTTGATTGTCGTCGCGTCTCCTGATCCGCCACTTATTATTAAGTACAGTGCTACGAAAACACTGAGGAACCCAACGAATATATTGATAACCGTTATTTCTTTATCACCTATACCACCTCGAAGCCATATTCCGTTCAGAAGAAGAACCGCACCAACGTAAAATAATGTAAGTCCAAACATTGATTTCTCCTCATCATATTTTATCTATTTTTTTATTGGCTATACCAACGACATGATTTCGTTCGCTATGTCGCTAATCTTTCTCCTGCTTTTCATCGCCTTCTGAGAGAGATATTCATGTGCCTGCGCTTCGGTCATACTCTTCTGTGTCATAAGCAACACTTTCGCTCTATTGACCACGGCGCTTGAACGTAGACGTTGCCGATATTTCCCGTTTTCTTTTATCAGCTTGGTACGCTGCAACGTGTTCAATCGCGCCGTTACTAATGTTGGCAACACTTTATTCTCATCAAACGGCTCCATAATTACTCCGTGAGCCTCCAGGTCAATAATTTTTTCTAGAACAGTCGGACTTTCATAGTCCACTACCGCAATAACGGTTAGATCCCCCGCGAAGCTTTCCACAAACCGTTTCAGCGCGTTGTGTTCTCTTTCGTCTACAAGAGCTGTGAACATCACCTGTACGTGACCACATTTGTCTCGCTGTGGAGGAGGCCAACAGTGTTGAACATGACAGCCAATTCTGATCAGATGTAGGACAAGGCGATCGACAAATCCACCTCCAGGAGCTATCACGAGAGAATGAAGTTCTCTTAGACTGCTCAGAATGTCACGGCTAGTCACGCCCCTCACCCTCCGTCATTTCTGCAGTCCAATCTTCAAGTTGATGTACTACAACGTAGGGATCCGGCCGAATCTGCTTTGCGGACCGCCATTTAATTTCAAATTGACCTGTTGAATCAATCATCGCAATACGTGACGACAAGTGCATATGATTGTTTTCACGCTCAAGCCAAACTTCACCTTGCGGTGCGATCAGGCGACTTTCATACATCCGCTGCTTAATATTCTCGACATCACTCGCATCCTCATCAACCAACGCGTGAGCAAGCGATAACGTCTGGTGATATGCAGCCTCGGCCCACGCATTAATTGCTACGTCTTCCGGGAAAAACTCCTTACACGCGATGACGAATCGTTTGCTTTCGGGCGTATCTACTGTAGAAAAATAGGGTGCAACCACGATGTGTCCTTCTGCAACTTCAACGTCCATCCTGGCCACCTCTGCCTCGCTAGTCGTCAAACTTGCAATTCTCGGCCGTTTACCTAACCCACATTTTTCGGCGAGGACTCGATATATATCGGCCGTCGCAGCACCCACTACCGTAGAAAAAACGACATCGGGCTCTAAGGAGATCAGTCGGTCAACGGCCCGGTCGATGGTCTCGGCCGATGGATATAGAGGTATGTAAATCTCATCCAGCACAACACCTCCGTGCTGGCGGTACAGATGCCGCATGACATGGTTACTCTCGCGGGGGTATATATAGTCAGAACCAATAAATGCGACTCGTTCGCCGTATCTGGTTATTAAGTAGGCTGCGAGAGGCGCACTATTTTGGTTAGGGGCAGGCCCTCCGTAAAAAATATTTGGCGAATACTCAAACCCCTCATACAACGTTGGATAACAAAGTAGCGCTTCCGCCCTCTCTATAACGGGCAAAACCGCTTTTCTACTGCTAGACATGTAGCATCCGACGAAGTATTGAATCCCTTCTTGTCTTACTAACTTATCTACAAAGGCTTTGTACCTCTCCTTAGCGCATCCCAAATCCTCGGTGCGTACTGAAATTGGCTCACCGCTAATTTCAACGCTTCGATTAACCTCATTGATAGCCAGGAGCGCGCCATAATATTGTGAGCGCTCAACATCTGCGGTCACACCTGTGTGTGAGAAAAGGAGTGCGATCGTAGAAGCCTGCTCTCTTTGACGACTCATAAGCTTGTCGTTCCTGTCTAACCGGAAATGACTTCGAACCGAACTGCTTGTGCGCCGCTTCGATTATTTGCCTCTGCACGGATGACATGAGGCGTGCTGAGCACGTTGTCCCCAAGCCCTTCCTGAAAAAGAAAACGGGCAAGCGGAATCTCAAATAAGCGTCGAACTGAACGATTAATGCCTCTGGCCCCATAGCGGCTGTCGAATCCGCAGTCGATGATCGCGTCGCGAACCGCGTTTGCCACGATAAGCTGAACATTCTGTTTAGACAGCCTTTCCTGCAATTGCTTAATCCTCTTATCGATGACCAAATGCAATGAGTTTTTCTTGAGAGCGCGAAATACAATAGTCTCGTCTATTCGATTTAGGAATTCGGGCAAAAACCGATCACGCAAAACCCGGTTGACGAATTTGCTACTTGCCGCGGAGCGAGAGGGAACGAACCTCTGGAAAGCCCTAGCCCACAACCCGGTAACCAAACGATCACGCTGCAGTTCGCGTGCCCCGAGATTACTTGTCATAAATATTATTGCGTTTCTGAAATTATAGGACCTTTCGCCAGACGTAAGCGTTAACCAACCGTTATCAAAGATATTCATAAGTGAAAGAATTACGGGATCGCTGGCTTTCTCGACTTCATCGAACAAGACCAATCCCGGCCGACCGCCATTGCCTTCAATTAATTCGTGGGATAGGAGGCTGTGACCTTCTTTGCTTCCAGCATAACCGGGAGGCGCGCCAGTGATCGCAGCTGAATAATGCGCCTGCGACAAAGTGTTCATGTCTATCCGGCAGAAATGCTCCTTAGTACCGTAGATTGCTTGCGAAATAACCCGTATTAACTCGGTCTTACCGACTCCTGTAGGGCCCAGAAACAAGGCAACAAATAGCGGGCGACTGGGGTCGCATATTGGGCTTGATGCAATGTAGAGGATGTCTTCAATTGCCGGCAACACATCCTCCTGACCAAATATGTTCGCGCGAACTTCACTTATAACTTTAGCGGGATCGAACTTTAGCGTTTCGGGCTCGCGCTCGGCTGCTGGACCGAAAGCTCCGGCAGATGAGGCCGATCCGTTGGCACGATCTACGCTATCGTCCAGCATTTCGTTTATAAATGGCATAGGCTTCTTAAACGGGTGAACCGGGGCCAGGTCTGACCCCGGTTATTATTGTATTGCTCAGGCTTCCCGGACTTTGGCTTCGTACGGCAATTCGCCGTATGGGCATTCAGCTGTGCCGGTCGTCGTTCTTGTTAAGGCCTCACTTTGATGGCGGGCCGTTTCAGCTTCTTGGACCCATGTCCGATAGAATTCAAAGGGGCAATTGGCGAGTCCACGAACATCGTCTCCCGAGGCTTGCATCCCCGTGTAGCCGCGGTGCAACATTTTGAAAAGATGATTTTGCGACTGATCGTTCGCGCGAGCATCGCGGATCGCGGATACCGATAGCTGGGCGTACTGAATACCGTTTTCCTCGGTACCGCATTCGCCCAACGTCCGGCCATCAAAGCCGATGATCGACGAATGCCCGAAGTAGGAATAAACCCCGTCGAAGCCCGCCGCGTTGGACACGGCTACGTATGAATTATTCGCCCACGCCATGGTTTTCGACATCATGATCTGCTGTTCCTTTGCCGGGTACATATACCCTTGGGAACGAACTATAAGCTCGGCGCCCTTCATAGCGCAGTCTCGCCAGATCTCGGGATAGTTGCCGTCGTCACATATAATTAAACTGATCTTAAGGCCCTTAGGCCCCTCACAAACGTAGGTGTTATCACCCGGATACCAACCTTCAACTGGGCACCATGGAATAACCTTCCTATATTTCTGTACGATCTCTCCTTTGTTGTTCATCAAAATAAGCGTGTTATACGGGTTTTTATTTGGGTGATCTTCATGTTTTTCGCCCGTTAAGGAAAAAACCCCCCAGGTATTCGCTGCCCGACACGCCTGAGCGAATATTTCTGTTTCGTCGCCTGGGACGGATGCGGCCGTATCGAACATCTCTTTCGGGTCGTACATGATCCCCTGCGTGGAATATTCGGGAAAGACCACCAGGTCCATGCCTGGCAGCCCCACCTTCATACCTTTAATCATCTCGGCGATCTTATTAGCGTTCTCGCGAACTTCTTCGCGGGTATGAAGCCTAGGCATTTTGTAATTCACGACGGCGACGCCGACCGTATCGTTGCTGCTCGAAATATCTCCGTGACGCATAAAAATGCTCCTTTGGTTATTGGTGCGGTGAAGTTCACCACTGGTTTGACTGACTACGGTTGCCTTATCGGTCAAGTAGTCAGCAATTCGCCGATTTTGCGGTCCACAACGGCCGCATCTTCGGAATTAATAGCGGGGCCGCCCGCGAAATGGCCCCAGACCGAGTCGATCGGTACCAGTTCGGCGTTGGGCATGTGCTCCACTTCAAAAGCACTGTCTTCCGGCGGGAAATATAGGTCCGTCGCCCCCGGCATGACGTAGGTCCTGGCCTTGATTGCGGCCAGCGCCGCGGTAAGATCGCCGCGATAGAGCTCGTTATCGCTGATGTCGCCGTGCTGCCAGGTCCAGAGCATGGCGAGCAGGTTGTTGGCATCCTTGGGCAGGAAAAAGCCTTCCCAGAAACCGATCAGGAAATCCTCGAGCGAGGAATAGCCCATGGCCTGGAGGTCGAGTTCCTGGCGATAGAAGGTCTGGGAGAATCCCCAGCCGGCGTATACACGCGCGGCGGCACGCAGACCACGGTTGGGCTTGCCGTCGTACCAGCCTTCATTCCAGGCGGCATCGGCGGTCAGGGCCGCTTTGACGCCTTCAAGAAATACGTAGTTATGACGCGAACACTTCGCCGAGCCGCAGAAAGGCGCGAGCAGATCCATCATGTCCGGGTACATCGCGCCCCAGTGGAAAGTCTGCAGCGCCCCCATTGACCAGCCGGTGACGAGCCGGATGTGCTCGATTCCAAAGCCTTCGGTCAGCAGTTTGTGCTGAGCGCGCACGTTGTCGTAAGCGGTGACCTGTGGGAACCGCGGGCCGTTGTACGGCTCGGGCGTATTGCTCGGCGAAGATGACAGACCGTTGCCGAGCATGTTCGGAATGATGATGAAGTATTTTTCCGGGTCCAGCGCCATGCTGGGGCCGACCAGCCATTCATTGTCGTAGTGTTGGCCCGAATACCAGGTCGGGTAGACAATGACGTTGCTCTTGTCTGCGTTCAGCGTGCCGAAGGTCTTGTAGGCGAGTTTGCAGTCACGCAGCGTGGCGCCGCGCTGCAGGCGCCAGTCGCCGAGGTCGAAAATGGAATAATCCTGACTCATGCTTTGCGTCCTGTCGGTGAATGGGCGCGGTATTCCTCATCGAACGCCGCGCCGACGCGCCACCTGCGGCGGCAACTATTGCGCCGTCAGTGGCTGATCATCCATGGCCGGTGGCCGGTACGGGTTCTGACCCCGCCCGGGTTGGCGGCCTGGGATGGCTTGCCGCAGCCACAGTTCGACGAATGCACATGATTTTTTTCGACCCGAGGACTGTGCGAGCTGCGCTCGTTGGTCGCGTGGGCATGGCGGCGGGCGGCGTCGAGCAAGGCCAGACGGGGCGCAGAGATCATGCGAGTGGCTGACGTACTGCAATCGGGGCAGTCGGCCGGCGCGTTGCGCTCGGCCATGCGCCGGCTGGCAGTGAAGGGACCGCATTTGGGGCAGCGATATTCGTAGAGTGGCATGCCGATCTCCTATCAATCGTAGGCGATGGGCACGTCGACACTGCCGTCGATGTGTTTCGTCGGGCCGTCGCTGCCGGGGTGGATATCGAAATCGAAGATTTCGGACGGGATCCACAGCGTGGCGCAGGAATTCGGGATGTCGACCACGCCGCTGAGGTGCCCCTGTACCGGCGCGACGCCGAGAATCGAGTAGGCCTGGGCGCCCGAATAGCCGAATTTCTTGAGATATTCGATCGCATTGAGACAGGCCTGGCGGTAGGCGACGTTGACGTCCAGATAGTGCTGATGACCCGTCTCGTCCACCGAGATGCCCTCGAAGATCAGATAATCCTGATAGTTCGGGGTGATGGGGCTGGGCTTGAAGATCGGGTTCTTGATGCCGTATTTGGCCATGCCGCCCTTGATCAGCTCGACCTTCATGTGCACCCAGCCGCCGGCCATTTCGATGGCACCGCAGAAGGTGATCTCGCCGTCGCCCTGGCTGAAGTGCAGGTCACCCACGGACAGCCCGCCGCCGTCGACGTAGACCGGGAAGAAGATCTTCGAGCCGCGCGACAGATCCTTGATATCGACGTTGCCGCCATGCTCCCGGGGCGGCACCGTGCGCGCGCCTTCGGCGGCCGCCTTGGCGCGTGCGTCGCCGGTCAGTGCCCCCATATGGGCCGTGGCTGGCGCCGGCGGGTTGGCCAGTGGGGGCACGCGTTCCGGATCGGTCGCGATCAGATCGGCTTCGCGGCTGTTCCAGGTGTCGAGCAGATCCTGGCTCGGCAGGCAGCCGATCAGGCCGGGATGGATCAGGCCGGCAAACTGCACGCCCGGGACATGGCGTGAGGTCGTGTACAGACCGTGGAAGTCCCAGATCGATTTCTGGGCGTGGGGAAAATGGTCGGTGAGAAAGCCGCCGCCGTTCTGCTTCGAGAAGAAGCCATTGAAGCCCCAGGGCGCTTCTTCCTTGGCGCCGATGTCGAGCAGGTCGACCACCAGCAGGTCGCCCGGGGCCGCGCCTTCCACGCCGACTGGGCCCGACAGATAGTGGACCGTGGACAGGTCGACATCGCGGACATCGGAGGCATCGTCGTTATTGGCGATCGCGCCCGAAGTCCAGTCGTAGGTCTCCAGAATGAAATCGTTGCCGGGCTTGACCCAGCAGGCCATCGGGATGTCCGGGTGCCAGCGGTTGTGCACCTGGGGGTTCTCGGTGGCCGGGGTGTCGAGATCGACCTTGATCAGTGTATTACTCATATCCGCCTACCTCTGTCCAGGAGTCTTTGACGCAAAAAAAAAGCCCCCTCGCCGCTAAGTAGCAGCTGGGAGCTTATTTGCCCTATATATTTAGCCGGCTAAAAACTATCGACGCTGACAGTTTTAACCTGATGTGAACTAAGTAATCATGGCTAGCTATCCTAGCGCAACATGTTTTCGACGAAAGTCTCAGTGCTGGGCCACGGTGCATCCGTATTCACAGAGGGGGCTCCTAACAGCCACCTCACGCGAATCCGCTGCCTAAGTTATACAAGCGAGCCAAAGGCGGAATGTTCTCGGGTTCTAACCGGCTCTCTAAAGCCAGAACTGGACAGCCGCCTCTTAGACAATCCGATCGTCTTCCATACCTATCGCATCTTCGCCTGTGACTTCGATATACCCAGCAGCAGACCGAATTGCCAAACGGCTTGGGGTGGCGTACCGCAGACGACGGCGTTTGAGGGATTGGCGCGGCGATGACGAAATTTCCGTGGCAGATACCCCCTTGAATTTTAAGAAACGCCATCGGAATTGCGACCGGAACGTCTGGCCTGATGCCACGACGCGATGAATAGGCGCTCAGGAGAGGATGCTCTGGTTGTCGTGATGACGTCGACCGGCAGAGTTCGTTCGCCAGACGAGGCTCATACAATGATGGTTTCAGCCTTGTGCAGGAGCAGTGCCTGGACCTTCTCGACCGATCCTGTCTGCAATTCCTGGATAGGCGCCCGGCGAGCCCCTGTGGTGTCAGCCAAGGCCGTGTTCGGTGTCGTCAGCCAAGCCCAGGCCCTCGTCGGGATCGCTGAACGACCGCAAGACGGTGTCGAGCCCGGGACAATGCGAGCCGGTTGGTCGCGACGTTTAGCAGCGACCAGCCGGGACCGGGGAAACGTATGGCCACGGTCGCTACGTCGCCCGTATATCAGGCCATCGCGCAGACGGTTGCGCATCGTTTGATCCGAGACCCCGAGCTCGGTGGCGAATTCCTTGGTGGACAGGAACTGATCGTCGAGCGCCGGCTCACGCATCGGTGGCGCCAGCGGCCAGTGATCAGCTCGCCCGGTAGGCGGACCCATCTGCGCATGACACCTCTTCCGCGCGCGGGGAACCGCCCTCTCAAAAACGGTAGCTCGCACGCTCGGCGGGATCCCCTGCGCACCGGATCCCGCCCTGGCGATGGCGATGGCGATGGCGATGGCGGTATCACCATTGGAACAGCATCGCGGGTGGCAAGCCCGACTTGATCTGGCTTCATTCAAGAATTGTTCCAGTCGCGCCCACAGACCACGCGGCGGAAAACTGCTGTAGAAGCGCCGTTCGCTCACGCCGGCTCAAGGCCCGCGTGAACGGCGAGCTGGAGCGCATATCGCACGCATAGTCGGATTCGGCCACCAGCAAGTCGATCAACGCACGCTTGTCGTAGTCCGCGAGCACGCGATCCCATTGCACCAGCCACCAGGCATTAGGGGGCGTATTGGGACGATGGCGGTCCAGAAACGCACGGGCCTTGGCGATCTCGCCCGAGTAGTCGGCTTCCACCTTCTTGGCGATCGCGCGATGCAGGTGGAGGGATTTGGCGAACTCGCGACGCATGGCAGGGCTATCCGGTCAACTGATCTCTTGATTAGTCCCGAAACTCAGCCAGCCTGAGCCGATCTTCGGCCCAAGGTGTCGTGGTGGCGGCGGCGCAGATGAGTCGCGGCAGGATAGCGCGCAGGTCATAGCGACGATTGAAGCGGTACTGGAAGTCGGCCAGATAACGCGATGCGTATTTGGCGAACTTGAAGGCGTGATAGGTGCCGGTGATCGCATTCTTGAGGTTACCCAGCATGATGTTGACCCATCGAAACTCGGGATGGGTGGCCGAGGCCCGGCCGGAGCCGGTGACCAGCGCGAGATGGCTTGCGACTTCCGCGCGCAAGGCACGAAACGCCGGCAGGCCGTCGGAGACGGCCTCGGTCTCGGCGGCCAACGCCTCGTTGGCCCAGTCGGCGATCGCCGCCGAGGTGAAGGGGGCACACTGGATGACCCCTTGATGGGGCTTGCGATCGACCGTGGTCGATACGGCGATCACAAACGGGATCTTGTTGGGTGAACCGCGGCCGCGCTGGCCGGGTTCGGCGGCGCGTTCGCCGCCGAGATAGGCGTCATCGATCTCGACGCGCCCGGATAGCTGGCGGCGCGATTCACGCTCGACCATGACCTGCATCAGTTTCTGCTTGATCCGCCAGGCGGACCGGTAGCTCACCCCGAGCTGGCGCCGAAGCTCCAACGCTGAAACGTTGTTCTTGGCCTGGGTCATCAAGTGCATGGCCAGAAACCATGTCGTCAGGGGCAGCTTGGTCGAGGCGAAGATCGTGCCGGACGTCACCGTGGTCTGATGCCGGCAACGCTGGCACTGCCAATGTGTGCGGTCCGCGCGCTCGAACGTCGTGTGCCGCCGGCACCGACAGGCCGGACAACTAAAGCCTTTCGGCCAGCGCGCGGACGCCACCGCGGCCTCGCACTGGGCTTCAGTGCCGTAGCGCTGCATGAATTCTCGCATCGACAAGCCCGGTTGCATTTGAACCCGATTGATCGCCATGACATCACTCCTGTGCTGTCATGGCCTGATTATCCAGAGCGACTGGGTCATTCCGTGACCCGGCTGAGTTTCGGGACTAATCAAGTCATGGATTGACCTGCCCGTCCTCAACGTAACCCACGATGGTTGAGGACGGGCAGGTCAATCCATGATGTCTAGTGCGTGTATCCAAAGAAAAATTAGCAGAGGCGACCGCCCGCTGTTAATCGGCATCGCTCAGAACGTGCGCCATTCGAGAGCCTCTAACGGAATGTCATTTTCGAGGTCGCCAAACATGCCACCACCGCCCCCATCGGCCGCCGCCGGCGCGGATGCGGGTAACCGAGCTGTGTAAGCCGACACCGCACTCGGTGCGTTCCAGCCTCTACCCAATCTCCGATGACGCAAGCGGTCCCACTCGGGTTGCGTCTCCGCGACGGCGTGAGACAACGAAAGCGAGCGTGATGACCGCCCATCACGGTAGCCGTCACCGGCCGGACTCACTCCGGGCCGATAGCCAGCGCCATCCGCCCGCCGCCTCGGGCTTGTTCCAGAACAACCGCAGGAACACGTGCCATGCGAGACATCACGCCCGGTACTCGGGTGCCGCGCCGAGTCTTGATCACCACCCGAAATCGCTCTTTGAACGACTGGACGAATTGACGGAACACCGGTTGCTGACCACGCTCAGCGTGGTTGCCGCCGCCCTGTATATCGCGATCGCCGAGATCAGCGCCGGGCCCGAGCCAATGGGCGTGCTCCCGGCCCTGTGCCACGTCACGCTCGAAAGGCCGTCCCTCCCCCAGGTGCCGTTCATCGTGCTGGCCCTGCCGTTTCATCCGCTCAGGAAAAAACGCAAGATCGACGCCTGGGCCCGCGCCGGCTGGTACCGCGAAGGCTTCGAGCCGACACACCACGACCTGCGGCAACTGCGCCGCGTCACCCAAGAGGAGATCACCGCCCACCGACAACGCCAGCACGGCTGAAGCCGGACACACCACCGGATACCCATTCAGCGGCGGAGTCCACCCGATGATGAGAACTTCCCGAATCCTGCGTTTTATCGCCACCGGTTGTGGCCTGTTCGCCGGCGTGATCGCCGCCGACCCCTGGCACTGGGGTACGACCGTGACCCTCCCATGCGGCGGTCTGCTGCTGCTGATCGCGATCGGCGTGTTCGTCAGTGCGCGGCTGCGGGAAGACCGGGATTCGCCATGACCGATGATTGTCGTGACTGCTCTCCGCCCTATCGGACAGGGCTTCCCCTTCTCTCAGGCAGCGACCAGCAAGACATACACCATGACGTGATAATCGCAACGCCTTTATTCGCTGCTTTCTCTCGGAGACCACGCCTGGCTTTGGTGCAGCACGCGCAGGATCTCGATCACGTCGCCTGACTGGCGATAGACCGCCAGGTAGGGCGTCTGCACGATGACCCGCTCGCGGATGCCCGGGACCCGACCGCGCCGGCCAATAGGAGGATGCCGCGAGCAAACGATTCACGTGGCCCGTGATGCGCTCGTCGTTTTCGATCGCGGCGGCCGGGTTGTCCAGCGCGATGTACTCGATAATGGCGCAACGGTCGGCCCGCAATGCCGAAAGCTACTGGCGCGGGGGCCCTCCGGCGGTGGCCCAACCGGGCGCGTTATATACAGAACATAAATAGAGAATACCGGCGCCCGACGCCGTGGCGACGAGCAACCGGCGAGGTCATGCGGGCGTGAGCGCGGCGTCAGGAGTGGCTGTTGGCGTCAGAGGTGGCCGCAGTCGCGGCGGGGGCCGTGTTTTGAGCGGACGACAGCGGGACCAACTGGACGTCAAGTTTCTTGGGCGTGTTGTAGCCGTTGGCGCCATCCGCGGCGTCCAGGGCGCCACCCAGGAGGCCGCCAACGAGCACGTTGCCGCCGGTGACTACCGAAACGTGATGCTTGAAGTGCACCATGTAGGGCTGATAGCCGTCGTGCGTGAGCTTGACCGTCTGGTGGGCGTGGCGGCTGATCGTTGCCTTCATCGGCGTCGTGCCGACCTGCTTGCCATCGACGAAGACGGTGGCCTTGGACGGCGTGCTTTTCACCGACACGTCCTGGTGCGTGCCGTGCGTGACGGTCGCGCAACCGGACAGGCCGGCCACAGTGGTCACAATGGCGAGCGAGGCGACGAGGCGGGGCGAAAGTGACATGGGAGTCTCCCTGGTGGTTTATTTACTGCATTGCGCCTAATACGCGGAGCCGGCTTTTGACATCCGACGCCGAGGCGGCATCCTGGATCGCGAGCTCGTTGAAACCGATCGCGACTCTTGTGTGAAACGCCGGCCGCTCCTGGAACGCCCGGCGTTTTTGCTGCAGGGCCCCGCACGCGGTCACCGCAGATCGAGGTCATACTAGGCCCGACTCGTCGGCGTTGCCCGGCCCGCCGTTGGCGAAACGGCGGCGGCCGCGACATGGACGGCCCGGCTTTCGGCGGGTGGCCGGTAACCGCGGCGACGCTTGCGCCTGACAGCCTCATGGGCGGCCTGAAGCGCCTCGCCATACGTCGCGTACCACTGCTCCTGCCGCCGCCCGTCGGTACCGATCCGCCCCCCCCACCAACACACGGTGACCCAGTCGCCGAACAGCGTCGGCTCGACTCCGACCCAGTAGAAGCGCGCCATGCTCTGGGCCAGATCCAGACGCTCCACATAAAACGACATCTCGTTCATGCGTGCCCGGACCCGCCCGGGGTCATGAGTCCGTCGCGGGCCCGGCCGATGGCGGCCGCGTTGCGAGCCGGTCCTGCAGCGCCTCCAGACACTCGAGGGCCTTCTGCTCTCGGGGCTCGGCTGTCTCGGCGGCCGTCATCGCCTTCGACTCCGCGACATCCCGCGCCGCCTCCGCCGCCTGGCGGGCGTCATAGGACCTCGGCAACCGCCTGGAAGCCCGCTTCCGACTCGATGACCAGTTCAATAGGCACATGGCCATCAAGCAGCGGATGTTCCATCGTCAAGAACCGTTGAGCCTTGCATTCGTTTCGAAAGCACTGGTTAGTTTGCGCAAAGATGCGCGCCGCCCGGTAAAGTTTCTCGCTCTCACCGCGCGTGAAATTTTCGCCGCGACGGACCCGGCGCTGATAGGTCCGATCGGCAATGATATAGCGGCGAAAGGTCGCGGCCGGAATACCAAGGGTCCTCGCCACGTGCTCGATCACGTGACGCGGCAATCCGTCCTTGAGTGCGTCGTTCAGATGCAGGTAGGACGCCGGTTGGGTGTCCGGCAGATCCAGTATTTCGCAGATCGTGCTGACTTCGGATTTGAATGCGCGCATTGCATTATGCTGCGAAACGCTATGCATTTTACTATATCACGCCATTTGGCCGCCATCGGCTGAACGTGCACTGGTTCCTGAGCTTGGAGGGTGCAAAGGAAAACATCGAGAACTGGCTCATCGAATACAATGCGGATCGGACCCACAGCTCGCTCGGGAACGTGACGCCCCGCGAGTACTATCTGAGTCACTCACAGGCCTGTTTTTTCCAAGTCTGGCTGCTCAGTTATCGGGGAGGGGGTCACGGTATCTTAAGTCTCGCATTCCATCCTCTGTTGCCATCGGGGTGAAAGGGACAAAACCACATGATCACAACCAAGGCTCGCACCCGCGCAACGAATCTCAGCCATCGGCTATCGGCGCTGCTCGGTTTGTGGCCTTTTCTGCGGCCGCACCGGAGACTAGCCTAGGGCGCTGCTGAAATAGAAGCCAAATTATGTCCCGAGACTCGTCTGCCGTAGGTTC
>NZ_JBQDYF010000029.1:0-30031 GCF_052044135.1 Salinisphaera sp. RV14
TCGCGCCTTGCCGGACACGATTTGCGGACGCCAACGCGGCGCTCGCACGAAACGGGAACAGGCCCTAGATATTTGGCGGTAAAATACGCGTTTGACAAGAGCATGGGCCGATCGGCGCAATCGGCACCGCGAGCACCACACGGGAGCGCAGCGCATGCGGCATTCGTCGATTCTTTCTCTGCTGGCGGCGGCCGGGCTGGCCGGCGCCCTGGCCGGCTGTGGGCAGCCCGGCGCCGCGTCGGACTGTGGCCAGCTCGCCATTCACGATGCCTGGGTCACACCCGCGCATGCCGGTTCGCGCGAGATGCTCGGCTATTTCACCCTGCGCAACGACGGGTCGGCGCCGGTCACCGTGAACGGCGTGGCCAGCAATGCCTTCGATCGGGCGATTTTCCAGAACAAGGCGGCGGCCGCGCAGGCCGCGAACAATGCCAATGGCGGCGCCCAGCCGTTGGCGCCGTTCACGGTGAAAGGCGGCGCCGAGATGGCATTCAGGCCGGGCGAGCGCGAGGTCGCACTCTACTCGCCGAGCCGGGCCTATAGCGCGGGCGACCACATCAATCTGAGCGTGATCTGCGGCAGCCAGCATGCCAGGCTGACCACCACGGCGACGGTGCGCGATCGGCACGGCAATCTGCCGCCCGCGGGCGATCAGGAAGATGCCGCCGATCGCCAGCAGGTGATTAAGGACGGGCGCGACGGCGGCGGCGCCGGGGCGACCGACGACTCCAAGACCGCGAACTGATCGCGACGGATGCAAGCCATGGCATTGACCTTCACCAAGATGCACGGGCTCGGCAACGACTTCGTGGTGCTCGACGCCACCCGGGCGCCGATCGCGCTCGACCCGGCGACCGCACGGCGTATCGCCGACCGCCGCTTCGGCATCGGCTGCGATCAGATCCTGATCGTCGAGCCGCCGCGCAGCGCGGAAGCAGACTTCGCCTACCGCATCCTCAATTCGGACGGCAGCGAATCCGGCCAGTGCGGCAACGGCGCACGCTGTTTCGTGCGCTATGTGCGCGAGGCCGGGCTGACTGACAAGCGCCGCATCGTGGTCGATATCCGCGACGGCCGGATGACGTTGGAGGCGCTCGATGATGGCACCTTCGCCGTCGCCCTCGGCGTGCCCGAGTTCGAACCCGCGCGCATTCCGCTGGCCGGTTTCGATCGCGCGCCGAGTTACCGGCTGGATGACGTGGCCGGCCAATCGGTGACGTTTGCCGCGGTATCGCTGGGCAATCCGCACGCTGTTCTTCGTGTGCCCGACGTGGCGAGCGCCGCGGTCGAGCGTATCGGTCCGGCGCTGGAGCGCCACCCCGCGTTCCCCGAGCGTGTGAATGTGGGTTTCTGTGAAATCGTGGCGCGCGATCACATCCGTCTGCGCGTATTCGAGCGCGGCGCCGGCGAGACGCTCGCCTGTGGCAGCGGGGCGGCCGCGGCGGTGGTCACCGGCATTGCCGCCGGCGATCTCGACGCCGACGTGCGGGTGGATCTGCCGGGCGGCAGCGCGCGTATACGCTGGGAAAGCGCCGATGCGTCGGCGGTGCTGATCGGGCCGGCGGAACGCGTTTTCGAGGGGAAACTGCTATCGTCTGATCAGGGGCGATGAGCCCTGAACCGCTGTCGCCGTGCATGGCGCGTTTGTTGCCCCGCCGGTGACCGCCACCGAAAAGATCGCCTGCCATGAACGAAGCCGAAAAACAGCCTGTATCGATCGATCTCGACGAATCCGAGGTCGCGGCCTATCTCGCCGCGCATCCGGATTTTCTGCGCCGGCATCCCGAGGCCTTCGAGGCCATGGATGTGCCGCATGCCTCGGGTAGCGCCGTCTCGCTGATCGAGCGCCAGGTGCGCGTACTGCGCGATACCAACGCCAGGATCCAGTCGCGCTTCGAGGAGCTGCTGGCCGCCGCCCGGAGCAACGAGGAGCGCGTGGTCCAGCTCAATCGCGTGGCCCGGATCATGGCCGGGGCGGTCGAGGTCGATCCCATGATCGCGTCGCTCACGCGTTGCCTGGGCGATCATCTGGCCGTGGACTGCGTCTATGTCGGCATGCAGGGCACGCTGCCGACGACCGTCGACAGTATCCATCCGCTGGAGGATGACGCCGACGCCAGCCGGGCGCTGACCAATGTATTTCGTCGGGGCAAGCCGATCTGCGGCGAATTGAGCGCGACCCAATCCAAGGCCTTGTTCGCCGGCGGCGACGATGCCCTGATGACCAGCGCCGCGATGATCCCGCTGGGCCAGCACGACATACATGGCGCGATCGTGCTCGCCAGTGCCGATCCGAAACGCTTCACTGCCGATATGGGCACGCTGTTCGTGGAATTGTTCGGCGACCTGCTCACGGCCACATTGCGTCGTCTGCTCGGCACCGACGTGTTGCCCTGATCGGTCGTCGCGCCATGGCCGGTAGTGGCGACACGCACACATCGAAACGCGAGGCGCTGGAGCGCGCGATCGCGGATTATCTCGATCACCTGCGACACATCCGCCGGGCCTCGGCGCATACCGTGGCCGGTTATGCCCGCGATCTGGCGGCGGCCGCGGATTATCTGGCCGGCCGCGGCATCGACGACTGGCGCCGGGTCACGCCGGCCGACATGCGCGACCTGCTGGCCGCGCGCCATCGCGGCGGCGCCAGGCCCACCAGCCTGGCGCGGCTGGCCTCGGCCGTGCGCAGCTTCTATGTCTGGCGCATGCGTCAGGGGCTGTCCGAGACCAACCCGGCGGCGGATGTGCGCGCGCCGAAAAAACCGGCGCGCCTGCCGGAAACCATCGATGTCGACGATCTCGCGGCCATGCTCGACGCCACGCCGGGCGATACGCTCGAAGTGCGCGATCACGCCATGCTGGAATTGTTCTACACCGCCGGCATCCGCTTGGCCGAGGCCGTGGGGCTGGACGTGACCGATCTCGATCTCGCGGCCGGCGAGGCGCGCGTGATCGGCAAGGGCAATCGCCAGCGCACGGTGCCGGTCGGCTCACGGGCCGCGGTGGCACTGAAACACTGGCTCAGCGCGCGCCCGAATCTGGCGGCACCCGGCGAAATGGCGTTATTCGTCTCGCGTCGCGGCAGCCGGCTGTCGCGTTCCAGTGTGGCGGCGCGGATGGAGCGCTGGGCGATCAGCCATGGCCTGCCGGTGCATCTGCATCCGCACAAACTGCGTCATTCCTTCGCCACCCACATGCTGGAATCCTCGGCCGATCTGCGCGCGGTGCAGGAACTGCTCGGCCACGCCAATATTTCCACCACGCAGATCTACACCCATCTGGATTTCTCGCATCTGGCGCGCATCTACGACGCCGCCCACCCCCGGGCGCATGGCGAGGCCGAGGATTAGGGCGTGATGCGAAGGCGTATTGCCTGACGACACGCTCTCGCGCAGTGTCTTTTGGATGCAGCCTGCTTATGGGCCGCGTTCTCCCACAGAATCTGCGCTCATCGCATCTGCGTAGATCTGCGTCCATCTGCGGATAATCTGTTTACAGACTGTGTGACGCGGCTCGACGCGTGGCGGCGCGCCGCCCGGGTTCGGCCGCATGGGCGGCGGCGTCCTCGGCCAGCGATTGCCGGTATTCACGCGGCGTGGTGCCGGTCAGCCGCCGGAAGTGGCGGTTGAAGTTCGACAGATTGCTGTAGCCGGCCATGAAGCAGACATCGGCCACCGAATAGCGCGGATCCAGCAGCAACCGGCAGGCATGGTCGATCCGGAGCCGGCGCACGAAGGCGACGAACGTATCGCCGGTCGCCTGCTTGAAGAAACGCGAGAAGGTCGAGGGCGTCATGCCTTGCCAGCGTGCGACCGCCGTCATGCTGATATGGCGGTTGAAGTGGCGATGGAGGTGCTGAAGGATCGCGTCCACCTGCTCCGAGCGCACGCCGGCATGCCGCAGGTGATAATCCGGGCTGGTCAGCAGCCGATAGTCGTTGCGCGCCAGCCGGCCCAGCAGCTCGATCAGCGTGGAGACACGTGCCACATCGTCCTGGTGGCCCATGGCTTCCAGTCGGCTCGCGGCGTCCTGGGCATCGGCGCCGGTGAACAGCACGCCGCGGCCAGTGTCCTGTATCAGCCGTTCCACCCGGCGTAGTTCCGGGCACAGGCGCATCAACGATTCCAACCATTCGCCGCGAAACTGCAATACCACGTCGCGCTGCTCGATGACGTCGTCGTCGTGCAGCAGGTCGCTGAACCAGGCGTGCGGCAGGTTGGGCCCCACCAGCACCAGGTTGCCCGGCCCGAACCGGCCGGCGTAGTCCCCCACCATGTAGTGGCCGTAGGAATGCCGGATCAGATGCAGCTCGTACTCGGGGTGGAAATTCCATTTCGCCAGCGGCGAGGGAAACCCGTGGGTATGCCAGTAAAAGCTGTGGCGCGGATCGTGGGCGATGTTCTCGTAGACCGGCTCGCCCAGTTCGCCAGGCCGGGGATAGGGGCCGCTCATATCGCGCCTGTTACGCCGCGCAATAAGCCGGCTGGCGGATCCACGGCCGGCGGTGCGGCCGACAAGCGCCTGATTTCGCGTCCTGCTTTAGTCGTACTGATTGCTGTATCAAGCATTTTTCCAAACCCGGACGATGTCGGTAACTATTCATTCTTGCAGGATTATCAGCGAGAAGGGGCTCAGGTCGTGAAAAAAAGTACAGATCGGGCGAAAAATCCGGTCTAGTCCGCTCGCCGGGTGCAGCCGTAGCGTCGACGGTAACTTAAGCCGTGCGCGGCCAGGAATTGAGGAGGCGCAATGCAAGCCCAGGCGCTGGTGCTGGAACGACAGCACGAATTGTCCCTGCGAGAGATCGACCTGCCGGCGGAGCTCGGCGCGCATGACGTGCGCGTGCATGTGCATACCGTCGGTATCTGCGGCAGCGATGTCCACTATTACACCCACGGCCGGATCGGCCCGTTCGTGGTCAACGAGCCGATGGTGCTGGGCCACGAGGCCTCGGGCACCATCACCGAAGTGGGCTCGGCGGTCACCGAGCTGGCGGTAGGCGACCGGGTGTGCATGGAGCCGGGTATTCCGGACATGACCTCCCGTGCCGCCAAGCTCGGGGTCTACAACGTCGATCCCGCCGTGCGCTTCTGGGCCACGCCGCCGATCCATGGCTGCCTGACGCCGGAGGTGGTGCATCCCGCGGCCTTCACTTACAAGTTGCCGGACAACGTGTCGTTCGCCGAGGGCGCGATGGTCGAGCCGTTGGCGATCGGCATGCAGGCCACGGTCAAGGCGCGCATGACGCCGGGCGATGTCTGTGTCGTCACCGGCGCCGGGCCGATCGGGCTGATGGTCGCGTTGTCGGCGTTGGCCGGCGGGGCCAGTGAAGTGATCGTCTCTGACCTGGTCGACGAAAAGCTCGAGATCGCGGCCGGCTACGACGGCATCACCACCGTCAACGTGGCCCGCGAATCGCTTCCCGATGCCGTGGTCGCTCGCTGCGGCGACGGCTGGGGCGCGGACGTCGTGTTCGAGGCCAGTGGCAGCCCGAAGGTGTACGACGATGCGCTCGCCTGCGTGCGTCCGGCCGGCACGCTGGTACTGGTGGGCATGCCGGTGGATCCGGTGACCTTCGACATCGTCGCCGCCCAGGCCAAGGAAATCTCGATCGAGACGGTGTTTCGCTACGCCAATGTCTACGACCGTACGATCGCCCTGATCGCCTCGGGCAAGATCGACCTCAAGCCTTTGATTTCAGAAACGTTCGACTTCGCCGACAGCGTCGCCGCCTTCGAGCGCGCCGCCCGCGGCGAGCCGAGCGACGTGAAGCTGCAGATCCTGCTGGATAAATAGAACACACAAGGAGGCCGGACCATGACCATTCATCACTCACGCCGCGATATTCTCAAGGGCCTGGGCGGCGCTGCCGCCCTGACCACACTGGGCGCGGGGTCGTTTCGTACTGCGCTGGCCCAGACCATGGCCGACGACAAGACCTGGAAACAGGCCAGCGGCACGACCATTCAGTTCATCTCCGAGAACACGCCGCCGACCACCGCGATCGCGGCCAATCTGGAGCCGTTCAAGAAACTCACTGGCATCGACGTCAAGATCACCCAGCTCGAGCTCGGCGATCTGGTCAAGAAGGTGGCACTGGACTTCGGCTCCGGCCGCAGCGCCTACGACGTGATCTATGCCGACCCGTATCAGGTGGTCGCCCCCTATCACCAGGGCCTGATGGATCTGAACACGCTCAACGGCAAGCATGGGCTGCCGGCCGTGCCCAAGGGGCTCGGCGACTTCATCCCGACCCAGCTCGGCGCGGCCGGCTATTTCGGCAATCGCAAGGCGCTGTATGCGCTGCCCTACGATTGTCCGACCATGATCTGGATCTATCGCAAGGACTTGTTCGACAAGTACCACGATCAGATGCAAAAGGATCTCGGCTTCGACCCGACGCCGTCCGACAAGATCACCTGGGAGCAGTACTACCAGATCGCGAAGTGGTTCAACGGCGATCACGTCAAGGAAGTGAAGTACGGCACCGGCCACCAGGCCAAGCAGTACGACTCGCTGATGTGCGATTTCTCCAACGTGCTGATGGCCTACGGCGGCGAGTATTTCCACAATGGCGACCAGGTCGGCCTGCTCGGTACGGCCAAGCCGGGCCCGTGCACGCTGGATCAGCCGGCCGCGATCCAGGCCGCCCAGTTCTACCAGAAGTTGCTCAAGATCGCCGATCCGGGCAGCACGAGCTGGGACTGGACCGGCGTGGCCAACGCCTTCGAGAACGATCGCTTCGCGATGATGCCGGAATGGCACGAGTTCGCCGGCTCGCTGGAATCCGGCAAGCTCAAGGGCAAGGTCGGTTATGCGCCGCTGCCCACGGGCCCCGCGCGCAGCGCCAACCTGTATGGCGGCACCGGTATCGGAATCAACGGCAACGCCACCGGCAAGCAGAAGACCGCGGCCTGGCTGTTCGTGGTCTGGGCCACCTCGCCGCAGACCCAGCTCGCCGGCCTCAAGAGCAAGCAAGGCGGCGGCACGCCGACCCGCACTTCGGTCTACAACATGCCCGAGGTGAAAAAGGCCAGCCACCCGCCGACCGACATGCCCAACATGCTCACGGCCGACACCATGCAAGTGGCCTGGGACAGCGACCACATCGGCCTGCGGCCCAAGATTCCGTCGTGGAACCAGGCGGATACGGCGGTGTTCACCGAGTTGTCCAAGATGCTGGCCGGTCAGCAGTCGCCCGAGCAGACCATGAAGTCGGCCAAGCACAAGATCGACTCGGCCACGGGCGCGTAGCGACCATGGCAGGCAAGGCGCGCCGCGGCGGGCAGGGCTTCGAGCTGGCGATGATGTCGCCAGCTCTGCTCCTGCTCGCGGCGATCTCGTTCATTCCGTTGTTCACCATGATCTGGATGAGCCTGAGCAAGGTCGGGCTCATCGGCGGACTGTCGTTCGACTTCATCGGGCTGGCCAACTGGAAGCATCTGTTCAGCGATCCGGACATCGGCTCGAGCTGGATCCTGAGCGTGATCTATTTCGCGGCTACGGTAGGCGCGGAGATGATGGTCGGCACGGTGATGGCGCTGCTGATCCACAGCCTGATCAAGGCCCGCAACATCGTGCTGTCGCTGGTGCTGATTCCGATGTTCATCGCGCCGATCATCGTCGGCCTGCTCGGGCGGTTCCTGCTGGATCCGAGCTTCGGACTGTACTCGTGGTTTCTGTCCGCCACCGGGCTGTACGACGGCAATATCCTGGGCTCGGTCGGGCCCGCTCTGGCGGCGGTGATTGCGCTGGATATCTGGGAATGGTCGCCGCTGGTCGCGCTCATCGTGCTGGCCGGGCTCACGGCCGTGCCGACGGATATTATCGAGGCCGCCGAGGTCGATGGCGCCAGTTATCGGCACAAGCTGGTGTCGATCATCCTGCCGTCGATTCTGCCGATTCTGCTGGTGGCCCTGCTGATCCGCGCGATGGACGCGATTCGCTTCTTCGCGATCATCTTCATCACCACCAACGGCGGCCCGGCGGATTCGACCAAGATCATCCCGATCCGCTTGTACGACATCGCCTTCCGCTTCTTCGATCTGGGCTATGCCTCGGCCGTGGGCCTGACCATGCTCGTGTTCTCGATCGTCATCGCGACCGTGTTCGTGCGCGTGCTCAAACGCAACGAGGCCGTGGCATGAATACCCGGGGCCATCCGCTCAGCACGCTCGTCCGCTGGCTGCTGATCGCGCTCATGCTGGTCTGGACGCTGGTGCCCATCGCCTGGATGGTGTTGTCGTCGTTCAAACCCAACAACGCGATCACCGCCTATCCGCCCGAACTGTTCTTTGCGCCCACGCTGGCGCACTACGGGGCGCTGTTCTCGGGCGGCAACAATCTCTGGCACAACGTCGTCAACAGCCTGATCGCCACCGGCGTGTCCACGTTCATCGCGGTGGTGCTGGGCGCTGCCGCGGGCTATGGCCTGTCGCGCATCCAGATTCGCGGCAAGGATCATCTGGCGTTCTGGATCATCAGCACACGCATGGCCCCGATCGCGGCGGTGATCGTGCCGTTGTATCTGATGTTCCGTTATCTGCACATGCTGGATAGCTACAGCGGCCTGATCGTGGCGTATCTCAGCTTCAACCTGCCGTTCGCGATCTGGTTGATGACGGCCTTCTTCGACGATCTGCCGCGCGACCTGGAAGAGGCGGCCCGCATCGACGGCGCCACCAAATGGCAGGTGTTCTGGCACGTCGCCCTGCCGCTGATGAAACCCGGCATCGCCACCACCACCATCCTGTGTTTCATCTTCGCCTGGAACGATTATGCGTTCGCCGCCACCTTCGCCGGCCCGGGCACGCAGACCATTCCCATCGCCGCCGCCCAGCTGCTCACGCAGACCGGCATCGACTGGGGCAAGCTGCTGGCCATCGGCACGGTCGTTGTCTGCCCAATGGCCGTATTCGGCCTGCTGGTCAAACGCTGGCTGGTCACCGGGCTGACGCTGGGTGCGGTCAAATAAGCCGACGTTGGGGTGCGAACTTAAGAAAGACGGTGATCCGTAGATTGCACAGATGACGCAGATTGAATACAGACAGAAGACGGTTATCCGCAGATCGACGCAGATGCACGCAGATCGAATACAGGCAGAAAGCATTGATCCACAGATTTAAAGACAAAAATTTTGTGGTTTTAATTTCGATATTCGCCGCCGAGGCGAGGGTGATCGCGATGGATGTGATGTCTCTATTTCGGCATTGTTCTCCGCGCCAATCTGTCTACATCTGTGAAATCTGTGGGTAACAGTCTGTATTCAGATCTGCGTGCATCTGCGTCGATCTGCGGACAAAGTGCCTCGCTTTCATCAGCGGACTAAACAGAAGCGGCTTAGCCGCACGAGGAGTAATTCATGGCAGTGATGTCGAAATTCGACCTGACCGGCAAGGTGGCGGTGGTCACCGGCGGCAACGGCGGGATTGGCGAAGCGCTCGCCCACGCGCTGGCCGAGGCGGGGGCGGCGGTGGCCATCGTCGCCCGGCGGGTGGACAAGGCCGAGAATGTAGCCGCGGCCATCCGCGAGGCCGGCGGCAAGGCCATGTCCGTGGGCGCCGACGTGACCGACGTGGAGGCCATCGAGCCGATGCTCGATTCGATCGAGTCCGCGTTCGGCCCGATCAATATCTTCGTCAACAACGCGGGCACCTGTGAGCACAAGCCGGCGCTGGAGGTCACGCCCGAAGGCTGGCGCCAGATCTTCGATGTGAACGTGCACGGGTTGTGGAACTGTTGCCAGGCGGTGGGTCGGCGCATGGCCGAGCGTGGCTCGGGCAACATCATCAACGTGGGTTCGATCTCGGCCGAGATCGTCAACCGCCCGCAGATGCAGCCGGCCTACAACGCCTCCAAGGCCGCCGTGCACCAGCTCACCAAGTCGTTGGCGGCCGAATGGGCGCCGAGCGGCATCCGTGTGAATGCCATCGCGCCGGGTTATGTCGGCACCGACATGGCGCCGGTGAACGATCCGAAGTTCAAACCCTACTGGATCGACGATGCGCCAATGCAGCGCGCCGCCACGCCGGAAGAGCTCGGCCCATCCGTCGTGTACCTCGCCAGCGAGGCCTCCAGCTTCATGACCGGCTCGATCCTCAAGATCGATGGGGGCTATACGCTCTGGTAGGCCGCCAAACCGAGGACACGGGGCGAGCGAAGAAGAAGGATTGTCCGCAGATCGACGCAGATTCACGCAGATCGAATACAGATAGAAAGGCATTCATCCGCAGATTACGCAGATGACGCAGATTGAAGACAAAAAGATTGGAAGGGTTCGATTTTGGTTTGCGGATAGGGCTTGCGGTGATCGCGACGGCAGCGATGCCTCCGGTTCTGCAGCGCCTTCCGCGCTTAATCTGCGTATATCTGTGAAATCTGCGGATAAAACGTCTGTATTCATTCGCCGGTCTGTGCTGATCTGCGGATAGAAATAGTTTCAGAGGAAAGACCCATGGCAGTCGTAGAACTCAACAACGTCGGCAAGCGCTACCCGGGCTCGGACGACCTGGCGGTGAAGGACTTCAACCTCGTCACCGAAGACGGCGAATTCGTGGTGTTGGTGGGCCCGTCGGGCTGTGGCAAGACCACCACCATGCGCATGATCGCCGGGCTGGAGGAACACACCGAAGGCGAAATCAAGATCGGCGATCGCGATGTCACCGGCGTGGCGCCCAAGGATCGCGACATCGCCATGGTGTTCCAGAGCTATGCCCTGTACCCGCACATGACCGTGCGCGACAACATGGCTTTCTCCCTCAAGCTCAAGAAATACGACAAGGCCGACATCAAGAAACGGGTCGACGAAGCCGCGGCCGTGCTCGGCATCGAGCCCCTGCTGGATCGCAAACCCCGGGCCCTGTCCGGCGGCCAGCGCCAGCGTGTGGCACTGGGGCGGGCCATCGTGCGCCAGCCGCAGGTGTTCCTGATGGACGAGCCGTTGTCGAATCTCGACGCCAAGCTGCGCGTCGACATGCGTGCCGAGATCGTCAAACTGCACCGCAAGCTCGGCGTGACCACCTTCTATGTCACCCACGATCAGACCGAAGCCATGACCATGGGCCAGCGCATCGCAGTGATGAAGGACGGCATCGTCCAGCAGATCGATTCCCCCAACAACCTCTACCAGCATCCGTCGAACGAGTTCGTGGCCGGCTTCATCGGCACGCCGTCGATGAATTTCCTCGATGCCAACATCAGCGACAACCGCGTCAGCGGCCCGGATTACGGCCTGGCGCTGGACGAGGAACGCCGCCGGCTCGTGGCAGGGCGGGGCCGCGTCCGCGTCGGCATCCGGCCCGAACATCTGCACCTGGCGACCGGCGACGATCGCGCCTGCCGGCTGTTCGGCGCCGTCGAAGTGGTCGAGCCGTTGGGCTCGCTCACCATGATCCAGGTGAAGGTGGGCGAGAGCACGCTTACCGCCCAGATCGAACCGCACCAGCAGGTGGCCATGGGCGACGATGTCACGCTGACCTGCGCGGCCGACAAGCTGTACCTGTTCGACCCGGAATCCGGCGCCGCGCTCATCGGCATCGACAACAGCCAGCACGACCGCGCCGCGTAGGTTGGCCATTCATTGCCGATAAACGCGGTTTCGCTGCTGGCTGAACCGTTTCCGAACCGGCGCGCCGGTGCCCGTGCTTGAATCGGGTCGCGCCTGGCCCCACAACGTTGTTCACGTGACACAATGCGGGGTGACCCGGTGAAGCAATTCGACGGCACAACGATTCTTTCCGTGCGTCGCGACGGCCAGGTGGCCGTCGCCGGCGATGGGCAGGTCTCGATGGGCGACACCATGTTCAAGGGCAACGCCCGCAAGGTGCGCCGCCTCTACGACGAGCAGGTTCTGGCGGGTTTCGCCGGCGGTACCGCCGATGCGTTCACGCTGTTCGAGCGCTTCGAGGGCAAGCTGTCGCAACACAACGGTCAGCTCGTGAAATCCGCCGTCGACATGGCCAAGGACTGGCGCACCGACCGCGCCTTGCGCCGGCTGGAAGCGCTGTTGCTGGTGGCCGACAAGACCGCCACGCTCATGCTCTCCGGCAATGGCGACGTCATGGAGCCGGAATACGGCTGCATGGCGATCGGCTCCGGCGGCTCCTATGCCCAGGCCGCGGCCCGCGCCTTGCTCGAGAATACCGACATGCCCGCGTCCGAGATCGCCGAAAAAGCGATGCATATCGCCGCGGATACCTGCATTTATACCAACCACCACATCACCGTCGAGGTGCTCGACTATGAGTGATACCGCCCCCCAAGCCATCGAAGCCGAAGACTCGCAGCGCGCACTGCCGCGTTCGCAGATGACGCCGCGCGAGATCGTCGCCGAACTCGATCGGCACATCATCGGCCAGGCCGATGCCAAGCGCTCGGTCGCCATCGCCCTGCGCAACCGCTGGCGGCGCATGCAGCTCGACGAGGCCATTCGCGGCGAAATCACGCCCAAGAACATCCTCATGATCGGGCCGACTGGCGTCGGCAAGACCGAGATCGCGCGTCGTCTGGCCAAGCTGGCCAAGGCGCCGTTCACCAAGGTCGAGGCCACCAAGTTCACCGAAGTGGGCTATGTCGGCAAGGAAGTCGACTCGATCATCAAGGATCTGGTCGAAGTTGGCATGAAGATGTCGCGCGAGGAAGCCAAGAAGCGCGTGCATAACGACGCCGAACTCGCGGCCGAGGAACGCATTCTCGACGCGCTGCTGCCCAAGCCCAAGCACAACGACTGGGACGACTCCTCCAAGGCCACCGAATCCACAGCCACCCGCGAGGTGTTCCGCAAGCGTCTGCGCGAAGGCAAGATCGACGACAAGGAGATCGAGCTGGAACTGCGCCAGAGCCAGGCCAGCGTCGAGATCATGGCGCCGCCCGGCATGGAAGAGATGACCAGCCAGCTGCAGTCGATGTTCCAGAACATGGGCGGGCAGAATAAGACCAAGCGCTCCAAGATCAGGATCAAGGATGCGTACCGTCAGCTGGTCGACGAAGAAGCCGCCAAGCTGGTCGACGAAGAGCAGATCAAGACCCAGGCGATCCACGAAGTCGAGAACAACGGCATCGTCTTCCTCGACGAGATCGACAAGGTCTGCAAGCGCTCGGACGCCGGCGGCGGCTCGGGCGGCGATGTCTCCCGCGAAGGCGTGCAGCGCGACCTGCTGCCGCTGGTGGAAGGCTCCACCATCTCGACCAAGTACGGCATGGTCCGCACCGACCACATCCTGTTCATCGCCTCGGGCGCGTTCCACGTGGCCAAGCCGTCGGACCTGATCCCCGAACTGCAGGGGCGTCTGCCGATCCGCGTCGAGCTCGATGCGCTCAAGGCCGAGGATTTCGTACGCATCCTCACCGAGCCGCATTGCTCGCTCACCGAGCAGTACATCGCGCTCATGAATACCGAGGGTGTGACCATCGCCTTCACCGACGATGGCGTGAAGCGCATCGCCGAGATGGCGTTCAACGTCAACGAAGGCACCGAGAACATCGGCGCCCGGCGTCTGCACACCATCATGGAACGCCTGATGGAAGAAATCTCCTTCGAAGGGCCGGACAAATCCGGCGAGACGCTCACCGTCGACGCCGCCTATGTCGACAGCAAGTTGAAGGATCTTGCTGCAGACGAAGACCTGTCGCGCTATATTCTGTAGTCGACAGGTCGGCGGTCGGGCGCTTTGCGGCTCGAACCAGCCGGGGCAGGATTCCTGCTCCGGCTTTTTTGTGTCTGTTGATGTGTATGGATGGCGGGCCTGTACAGCGCGGGGCTGGGCGGGTTTCGTGTTGATGTGCGACTTGTTTAACCAGATTTGGGTGATTTTGGGCGGGTTGATTCGAACCACGGGGCAAGTTGGGCTCTGGTTTCGCGCTGATGCGCGAGTCACTTTCGTTTGCTTGTCCAAACGAAAGTAACCAAAGGAAAAGACACCCGCATCGGCGCCGGCTTCGCCGGTCCACTCCGATGCTCGCGACGACGGGATGCGGCCAGAACTCGCGTCGCTTTGGCGACGCTCAGACAGGCTGGCCGCACCGGCGCATGCGCCGGACACCCGTCGTCGCTGCGCGTCTCCGTCGCCTCAGACGGGACGTAATACAAACCCATCTCTCAAGCATCGCGAGTATTCCAACGTATCGCGGGCCGTGTCTGTATTCGGGTCCCCTTGAGCGCAGCGCCGAGCAGTGGAGGGCGCAAGAGGAAAAAGACAGCCGTGTGTCTGAGTGCTGCGTAGCAGCGCGAGTTTCGCGGCTGTCCCTCTTGCGGCCGGAGCCGCGCAGGGCACCGATGCGTAGCATCGGCGCAAGGTAGGGTGTCTTTTCCTTTGCTTCCTTTCGTTTGGACAAGCAAACGAAAGGGAGTCGCACATCAGTGCGAAACCTCAAGCACCGAGAACCACCAGAGTCGTGGCTCGGCACCGAGCCCATCCAACCCTGCACGCAAACCCCAGCAAACATCGCAAAGCGTGGTTGCTTCCAACACCCCCACACGCGGATCATGAACGCCCCAACGACCAAACGGACGCCCCCATGGCCGAAGCCCCCACCGACATCACCCTCCACCAGAAATCCAAGGTGCTCGAAGTCGTCTTCGAAGACGGCGCCACCTACAACCTGCCGCTGGAATACCTGCGCGTCTACTCGCCCTCGGCCGAAGTCCGCGGCCACGGCGGTCCCATGCAGCTTGTGACGGGTAAGAAGGATGTCGGCGTCGAGCAGATCGAGCCGGTGGGCAACTACGCCATCCAGCTGCACTTCGACGACGGCCATAACACCGGCATCTTCTCCTGGGACACCCTGCGCGAGCTGGGCGAGAACTACGAAGCCAACTGGGCCGACTACATCAAGCGGCTCGAAGAGGCGGGGGCGACGCGGGACAAGCTCTGGCATTGAGAAGCCGGCACCATCCCCTGGCACGGTCGTCCCGAGCGTTCTATCGTGACTGCATCGCAAATGCAACGCGCGGATGACGTCGCATGAAAACCGCATCCATTCCATCGCTTCGGGTCACGCCCGAGCTTCGTGAAGCGGCCGAGCGGGTACTGCGAGAGGGCGAGACGCTCTCCAGCTTCGTCGAAACCGCCATTCGCGACGAGATCTATCAGCGCGAAAGCCAGGCCGAGTTCATTCGGCGGGGATTGGCGGCGCGGGACGAGGCCGAGCGAACCGGCGAATATTTTTCGGCTGAAGGCGTACTCGGTGAACTCAACGAGATTGCGAAAGAAAATGCCGAAAAACGCGGGGCATGACCTATCGCGTTGTCTTTACCGCCAGCGCGCGTCGCGATCTGCTCAGGCTCTATCGGCTCCTCGATGAGCGAGACCCGGTGGCCGGGGGAAAAGCCCGAATGGCGATGCGTCGGGCCGTCGATTACTTATCCGACTTCCCTTTTAGTTGCCGGCGGGCGAGCCCCGACCTGTCGTTCTTGCGAGAAACGATCATTCCCTTCAGGCGAGCCGGGTATGTCGCGCTGTTCGAGATTCGCGACGATGAGACTGTTGCCATCGTCGCGGTACGCCATCAGCGTGAAGCGGATTACTTCGACTGATTGGCTATTCGGGCTGCGTGTTGAACGCATTGGCCACCCGTGGCGCGTTCCAATCTGCGCTCGCAACCGATCGTTCGAAGACCAACTCATTGAATCGTCAATCTTTTCGCCAGCCGGCGCGAATGGCTGATTGAGCCCCCGGTTTTTATTGTGCTATGCAGGGAGTACGAAGGGGGGTCGCAGCCGGCCAAATTGGAGCCCGGCCGCGTGTTATCGATACCGGGGAATCATCTCATGCGTGCCCGCATCCTGGCCGTCGCGCTCGTTCTGAGCACGGCCGCCGTCTCCGCTCAGGCGGAATCCGTCAGTCATTACCTCGGGCGTGCCGTCGGCGGCTTCGGCGCCGGTGTTGGCCAGGCTGCGATGCAGCCACTTGCCGATTCGCAGCCCCAATGGGTGACCGTGGCGCCGCGCTCCAAGACGGAATGCCTGGCGTTGACGCATCAGGTGTTGAACCGGGCGTATCTGCGCTGTCGGCGTGGGTGGCAGGAGTATGTGCGGTATGACGTGGCTGGGCGGAAGGTTGTGTTGTCGGAGCGGGGGATTCCGAGGTGGTGATCAGATGCACAGCACAAGACATGACCCTAATCGTGCGTGGCAAATGCCAGGCTGAAAAAAGAGCAAGCGCGTAGCGCCAAGCTGTCCAATATGGCCGCGCTAAGAGGTGCGGAGTCGTTCAAGGTCGGGCGTTGAGATCGACGGGCGCGAACTGGCCCAGCAGCTGATCGGCTCGGGACTAGCTCGATGGCCTGTGGCGCGCACGTCGGGGCGAATCCGACTTTTAACGAGCCAGCAGCTCAGAGATATACGGCTTGAGGTAAGCTCTGACACAATAATGGACGGCATCGCGTTGTGTCATAGCGATCCGAATGGCATCAGGGGAGAGTCTTGCGATTTGACACCGTAAACCAGTTCAATATCGATACATTACAGCTCGACGAAGAGAATTACCGATTTAGCAAGGCCGCCGACCAGCGGGCGTGTATCGAGAAAATCTTTGCTAGCAATCGCGCATATTTCAAGAACTTAATGGAAAGCCTCGCAGATGATGATCTGGGAGAGCCTTTGCTCGTCTTCGTCGACGAGTATTCAGGCGATCACATCGTACTCGATGGGAATCGTCGTTTATCAGCGCTCAAAGTGTTGTACGACCCGAGCACTATGGCCCCTGACAAGTCAACCAGGGAGTTGGCCGTCCGCCTGTCTAGTCGTCTAAAAGTCGATTTCGACAAGATTCAGGCTCAAACATCGTCCGATAAATCGTTGATATTAAGGACGGTGTATGAACGTCATTCAGCTAGTGGAGGACTGCGTAGGCTTGATTGGAGCGCTTTAGCGGCAGCCAGATTTGGCTACGATCACAACCATGAAGGGGCGGATTGGAAGGCGATGGCTCTGTTAATGGAGCTAGCAAGTCAAGACGCGGGCGTGCACGAGTTCATAGACAGTAGAGAATATTCTCACGATATATTTAGGCGTCTAGTACGTCGCGCGGTCGCTGGAAACTATCTGGAGAGCTCTGTCTTCGCAGAGTCGCAGAAACGGCTAAGTAACAAATGCGCCTCGGCCAAACGCCGCCAGGCGTTGAAGCTCGCCCGCGATTTTCTGACGATGATTCAGCGAGGGGAAATATCTCTGTCGCGAAGAGCTGGCGCGGTATACGCAGACGCTCAAAATATCGATCGTCTGTTAAAAGAGGAATATGGGTCTAACACGGCTGGTCAGAACTCCAAGTCTAATAGTACAGTTGCAGGAGAGCGCACTCAGGAGAAAGGTCCAGAATCTAGCCAAGGAACCGATGATACATCTGACGAAGAGGAGTCTTCGAGTTGTGAGTCAGATAAGACCGCCTCGCCGGGTGGTAAGAAGCAAAAACCTAGGTCTCGGCCTCGAATGCCGAAAAAAATCACTTTCGACTCGGATTTGGCTGAAAAGCTCGATTTAAAAGGATTTGTGAAGGCGCGCTCACTTTACGATTCACTCTGCAAAGTATCCCTCGCGAACGATCCGACCCTTGGGTGGATTGGTGCATGGGCATTTCTCGAGATACTTGGCGCGAAGGTAAAAGCTGATGCAACTGATAGCTACGGCTTTATCAAAGGTGAGGTGTCAAACTTTTCGTCTCATCGTGAGGAGAAAAAGCGGCTACAAACAGCTATCGACACGATCAACAATGAAGGCAACTTACATAAGCATGACGCGGAGCATCACTCTTTCCATGCAGCGCAGATAGCGCAGTCATTTCAAAGCCTGAGTCCATTTCTCATATGGTTGCTAGATCGCTCGAAACCAGCGAATCCCAGTGTCGGGGGTAGCCAGTAGGTGTACGACTAAGCACTGGGGCCATTGGAAGGGCGAGGTTGTTGTAGAAAAGAAGCTCTGAAGCTGCGCGTGACTCGTTGGCAGAATAAGTAAGTCTGACGCGATAAGACTTGACGTCCTCATAGAATTTCTTGAGGGGAGCTGCGTCGTCGTAACTCACTAACCACGGGGTTTCGACCTTTCGTACTTGTTCGGCGATCGCCTCGTGATCTGAGTGGTCGTAATGATTACGGTAAAGCTTTGGACCTTTATTATAGTAGGGTGGATCGAGATAAAGGAGAGACCGGCTATCAAGGCGGTGTACACATTCAGCGATAAATTGCTGTCCGTCTAGATTTCTGAGCGTAATTGAGTTTCGTTTTCGCGCGATTTTTTCCACGCGATCGATTAGGCCATTCCGGTTATAGCGAGCATCGATAAGGTATTTCCCGTCTTGCTTTGTGCCCCCAATCACTCCTGCGGTCAGTATCCCTGACCTGTTCGTGCGGTTGAGAAAAAAGCAGGCAAAACCAAGGCTAAGAGGATCCGCAAGATCGCCCTTTGCGAGTATTTCTCGTTGGGTATACCAAGTTTCTAGTGTTACGGGGGTCTTCTGCACAAGCGAAATAAGGCGCTGGGTATCGTTAAGAACGGAATACCAAAATGCATGGACTGCTGGATCTATATCGTTTATGACAATATTTTTCACGAACCCATTTAGCAACAGAAATATCGCTGCGCCAGCGCCTCCGGCGTATGGCTCAGCGTAGGTTCCACCGCTGATATGGTTATGTCGCATTGTGAATGCGATCCATGGCCCTAGACGAGCTTTTCCGCCAGGATAGCGTAGTGGCGTATGGAAACTGGTCTGCATTGTTAGATTGTGCCTTACGTTTGCGATGATGGCCAGCGTTTTTGGACGGCGAGATAATCTCTGTGGGCAAAAGGGGACAGACCACGATTAAGTGGTACACCGCGGGTTGTGACAGAACCGTGGTCTGTCGCTTAATGCCATGATTGCGCCATGACGGAATAATAGGGGACACGGAATAATAGGGGACAGACCACGATTAAGTGATACACTCCGACTTTGGTTCGCATTTGAATAAAGCTGTGCCAAGACGTCCGCGCGTCATACTTCCCAACATACCGCTCCACATCATCCAGCGGGGCAACAACCGGCAAGCCTGTTTTTTCGCTGACGACGATTACCGCTTCTATCTGGAGTGGCTGCAAGAATATGCAGCCATTGAGCGCGTGGCCATACATGCCTACGTGTTGATGACGAACCACGTGCACCTGCTTTTGAGTGCGCAGACTGCCGCTGGCGCGGGTCGACTCATGAAACGACTCGGCCAGCGCTACGTTCAGTATGTGAACCGCACCTATCGACGCAGCGGCACGCTCTGGGAGGGACGGTTCCGCTCTTGCCTGGCACAGGAAGAGCACTACGTGATGGGATGCTACCGCTATATCGAACTCAACCCCGTCCGAGCCGAGATGGTCGCGCACCCGGCCGACTACCGATGGTCCAGTTACCGTGTGAACGGGCAGGGCGAGCAAAGCCGCCTGATCACCTCGCACCCGCTCTACGACGCCTTGGGCGACAGCCCGGGCGATCGCCAGGCCGCGTACCGCGAACTATTCCGATACGAACTGAACCCCGGTTTAGTGGATGAAATCCGCAAGGCGACCCACGGTAACTATGTGCTGGGCACCGAGCGATTCGAGCAGCAAGTCGCGGCGATGCTGGGACGACGCGTGAGCCGCGGGACGCCGGGTAGGCCAAGAAAAAAGCCGGACTAGGTCAGAGTGGGGCGTGGTCGCTCCCCTATTGTCCTCCTTTTGTCCTAAGTGTCGCGCAAATAGATAAAAATTTGGAGTCAAAGGGGCCATTTGTGGAGTTTGCGTTTGAGCTCCATTGAGCCATGAATGGCATCCCGCGGGTTCCGTCCTTGCGACCGGGTCTGGCGTTGTGGTGCCCATATGGCAAGGGTTCAGGGCGGTGTGATTGCTTTGCTATTTCCCGGAGTCGAGGCGTTAGATAAAAACAGATGACTTTTAGTGCGTCGTCACAAAAACGATCATTCCGAGATCGGGCCATTTATACAAAAGTCGAATAATTGCCTGAAAATGTACGCCTATCGAAAAGCTGAGTAATACATAGGTATGAAATGTCGGACTTTTGATATACACGGCGATGGCGCGGCGGTAGGGTCGGTCCTATAAAAACAACTGTCGCCCAGCCTAGCCGATTCACGGTCAGGCCGGGTGCGGTCTGTATCGCGAACGCTTGCCGCTGTTTTTCGGCGGCAGCGGAGGAGAACCGATGATGAAATATGCCGTTGCTGCCATCGCGCTACTCATTTGCTCGCCTTGTGTTTTCGCGGCATCGGTGACCATTAGCTATTGGAATTTCTTCACCGGTGGCGACGGCGTTCGCATGAAGCAGCTGGTTCAGGATTTCAATAAAAGCCACAACGGCATCCAGGTTGACTCGACCACGCTCAAGTGGGGTACGCCGTTCTACACCAAGCTGCACAGCGCCGTCGCATCGGGCAACGCGCCGGATGTCGTCAGTTATCACCTGTCGCATTTTCCGATCGGGATCAAACAGGGCGATCTACGCCCGAACACCACCGCAGAACTGAACAAGGTCGGCCTGCACAAGGATCAGTTCCTGAAAACCCTGATCGACAAGTCGCTGGCCGATAGCAAGGCATATGGCCAACCCGGTCGGCTCTACGGGGTGCCGCTGGACACGCACACGCTGGTGCTCTACTACAACAAAGACGTGCTGCGCAAGGCCGGCGTGCTCGGTCAGTCGGGGCAGCTCAAGATCCAGGGCATCAAGCAGTTCGACAAGATGCTCAAGAAGATCAAGACCCGGACCAACGCGTTGCCGATCGCTTTTGCGTCGAACGATGCTCCCACGGTATGGCGCACCTGGTACACGCTGTTCAAGCAGCAGCACGGCACGCTCGAAAAGAACCATAAGCTCGATCTGAAGGATCTTGATTCGACCGGCCTGAAGAGCCTGCGCGTTATCGCCAACTGGTCGAAGCGGGGCTACACCAGTCATCACACGTCGTATCCGGCTATGGTGGCTTTGTTCACGAGTGGCCGCGCGGCCTTTATGATCAACGGTGACTGGGAAGTGCCCACGCTGGTCGACGGCAAGAAGAAGGGCACCCTTGGCTTTGATTACGGCATCATGGCGTTCCCGAAAATGTATGCCAATCGAGACACTTGGGCGGACTCGCACAACCTGGCCATTCCGGCGCGTAAAGGCCAGCCGATGTCGACGGCCAAGCGCAAGGCGGTATACACGTTTATCGACTACGTTGAAAAACACGCGATGATCTGGGCCGCGGGCGGGCATATTCCCGCCTACAAGCCGGTGCTCGACAGCGCCCAGTTCAAGCAGATGGTGCCGAACAACGAGTACACGCCACAGGCGGCCCAGGACGTCGTATTCGCGCCCAGTCTGCCGGTCTTCGGCGTCGCCAGCCCGGCTTACAACGCGGTCGACAATTTCTTTGTGCCGGCGATGGCCGGTCAGATGACGCCCAAGGCCGCCATCGCGCACTTCCGCAAGAGTCTTGTGAGCGCCAGCCAGCACTAGCCGGACGCAACCGTAGACCAGGATAAGGCGCGGAGTCGGGAATCATGGCCGAGAAATCGTCGAGCACGAAACGAGCCGAATCGTCGGGGGTGAGGGCCAAGGCGTGGTCGCGGCGTGCCATCCGTCGCAAAAACGCGCGGTCTGCGTTGCTGATGATCGCGCCGTTTCTGGTCGTTTACGGCGTATTCCTGATCTATCCCGCCATCCGCGTATTCTGGCTGACCTTCACGAGCGCCGATCTGACGGGCAACGGCGGTGCATTCGTCGGTCTGGATAATTACACCCGACTCATCTTCGATCCGCTGTTCTGGGCTTCGGTCTGGCACACCGTTTACTTTGTGCTGCTGACGGCCGCACCCAGCACTGCCGTGGGGTTGCTGCTCGCTATTCTCGTTCTGCGATGGAACCGACTGCGGCCGTTTTTTCTCGCCGCTTTTTTCCTGCCGTACATCCTCCCGGTGAGCGTGGTCACGATGATCTGGGCATGGATCCTCGACCCCAATTTCGGCGTGGCGAACTATCTGTTCGGCACCAACATTGCCTGGCTGGACAACGCCAGCTGGGCCATGCCGACGGTCGCTTTCGTTACGATCTGGTGGATGGTCGGCTTCAACACGGTGCTGTTCATTTCCGGGCTACAGAACATTCCGAACGAGATCTATGAGGCAGCACGCTTGGACGGCTGCGGCCCCTTCCGGCTGTTCACGTCGATTACGTGGCCGATGCTGTACCCGGTGACGGTACTGGTATTCACCTTGCAGTTGATCTTGCAGTTCAAGATTTTCAATCAGGTCTATCTGCTGACCCACGGCGGGCCCTACAACTCGACCATCGTGCTCTTGCAGTATATGTACCGCCAGGCGTTCAACCAGCACAACGGCGGCTATGCCGCCACGATTTCGGTGAGCGTGTTTGTCCTCATCCTGGTCACGTCCTTCATTCAATATCGGTTGTTGAGCAGCCGCAAGGGTGGTGACGCATGACGATACGCCGCCATCTGGCAACCGCCGCCCTGTTCGTGGTCACGAGTCTGCTGGCTCTGTTCTGGTTGTTTCCGTTGTACTGGGCGGTCAAGACGTCGCTGATCAGCGAATCCCAGACCATTGCCCGCCCGCCGACCTGGTTTCCGACGCATATCACCTTCGCTGCGTTTCGCAACGTGCTGGAAAACAGCCCGATCGTGGTCTGGTACATCAACAGCGTCATTACTGGCGTGATCATTACCGTGGCGACCCTGCTGCTGTCAGCGATGTGTGCCTATGCGCTATCGCAGCTCCGTTTCAAGGGACGGACGATGCTGTTCTGGCTGGTCCTGGCGGGCTTCATGATCCCGCTCGAGGCCAACGCCATCCCACTCTACATGCTGCTCAACCGGTTCGGCCTGGTAAACAGCTACGCCGGCATCATTCTGCCGCAGCTCGCCTTCCCGGCCGCAGTGATCATCTACAAGCGCTTTTTCGACGATGTGCCCCAGGATTTTCGCGATGCCGCGCGTCTGGACGGCGCCGGTGAATTCCGCATCCTGTTCAGTATCTACCTACCCATCAACTGGGGTATCACCTGGGCCATCGCGATCATCGTGTTCATCGTGGCCTGGAACAATTTCTTCTGGCCATTCGTGATCATCACGTCGACCGACAAGATGACGATCCCGGTGGGCATCACCCAGGTGCAGTCGGCCTATGGCGTGACCTACGCCAACCAGATGGCCACCGCCGTATTGGCCGCAGTGCCCGTGGTGATCGCCTATCTATTTTTCCAGAAGCGGATCACCGAGGGCGTGATGTCGACCACCGCGCTCAAATGAGGCCGTTCGAGGACGAACGACACGCCTGATTCAACTGACGACACGGGTTTCACATGCCGAACGCTCAACTGATTGCTGATCGAGACTTCGTCGTTTCCGAACTGGATCGAATGCTTTTCGGTTCCTTCGTCGAACACATGGGGCGCAGCGTGTACTCCGGCATCTACGAGCCGGATCATCCCACCGCTGATGCCCACGGCTTCCGCGGCGATGTGCTCGCGCTGGTAGCAGAGCTGGGTGTGACGCTGGTGCGCTATCCCGGCGGCAATTTCCTGTCCGGCTACAACTGGGAGGACGGCGTCGGCCCGCAGGCCGAGCGCCCGAAACGTCGCGATCTGGCGTGGTTTTCCACCGAAAGCAATCAATTCGGCACTAACGAGTTCATCGACTGGTGCGGCGTCACCGGCATCGAGCCCATGTTCGGGGTCAACCTGGGCACGCGCGGCATCGATGACGCACGGCGCTTCATCGAATACTGCAACGGCGCGCCCGGTTCCGCGCTGGCGGATTGGCGTATTCAGCACGGCTATCGCCAGCCGCACGGCATCAAATACTGGTGTCTCGGCAACGAGATGGATGGGCCCTGGCAGATCGGCAGTCTGACCGCCACCGAGTACGGCCGCCGGGCCCAGGAAAGCGCCAAGGTCATGCGCTGGGTCGACCCGGATGTACAGCTCGCGGCCTGTGGCTCGTCAAACCGCGGCATGCAGACCTTCGGACACTGGGAGCAGGAAGTGCTCGACCACTGCTTCGATCAGGTCGACCTTATTTCCCTGCATACCTACTTTCGCAACGACCACGACGATCTCGGCGAATATTTTGCCGAGATCGAACTGATGGATATGTTCATCCGCGAGGTGGTATCGATCTGCGACGCCGTGGCCGCCAAGCGGCGCTCGCCCAAACGCGTGATGCTGTCGTTTGACGAATGGAACGTGTGGTACCGCACCCACAGCGAACCCTGCATGCACAAGCCGGGCTGGCCGACCGCGCCGCGCCTGATCGAGGAAGTCTACGATTTCGAGGACGCGCTGATCGTCGGTGGCGCCCTGATCACGCTTATCAACAATGCCGATCGCGTGAAAATTGCCTGCCTGGCGCAACTCGTCAACGTCATCGCGCCGATCATGACCGAGCCCGGCGGGCCCGCCTGGAGACAGACCATCTTCTGGCCATTCGCACTCGCTGCCCGCCACGGCCATGGCCGCGTCTTGCAGTTGCATACCGCCAGCCCGGGCTACACGACACAGGCGGGCATCGAGGTGCCTTATCTTTACGCCACCGCCATCGACAACCGCGCGGATGGCACGGTGACGCTGATGGCCATGAATCGACACCAGAGCGAGCCGCTGGAATTGAACGCCGAGCTACGCGGCTACGGCCTTGAAGAACTGGTGAGCGCCACGGAACTCCACGAACAGGACACCAGGGCCACCAACACGGCCGACGAGCCCGATCGCGTCGTGCCCCGCCAACTCGCGGGCGTGCGTTTGAGCGAGGCGACCGTACAGGCCACATTGCAGCCCGCCTCGTGGAATGTCATCGTTGTGCGCACACGAGACGTATCGCACATCGGGATATAGTGCCCATTCGTCGTCCGATTTCGGCGCTTTTTCGCGCCGTGCGCGTGGCGCGCCGTCGATGTGGTGGGGCTTGAGTTGGCGCCCTCGTGGCCGGCCGCGGTTTTGACGATTGTCCCCGGAATGTCCGGACAGGGCCCCGTTGCAGGCGGCGTTGCGTTGAAAAGGGGTAACCGCGATACCGCGTGATACGATCGGTGAGGTAGGCATCAGCCGTGGTGTGGCGGCATCTGCGGCGGCGAGTGATCGAGCGGCTGGATGCGGCGCAACGCCGGGCTGGCGCGTACGGTAACGAGGCAAGGCGTCGACCCGACGCGCAGCGGGGTGGCAGCGGTGACCAACAATCCGGGGCAGTGGGCAGCGGCAGCGTCCGTCAAAGACTCGCCGGCCTGTTCTGCAACGGTCGATGCGGTCGTGCGCAAGACGGTGCCCGGTCCCGTGATCGAAAGCGTCGCAGGGGATCTGAGCCTTCGCCCGGCCGGTATCACGAGCCGCGAGGCTGGCGGCCGGCAACGTCGACCGGTATGCGACATCACTGAACCGCCGCCGGCACGCGCCATGACAGGACACTAGATGCGTCGCGCACCGCTGGTCACGGGCCTGCTTCTGATTCTGACCGTCGCGGCCGCGGCGGCCTCGCTGTTGCAGTATTTCCGCCCGGGCTCGCTGGCGCATCTGCCCATCGTGCCGGTGGCCGCCAGCCTTGCCGCCGTGTTCGTGGCCTGGCTGGCCAGCCGCGGCATCGAACGACTGGCTACGGGCCTGAACGTCGGTCGCCATGCCTGGCAGCGGCGTATCCGCCAGACGCTCCGCGTCGAGCCGGACCAGCGTTTTCGTGAAGCCGACCTGTTGGCGGCGCTGCTGCATCTGGCGGTATGGTTGCCGCTGCCGCTGGTCGTGCTGCACTTCTGGGGATTGTCGCGCGCCAGCCTGGACCTGCTGCGCCATATGGCCTGGACAGGCTTTCCCATCGGCAAGATCCAGCTCGTGCCGGCGCAGCTGCTCATGGGGGCGATCCTGCTGGTGGTGCTGGCCACGCTGATCCGCTGGCTGACCGGCGTGATGGAAAACCGCTGGCTGGCGCGCACGCCGATGGAGACACACACCCGTGAGTCGGTGGCCACCCTCACGGGCTACGCGTTGTTCGTGGTCGCCGCGCTCCTGGTGCTCAGCTATGTCGGGCTCGATCTCACCAAGCTGGCGTTCATCGCCGGTGCGTTATCGGTGGGTATCGGCTTCGGATTGCAGACGATCGTCAACAACTTCGTCTCGGGCCTGATTCTGCTGTTTGAACAACCGGTACGCAGCGGCAACTACATTACCGTCGGCGAAACCGAGGGCTTCGTGCGGCGCATCCGCATCCGCGCCACCGAGATCGAGACGCTGGACCGGATTACGGTGGTCGTGCCGAATTCCGAATTGCTGACGCAGCACGTGAAAAACTGGAATCTGCGTGACCGCTATGGCCGCCTGCGCTGCCCGGTCGGCGTGGCGTACGGCAGCGATGTGCAGTTGGTGCAGCGCGCCTGCTGCTCGAGGTGGCCCACGCCCATCGCGAAGTGCTCAGGGAAGGGTTGAAGGGCATGCCCGAGCCGCAGGCGTTGTTCCTCGCCTTCGGCGACTCGGCCCTGAACTTCGAACTGCGCTGCTTCATCCGCGACATTACGCGACGCTTCATCGTGATTTCGGAGATCAACTGCGCGATCGATGCCGCCTTCCGTGCCCACAATGTCACCGTCGCTTTCCCGCAGCTGGATGTCTGGCATCGTAACCTGCCCCCGTCTGCCGGTCCGGCGAGCGACGATGCGACAGGGTACTAAGTATCGCAATATGCGGTTTTGCATTCGCTCGGACCATAGGACGCAACCCGGCGTGCTGGCGCCCGGATCTCGGAAAAAAGGGACAGGCCTTGACCTGCGCGCATGGACAAAATCTGCCGCTATCGCCTGCTTCTTGCGAACATTCGACGCGGGCTGAAAGCGAACGGTCTAGGCCGCTCGTATGGCGCCGCGTATGGAATCGGTGGTCTGATTGATCGCAGTAGAGCCTGTTCCATGCGCATGATGCAGGCTGATCGAGAATCGCGGTAACGCCGGCAATTCCGAGTCACGCGGGAGCGTCTGCAGATGGGATGGCACGGCCGACTCAAGGCACGCGGTGATCGCCAAGTCACCCGCTACAGCGGCCATGGCTGCATCGAGATTGCCATCCTCGAACCGGTGCACCCACGAGATATTGTGTTCCCGCAATACGCTGAAGACCGAGTCACGAAACACGCATCGTTCGCTGACCAGCGAAAGCGGGAGTGGCCGCCTTGCATGGGCCTGGCCCGCGGGGCTGCCGACCCAGACCAGCTGCTCCGAGACCAGTTGAGTCGCCCCAGCGTGATCCCCAGGCGCTTCCAGCACCGACAAATCGATTTTGCCGGAAAGCAACAGGGCCTCAAGCTCGGCCGATGTGCCGCTTTGCATCGATAGCTCGATGTCCGGATCTGCTGTCGATAAGGATTTAAGAATCGCCGGCATGTAGCGACCGCCAAGATCACAAGGCATGCCCAGTCGTACGCGTTCGATTTTCTGGCGGCTCGTCGTCTCGACTAGAAAACGATCATTGAGTTCGACCATCGCCTCCGCATGACGCAGCAATCGGGCGCCATCGGCCGTGAGTTTTAAACCGTCGTTATCACGCTGCAGCAAACGGTGCCCCAGGAACGTCTCGAGGCGTTTGAGCTGCTGGCTGACGGCACTCTGCGTCAAATACAGCGCGTGGGCTGCCCTGACCATGCTGCCGTAGCGCACGACCGCGGCATAGGTGCGTAGAAGGCGAATCTCGAGATTTTGAGGCATCGGTCTATCGTCCAGGCTTAAGCAAGCCTAATGGCGCCCATTATAAACATTCGTTTTTCGCGTGCTTCCGGATCTTACAGAATCCACCTGATTCATGGGCTCACTCAAGGACGCAGGATGTGGCCGTCGTTATTGGTCTTTGTCTTTGTGGCGACCATTACCCCGGGTGGGGCCACGACATTGGCTACGGCATCCGGTACCCAGCACGGCCTGCGACGCAGCCTGCCGCTGATTGCCGGTATCGCGACCGGCCTGGCTAGCCTGGCTGCGGCCAGTTCGCTGGGACTCGGCCGTCTCTTACACGCCTTTCCGGCACTCGCTCTCGTGTTGCGAATCGCCGGATCCGGCTATCTCCTGTATCTCGCTTGGCAAGTCGCCTCGCTTGGCCGGCCCGATCCGGACTCGAAGAATATGCGCCGGCCCATTTCGTTTGCGGGCGGGGCGGTGCTGCTCTGGATGAATCCCAAGGGCTGGGCCATGACACTGAGCGCCGCCGTTACATTCAGTGCGCTAGCAGACACCCCCGTGGGGCTCGCCGTGAAGCTTGGCGCCGCGTTCGGCATAGCCGCCATTATATCGCTCACGTCATGGTGCGTGATCGGTAAGGCGCTCGGACAGTTGCTGCACAGCGACCGACAATGGCAAACCCTCAATAGGGCGCTTGGCGTTCTGCTGGCCGCGTCCGTCGTCGCGTTGTGGTTCGAGTAGCTTATTCGAATAATTTTGCCGTCGCACGGCGCTGATGTCTCAATGAACTGGCAATCAATCGAGGATATTCCATGGTGACCTGCTATCTACGTTATGTGATCGACCCGCTGAAGCTGGAAGATTTCGAACATTACGCCCGGCTCTGGATCCCGCTGGTCGAACGCTTCGGCGGCACGCATCACGGCTACTTCCTGCCTCACGAAGGCCCGAACAATATCGCGGTCGCACTTTTTTCCTTTCCGACGTTGGCGGCTTACGAAGCCTATCGAGAGAAAGCCGCGGACGACCCGGACTGCCAGGAGGCCATGCGCCACTACGAAAAGACACAGTGCTATTTGAGTTATGAACGATCGTTCATGCGTCCGGTGTTACAGGCATATGAGTGAGCATTCGGGGTCAGGTTTGACGATGTGCAAGCCCTGAGGTGGACCCGGTTACTTGGAACGGCAGCGCGATACGAAGCCCGGTCCGGTCGGCAACGGCCCGGCTTGCTCGCCTTCCGCTTATCCTGTCTCGGGTTCCGCCCGATTTATCAAGCCGGCACAAAAGCACCGGCACAAAAGCAGATGATTTTTCGGGTTAATATCGCGAGTATGCGGCCGCAGGCTCGCCACGGCCATTGGTCGCGAAACCTTTGAAAATAAAAGGCGGGCAGGCGCCGGCTTTTATTTTTGAAGGCGTTGAAAACAGCTGATGAAGTCAGCTGTTTTGGTGCCGGATTAATAGTGAACGCGAGCGACGCGATGCGCACCGATAGCCGTTTGTCCCGAATGCTGCACTTTCTGTCGCATATGGCGCGTGCGACCGAGTCGATGACGTCGGTGCAGATCGGCTCTCTGTCGGGCAAAAACGCGGTCGTGGTGCGGCGTACGATGGCCGGTCTGCGGAAGGTCGGCCATGTTGATGCCGAGAAGGGGCGCCGCGGCGGTTGGTGTAACGCCTGAGAGCAGACGCGCTAAAAGCGACGGTCACCCTGGCTCGACGTACCGTATAAATACGGTGTTGGTCTCTCGGGCAAGGTGACCGATTATCGAATGTTTGAAATCGCCTTGTGTCGCTGTGGCGGCAATATCCGTGATTCAGCTGGGTTGCGGATGCCGCGTCTCGAACTTTTTTCGGGGCTATTCTTTTCCATGGTCGTACTCTGCCGAGAGCATTTTTCGCACTGACGTTCAGTCCAGTGGAATCAGACTTAACGGTACGAATTCGAAGCGTGTTAATTGCCGGAGCACCTTGGATGAAACCAGAACTTGTATTGTTATCCCACCATAGGGTGTGCACGAGGCGGAACGGCTTGGTATTGCAAAGAGATGGCAGACAAACGCGCACACAATGGACTACGCCGAGGTGCCGCGCGTAGTCAAGAGGAACTGATCGAGGCGTTCGATTCGCTTTCACCCCGCGAGCAGCAGGTGCTTGATCTGCTGCTCCGTGGCTTCCTGAACAAGGAAATCGCCCATTATCTGGAGCTCAGTCCGCGCACAATCGAGGATTACCGGGCTTCCCTCAAGCGCAAAATGGGCGCCAGAACCTCGGCTGAATTGGTGACGCTGGTTACCGCGGTGCGGCACCACGAGTCCGGGGATTAGCGGAAAACGAAGGGTCTGTATGCCGTGTAAATACGGTATTGAT
>NZ_JBQDYF010000030.1:0-27899 GCF_052044135.1 Salinisphaera sp. RV14
TCACTCTCCACTGCTGACTATTGTCCCGAGATTTGTCGGGTTTTTCAGCAGCGCCCTAGGGCTGGCTGGCAGCGCTGGCACTTTCTTCGGGAGCGAGCCTCTCGCTTCCAGTGGCCGTACGTCACATGATCGACCACGGCTTTTCTGCCGATAGTGCGGCCGCCGTCGACCGGACGTTCGCGGCTCTTTTTCTGGTCGCTCTCGTCTATGCGCTGGCCATGGCGCTGCGTTACTTCTGCATCACGCTGCTGGGTGAGCGTGCGTTGGCCTCACTGCGCCGAGCGCTGTATCACCATCTCATGGTTCTGGACATCGCCTTCTTCGACACCAGCCGTGTCGGCGAACTGATTTCGCGCCTAGGCACAGACGCAGAGCTGGTACAGACGCTGATCGGATCGGGGATATCGACCGCGTTGCGCTCGATCGTCATGCTCGCGGGCGCGAGCGCGGCCATGGTCTGGACCAGTCCGCATCTGGCCGGCCTGACCGCGCTGATCATTCCGGTGGTCATCGTGCCGATCCTCGTCTTCGGGCGTCAGGTACAACGGCTGTCGCGCAGTAGTCAGGACCAACTGGCCGACGCCAGCGCGATCAGTAACGAAACACTCAACGCCGTCGCCACAGTGAAGGCCTACGGTCGCGAGGATCTCGAAGCGGAACGTTATGGGCAGGCCATCGTTCGTGCCCTGGATACCGCGCGTCGGCGCATCGGCATGCGAGCCGCGTTGATCGCCGGCGTCGTGGTACTGGTGTTCGGCGCCATCACCCTTGTGCTCTGGATCGGCGCGCTCAACGTCCTGGGCGGTACGCTCGAAGTCGGCGTGCTGAGCCAGTTCGTGCTGTATGCCGTATTCGCCGCCAGCGCGGTGGGCTCGATCAGCAATGTCTGGGGGTCGGTGCTCCGGGCCGCCGGCGCGATGGGACGTATCGACGATCTGTTTGCCGAGCGTTCACGCATCGTTTCGCCACCCGTGCCGATACCGTTGCCGACGCCTCGGCAGGCGCATATCCGATTCAACCATGTGGCTTTCGCTTATGCGACACGTGCCAGTCAACGCGTGCTTGACGATATCGAGCTGGATATCGCCCCCGCCCAGACCGTAGCGCTGGTCGGACCTTCGGGTGCCGGCAAGAGCACGTTGCTGTCGCTGTTGCTTCGGTTTTACGACCCTGCCGCCGGATCGATCAGCTGGAACGGGATCGACCTGAAGATGTTGTCGGTGGCCGAACTGCGTGAATCGATCGCACTGGTCCCCCAGGAAACCGTTATCTTCGCGGCCAGCGTGGCTGACAATATTCGTCTCGGCCGGCCCGAAGCCAGCGATGCCGAAGTGCGCGCCGCCGCGCGTGCGGCCGAGGCCCATAACTTCATCGAGGCGTTGACCCAAGGCTACGACACGATGATCGGCGAGCGCGGCGTGGGACTGTCCGGTGGCCAGCGGCAACGCCTGGCGATCGCCCGTGCGATCCTGCGCGACGCCCCGCTGCTGTTGCTGGACGAAGCCACCTCGTCACTCGACGCCCAGTCGGAAGCGGCCATTCAACAAGCGCTCGCGCGGCTGGCGGTCGGACGCACCACGTTGGTCATCGCCCATCGCCTGTCTACCGTCCAGCGCGCTGACCGCATCGTGGTCATGGATGAAGGCCGCATCATCGCTCAGGGAACGCATGCCAGTCTGTTGCGCGAAAACGGCCTGTATGCCGAACTGGCGCGACTCCAATTTGCCGCCTGATCGAATCGCCTTGCGCCATATATCCCGGATTGGCCCGAGCCCCTTGGCCCCGACGACTCTCCCCTATATATGGAGTAGCAGCGCGATCCGGAGGGAGTCCAATCACCTGTAACCGTCGCGAAAGACCAAAAGACCTACGTGGGTTGACCCCAGTCGTCTTTGCGAGAGAAGCGCTCGGCCGTTGCTCTCACGCATACCCGCCTTCACTGATCCGCGATAGATAGGCTTTTACGGCTGCGGCGTTGCCTTGCTTTACCAGCGCTTCGGCGGTCTGGCCGCCGAACGAAGGCAGCGGCTGCGACCGGTACCAGGCGAACGCCTGGTTCACAGACCCCGCCCACGGCCGGGCCCGGTTGATGATCTCGATCAGGTCGCGCATGCGACTTTGCACGCGCGCCGCGCTTTCCCGCTTGCGCCGATGCAGGGATTCAACGCCCAGGCCCAGCACGTCCGCGAGCTGCGTCTTGTTCACATAAAGCTGCCGCGCAATCACGCTCGACTCGATCAAGCCATCGCCCACTGGGCGCAGGAGCTCGGTCTTTTGACTGGTCGTAGCCGTCATCGGATGCCACCTATCTGGGCCGTATGTACATACTAATCACATGACACGTGGGCCGCTGCTGCCCCTCGCCTACATGGACAGCTCGGCCCGCTCCAGGCTGCTCGACGTCCTCGAGCCCTCAGGCGCTCGAAATCCGAGGTTTCCAGGGTGCATGCGACACACGCCGTTTGATCGGCGACCGATTCCCGCCGCAACGTCGGGGCTATCGGGACCGGCCACGGCGACAGCGTGGGGTTCCGGCATCGCATCGACCGCTCGGGCGATGGCTATTGACCGGATCGGGGGCCTTGCTCTGATCTGCCGGTGTCGCTGGCTTCGGCATCGGGCATCACCAGCTGGGTCGAACCGCTGGGTCGATCGAACGCATGCGCCTGGATCAGGGTCGCCATAGCGGCACTGTAATCCACCATGGGCGTCGCATTGTGCAGGCGTTGCGCGGTTTCGATCACACGCTGTAATGGCGTGGGTTCCCCCGTACGCGAGAGCAGGCGGACGGCGGCGAGATAGTCGTCGCTCAGGATGCTCGGGATAATGACGCGGGTCAGCCCCGATCGGGATAACTCGGCGTTCATGAACAGACGGGATAAACGGCCGTTTCCATCCTGGAACGGATGCACTTCACTGATGAGGTGGTGCAGGAATATCGCCCGGGCCACCGGATCTCGAACGGCGAGGCCTATCTCGAAGCCGGCCTTGAGTGTGCCCGGCACCTGTTCTGGCGCCACGAAGTGGTAGGCGCCGACGCGATTGGGCCGGATCTTGAACGCCCCCGGGCGTATGCCAGGCCGGGCACTGAATAGCTCGCGATGCCATTGCTTGAGCTGGTCGATGAACTGAGTTGCGCTCTGGGGTGTGCGCATGGCTTGCCACGGCTCTTCCACCAGGCTGTACACCCCCAGAAGATCATGGGCGTCGGTGCGACGGGATTCTGGGATCGCGGCGCCGAAAACAATGGCCCGTGCTTCGTCGACTTCAAACGCTATGCCTTCCATGTGGTTGGAGAAATACGACTCGAAAAAAGCCGCATGCCGCCAATAGGCTCTCGCATCGGCGGTCTGGTGAAATGACGGGCGCGGTATCCTGGCCGTTGCGAGGCAGTTAAGCGCCATCGCGAGCGCTTCGAAATCGGCCACACGAACACTGCCGATCCGCTCCGGTCGCGCTCGCTCGCGAACCGTCGGCGTCACAGGCTCGGTGCCCGGAGAAGGCCCCTGCAGACCGCTGATGATTTGATCGAGTTGCCGGGCTTGGCGTTCCAAGCCCAGGGTGGGCGCGATCGCCCGAGCGCGTTCGCGGATAGCCGGCCATTCGGCTTCGCCCCGAAGGGTCGCCCGGCGCGCCAGAAAACGCTCTACCCCGTCGGCGCCGACACTTCGCGCAATGACGTGACGGGTCCGCGATGGCAGCAGATTTTCCAGCAGGAACCGTTCGACGCTGGCGGCATACAAAGAGTCGCCCATGCGCATATCATCGGGCAGCGCCCCATGGCCGGCGATCGTCCGGAATGCCAGGCCGGGAAGGGTCCGGCTCGCGGCGTCATGGGTGATAAAAAGCGCATCCCGTGTCCTCAAGCTGCCCTCGAGGGCGGTGCGATAGCCTACGACCCCGCCGGGGTACAGCAGGCCGGCAATCTCATACGCATGCCGCCGAACCACAACGCTTAAAGGCTCATCAAGATACGCGGTATAGAGGGCAGTCGTGATCTCCCGCAGCCGGCCTTGGCGAGCCGCGCGCGAGACACGTTGGCGCGTGGCGGCGTCTGCGCCAACCGTCGAAACGAAGGCTGGAAATGCGGTGCTCGTCATGTCACAAAAGCCGTGCTAGCGAGGCCATGATACCAGCCAACGTCACACATCACGACCTACTTCTAGCATTCTGTCACCAAATGACATTTAAGCGCTGCCGTTCGATACTCGACCGGGCACCGCGGCGCGCCCACGATCTACGCCGCATCTTTCGCCGTATCGACCAGGCACTGGAGCCGAGCCATCTAGGAGTCTGTCGGACTCAAGGCCGGCCTGGGATATCCTGATAAAATAGCGCAAACCAACGCTCACATTCCCGGGGTTGTCATGGCGGACCGATTCAGACCGATCAACCGTGAGACGCCGCATTTGTTTCCGCCGAGCGTGCAGGATTATGTGGCCGACGACCACTTGGCACGGTTTGTCGTCGACATTGTGGATCAACTGGATCTGAGCCCGTTGACGATGGCCTACGGGGGTCGGGGCGGCTCGGCGGCCTGGCATCCCGCGATGCTGCTCTCGCTGTTGTTTTACGGCTATGCCACCGGTACTTTTTCCAGTCGCAAGCTGGAAGCCGCCACCTACGACAGTGTGGCCGTGCGCTATATTTGCGCCAATCAGCATCCCGACCACGACAGCATCAGCGCGTTTCGCCAGCGCTTTCTGGCTGAACTGGAAACGCTCTTCGTACAGATTCTGTTGATTGCTCACGAGATGGGCACGCTCAAGCTCGGCACCGTCAGTGTGGACGGCACCAAGATCAAGGCTAACGCCAGCAAACACAAAGCGCTGAGTTGGGGCCATGCCAACGCACTGGAAGCCCAGTTGCGTGCCGAAGTGGCCGAACTGATGCGCCTGGCCGAAGCCGCTGATAACACGCCTCCGCCCGATACATTGGACATCCCGGCCGAGATCCAACGCCGCCAGGATCGCCTGGCAGCGATTGCGGCGGCCAAGCAGACGATCCAGGCGCGCGCGGATGAACGCGATGCGCAAGCCCAGGCCGAGTACGAGGCCAAGCTCGAACGCCGGGCCCGCCGCGCCGAACAGACCGGGCGCAAGCCGGGCGGCAAACCGCCGGCCCCGCCTACGCTCGGCCCGCGCGATAAAGATCAAGTCAACCTGACCGATGACGAGTCGCGCATCATGCCCACCTCGGGCGGCGGCTTTGAGCAAAGCTATAACGCCCAGGCCAGCGTCGATCATGACAGCGGCCTGATCGTCAGTGGTCATGTCACGGATCAAAGCAACGATCAACAGCAGCTGGGGCCCGCGTTGTCCCAACTGTCAGAGCAAGCCGAAGCGATCGGCACCCCGATCGCGCTCTGTGCCGATGCCGGCTACTACAGTCAGACCAACGTTCAGTCGGTCGTCGACCACGAGATTGTCCCCTTTATTTCGGATGCGCGCGAACGCCATAACCCGCCTTTGATGGCACGACTCACCGAACCGGTGGCACCACCGGCCGACTTCGACGGCGCGGTCGAGGAAATGCGCTATCGAATGCGCACGGCTGACGGTCGGGCGGTCTACGCACAACGCAAGTGCACGATCGAGCCGACCTTCGGGATCATCAAACACGTGCTGGGCTTCCGACAATTCCTGCTGCGGGGACTGAACGCGGTCACGGGCGAATGGAACCTGGTCTGCATCGCCTTCAATCTGAAGAAACTGCATACCCTGAGCGCATAAAAGGGCGATCCGCCCCTTTTCGCTCGTAGCCCCAACGGTTCTGATCCGTGTTATCGCGAAAAAAACGGGACGCAACGTCCGGCACGCGACAAACAGGTCACGCCGCCGGGGCTCAGTCCGACAGACTCCTAGACAGCTACGCCCTGCGCCGATGGCTATTGGGCCAACTGCCCGCCGACAACCGGGAGTTGGTATTCGACGAAACGATCGGTCTGGCCGATGCCGTACGACGCCATAAAAGAGCGACCACGGTCGGGCAGCAATCGACCGCCGCGATAATCGAGCTCCCCCTCTGATCGGTCCCTGCTGCTGCTGATCGCGGCCGCGATCAGTTGGGCGCATCACCACTGACGGGCGAGTCATCGTCCTATGACGAAATGCGAGGGCTCACGCCCTACCCTATGCCGTGTCGTTAAATGAATAATTATTTTAAAGCGTTCTTTAAATTTTAAAGCTAGCTTGTTTGCTTTTATTAATTTACATCCTTATATTTTTAAATAGCACTCAATAAGCCCTAGCACAAAATGCCTGAGCGATCTGTCGCGACGTATTATGTCCCGCCTCGACATTACAGGGATTTTCGGCGTTCTCTAGCCGAGATTCAGCGCGATGTTTGCCCTATTGCCGCCAAAGCGGGGCTCAAGATCCATCGTATCGAATCGATTTTCGACCCGTCGGATCCGACTATCGCAACGGGGTTCGAAATCGAAGCGTCAGAGGGGGAAGGCGCTGATGGAAAACCGGAAAACGGTAGCTTCTTGCCGATTAAAGACGTGCTCGCTGCCGTCGTCGACAGGGCACGACAGAATCTAGTAAACAAGGAACGAACTCGGGAGGCGCGCGAGCAGAGGATGGCCGAGCTGGCCAATTACGCAGAGCGCACTGAGATCAATGGGGAAGTGCACATCCCTCCGCCACTCACGCCTGACGACCCCAGCGCTCCCTTGCCCACGCCCGACGACGGCGAAGAAGCGATGCGACTCGAGCTTTTCGATATCGAGCGCGGCCGCATCAAAATCGGCAAGCGGTGGATATCGCTCGCCGACCAAGTCGCCGAGGAATTTCGAGAGACTTTTCGGCAGAGCGAATGGTCGCCGAATACGGATGGCCCGCTCGACCTTGAACAGACTCGATCGTTACTCGAACTAGTGGCGCTTGGCGCGCAACGCGCCAAGCGCTTGCTCGACGAGCCATTTCACACCGGCGAAGAACCCGAAGAGAAGAGCGCCCAAGAGGCCTCACTCAGCAATTGAGGCGCCGAGGCAATGCCCGAGACTCCATATCCTGAGCGGGCACTGCTATTGTCGGTCCAGCGGTTTGGAGCGGGGAATAATCTTGCGGCGCTATGGCAAGCTTTCAGCCTATTTGAATGAGGCCGGGTCGGATACGAAGCTACGGCACTTTCATTTCGCCGACCTCGAAGACATCCTCGGTTTCCCACTGCCGGCAAGCGCGCGGCGTTATCCGGCATGGTGGGCGAACGACCGCCAGCCGAGTCGCCATTCGAATGCGTGGCTGTCGGCGGGCTGGGAGACCGCGGAGCTTGACCTGCGACATGAACAGGTGACGTTTCGTCGCTGCATGCTGCCTGACACGGCACCGCCGCCCGAAACCCGAAAATCCGACACCAGGGCCGCGGTGCAGACGAACACCCCGTGGGTCGAGGCGCTTGCCGATGCTCCGGATGGCGCGGTTCAGCTTGCCCTAGGCATGCAGTGGAAAGAACTCGGCCCGATCGCGCTTGATGCGGCGGGGAACCTGGTATTTCCGGGAGCGCCGGCGGCGCTGCCGAGCCTCTATCGAATGCGCCTACTGGACAGTATCGCGCCCCGGCACTATATCGGCGAGACCATGGACCTGAGACGGCGCTTTCAGCACTACCGGACACCCGGGCCATCGCAGGCGACGAACAGGCGGCTCAAAGAGCTTCTCCTATCCCATCTTGGCGCGCAGGGACGAGCCCTCGTCGATATCATCACCAGCACTATCACGCTGACCGACATGGGGACTGCACGCGTCGTCGACCTGTCCGATAAAACGGCGCGGCGGTTTTCAAAGCAGGCGGCGCTGATCGCGGAAAGCGCGCAGGATGTAAACAGCCTGAACCGGTGAATGCCAACCCCGGTTCCGAGCGGACACTTAGCCTGCTTGAGATTCGTTCATTGAGGACCACGCCAACTCCTCGAGAAATCCATCGAGCGCTCGATAAAGACTCCTGCCGATCCCCCCTGGTTCCGAATCGTGGGGGACCCCGCGTTGATCAAGGCTGACAATCCGGAGCGGCTTCGGGCATCCTCTCGCGCTTTGCCGATCCTGATCCGTACTGTCGATGCTATCCATAAAGCCCGCTCGTCGCTTTCTGATGTTCGTCACCGTCATAGCCTTTTGCCTCGCATCGGTGTCGGCAGACGCTGGTATTCGGATTGGCAGCTGGAACCTGAAGCACCTCGGGTGGAATAACGGCAAAGACCTCGACGCGGTTGCCCATATCATCGGCCGCTTCGATCTGGTGGCGCTTCAGGAAGTCATGGACCCCGCCGCTGCCCGAAAGCTCGCGCATATCGTTGCCGAACAGACCGGCGAGCCCTGGGGCGTGACCACCTCTCAGCTCGAAGGCGACTCCAGTTATAAAGAGTCGTACGCCTACCTGTGGCGGAAATCGGCCGTTGCACACGACGGCGGCGACAGCCTCTACGTTGATCCCGGTAACAAGTTCGCACGCGAGCCGTTCACCGCGGAATTTACTGCGGAGGATAGCCACACCGAACTGACGCTCGGCACCGTGCATATCAGCTACGGGGATAATCGCTCGGATCGAACCGCCGAGATCAAGGTGCTCGATCAGTACTGGCGCTGGATGGGCACGACATACCACGGCCGGCGCCTGCTCATGGGCGACTTCAATATGCCGCCGACAGACCCTGCCTGGCGCGGCCTCGATTCACTGGCCACGCCCTCGATCACCTCGGGCGCCTCGACGCTTTCGAAGACCCAGGGCCGCTACGCGCACCTCTACGACAACATCTGGCACAACAAATCGGATCGGTTGAACATCACCGCACGCGGCGTACTCCACTATCCGGCGATTCTGGGGATGAGCCACAAGATCGCTTACGCGAAGGTCTCGGATCATGCACCGGTCTACATCGTTCTCGGCCATGGAAAGGTCGATACCGCGCCGGCGAAAGGACAAAAAACGGTCCAAACCACCCCCTCGGCCGCGACCTGTATTGATATCAATACAGCGAGCCCGAGCCAGCTCGAACGACTCGATCACGTCGGTCCGGCAACGGCGAAGCGGATCGCCACCCATCGGCCTTATCGGTCACTGGGTGGGCTCACGAAGGTCTCGGGCCTGAGCCGCGGCTATGTCGCCGATATTCGTCGTGGTGAACTGACCTGCTCGATCAACTGAGGTCGCAGCACGGTCACGCCCGAACTCGACGGGGCATGAAGTTGAACGGACGCTGGCCTACGGGCTGATGGGCTCAATGATCTCCGGGCCGTCATTCGACGGGTTACCGACCTTTTTCTCGATCGGCCAAGCCTGATAGCTCGCGTGGCGCTCGCTTTCGAGCACCTCGTGTGCCTGCGCGGCGTCGAGATCGGGATCGAGCCAATGACGCGCGCCCTCCGCCGTTAACGCTTGCGGCTGGCGATTGTGAATGTGATCGATGTCGTCATTCGGCTGGCCGGTGAGAATCGCGAACGTGACCTGACCGGCGGCTGGGTGGTCTTCGGGAAGGCGCGCGGCTTTTGACCAGATGCCGGCGAAAAAGAACGGATGACCGCCTTTGGGCCGTATCGCATAGGGCTGCTTCGCATCGCCCTGCTTCTGCCACTCGATCCAGTAATCGGCGGGAACCAGGCAACGCTGGTGCGCGAAGGCTTTCGCAAATAGCTTGTTGGTGTGCGCCGTTTCTGAGCGGGCATTGATCGGCGACAGCTTCGTGTCTTTTGCCCAATTCGGGATGAAGCCCCACCAGGCCGGACCCAGTGTCAATGCGCCATTGTCCGGGTTCTGCAACGCGATCGCCTGGAAGGTGCCGGGCGGGCGGTTATAGCGCACGTCGTCGTCGAGTCGACCCGAAACCTCGGCGTCGATGATCTTGGCAAAGACGTCCGCAGCACTATAACGACCGTATCGTCCGCACATTCCTTTTCGTCTCGCTCAGTAAGTCGGACCGCGATCCATCACAGTTCAGTCGCGGCCCGACGGGCCGGGGTCGCTGAATACTTGCACACGATAACTCGCCATCCTGGCGTCGCAGCGACAGCCGGCACAGTCGAAATCGAATGAGTCGCCGGCCCGGACCATGCGCGGACTAAGCGAGCCGCAGACGGGGCAGCCGTCATCGATTGCCGCCAGATCGGGATGTCGATAGCGAGCCTCGATGAGATCAGCGATTCCGCGATAGGCGCGTACGATGGCGCCCATCAGTTGCACGGTGCCGGAACCCGATACGTAGGGCCCCGCGTTCCGCCAGTTCCCGTCGATCTTCTTCTCCAGGCGCATCCGACGCACGTTGTCTTGATCGCCAATGCGCCACTCGTGCAGGCGTAGATCGTCTGACAAGGGCCAATATCGATCGGGCGGAGGCTGGCCGGGGTTCGGAGACATACGTCGAGATTACTGTATAGACATACACTCCCTCAAGTTGGGTCGATCGGCGAGGCAAGGTCCGTTTGATACGGGCCAACGGCTCGACGCCTGCCGCGATGCTCGTGCCGGCGTCCCGACCGTTATGCAAGCGACCTTGGCCTGGCCGCACTTGCCAAGCGGCTTGATCAATCCCTACGTTAATCATGGCGACGCTCGAATTGCCGAGTGCTTGTACTCGGTGAAACGCTTTACAGCGTGTGGCATTTCGGCGTCAGTTCTCGTCGACCCAACACGCGATGCGGCACCCATGGCGAAAGACAGCGATTACAGCTTCGGCCGCATCGACCGGCAGCCAGCGGTGGCCAAAAGACGGCGTCGCACGCGGGCGAATTCAACGGCGAATCCATACACCACGCGTGACGAGTTGAAATCTGCGCTTGCCGGCCGCCCCGATCCTTCGGCAGGCAGCATCCTGGTCACCGGATGCTATGGGCTTCAGGCGACCCTCATCCGCGATCGCAAGCGCCATAGCCGTTATTTTGCGCTATCGAGGTACGGATTCGACGCATCGCGAACACACGCGGCAGCTTCGGCATGGCTCGCCGATCTCGACTCCGAGCTTCCGCCGCTGACCAGGATCAGAAATAAGCCCGTCGCGACTAAAACGAGTGATTTGCCGAATGGCGTGTCCATCGCGCGACACAAGCAATACCGACGCGGCGTTGAAGCAGGCCGCTGGATTAGCGTGGACGGCACCTATCACGATGGCATCAAGACGCGCCATAAGAGCTTCTATATCGGCAATGAGGCATCAATTGAGCCGTGGCTGCTCGAGGAGGTCTGCGAGCTCGTCATCAAGTTTCGGACCGAGGCCGAAACTGCGAGACGAAGCGGCCGCGTCTTTGACGTTACGGCGTGGAAAGCATGGCACTCGAAATTATCGAAAGCCGCCTACGATGAGTTACGCCGAATTTCGCCCAGGCGCCGTTAAACCTATTGCGAACAGAAGCGTTCGCGCCGACCGCTGAGCATTGCGACCGACATCTCGGTGCCAATCAGTCCCGAGGCCTTCGAGCAGGACTCTTCGTGAGGGTCAGAAGTGTCTTGAAAACCAGGCACGTCCACAGGCTTTTCCAATCCGTCCGTTGGAACGGGGTAGAACCCGTTGCTTTTTTAGCAATCAATGAGTTAGGGCGAAACGGCAACACGCCCTAGGACGAGCTATCGGATCGCGCGACTCATCATTCACGGGTGTCGTCGGACAGGACCGAATCGGGGAGCGACGTGTCGAGCGCGTAATAGGCGAACCCGCGAATACTCGTCTCATCGGAACAAATCGCCTCCTGATCAATGCCACGATCTGGGCAGTACCGTGCGGTAAAGGCGTGCTCGTGTCCGCTCCGTTGACCGTCCTTGCCCGTGGCTTTGACCAGCGGATGACCGCCCGTCTGTGTCATTAGGCCCATCATGGGCTGGTAGAGCGCCGACAGACGAAGCTGCGGCAGCCGCGACCGCAACCGATCGTAGATTCGGATCCCCTCAGGATCGAGGTCGCCCCAGAATGTCATGCTCGAATGCGACATGAGACGCTCGATCGGTGGTGGATTGCCGCCTGCCACGATGATGCGAATGTTTTCGGTTTCGACCGAACGCGCTAGACGATCTCCGGCGACGTCGCCCGACATGGATAGCCCGTAACCGTAGGTGGCGACCCATGTGATCGACAGGTCCTCGGTGACGCTGGCGGCGTAGTGCAGGGACTGAGGGTTCTCGACCAGGACAACCGTGGTCGGGCATGCGCTACCAGCCACGATCAATGGCAGTGCAGGCGAATTGAACATGCTCTCAAGCCCGAATTTCTTAAGCGCCCGGCTCGGCAGGCTATCGAGCAACTTGGATGACCCCATGAGATAATGGGCGCTGACCATGAATCGCGGCATATGAGCGATCTGCCGCTGCTCGGTGCGCAGCCTGGTCAGGCCGTCACGAAGCTGGCACATGTCATCAACCGACCAACCGTCCAGAGCGGTGAATATGGGTGCCAATGCTTCAGCGTCGTCCGCTGGCAGCGCGGAAACAACATCCCGCCAGCGTTGCTCTGCCGGTGAGGCAACCGGGAATGCCTGCTCAGCTAACTCGATATCCGAGACAGGCATTCCAAGATCCGAGAGGGCACCTGAGATATCGCCCCGCTTCTTGAGCTCGCGCAAGCCCTCTTGAACCTCGATCCGAGACATCCCGGTCGTCCTGCAGACGCGATCAATGAGTGATGAGCCTCGGATGCGCCGGCTCTTGGTGGCCAGTTTCAGCAGACCCTTGAGAAGCTGGTCGCCGGCCGACGTCACGCCCGTCCCCTCGGTGAGCTCATGAAGAGTTTGCCCACGCTGACATGCGAAGCCATTTCGGGCTTTGCCTCCTGGCTGACCTCGGTCCATGACGCGCCGTTGCCGGTATGCTCCTGGCCGACGAGATACATCGGGAAATAGTCGAAGTCATTCACATACTGCGGCGGATGAATCAGCCCAATGAGCTGGAGATGACCGCGGGTAGCCTGGATCTCGTTCAACCCGGCTTCGATCAATTTGGGCTTGGACAGGTCCGAGAATAGGCCATCAATCACCATCAGGGTCTGTTGATTCTCTCTCGCGCGCTTTCGCTGGGCCGCCGTCTCGTACTTCGCACTGTCTCTCTGCATCGAGTATTCGGTAAGACGCACGAGCATCGCCATGGTGAGTGACGTCCTCTGACCCGTGCTCAATCCCGGCGTCAGTCGGTGGACATTGCCATCAGGGCGAATGATGGGCGAGGCATATCCCAGAGATGGTTCAGTGAACAGGGTTCGATAGCACCGTTCCCTGATGCTCTGGCGAATTCGCCGCTCGTCGTCACGGCGCTCGCTCTTGGTCGCGCTCGCCTGTTTCTTGGCCAGCGCCTCCGCGTCCGGCTGGATGGCCTCTCGAATGTGCTGTACCAGTGAGAGGGCCTCGTCCCTTGTTGGCGTCTTCACGCGGAGGTCGAAGCGAATAGCATTCTCGTTCGGGGCACTGTTCAGTACCCGCTGGAGCGTACGGAGATTGGTCTCCGCACTCGCAATGAGTTGAGCCATGCGCTGTTGCGATTCGTCCATCGACGTCTGTGCGGCTTCATGCATCCGCTTCGTATGCTCTTTCCGATCTGCGACTTTGGCGGCATAGCTTTCCGCAAGGCTCGTCACGATCGATGCTTCGGCAATGCTGGCTACGGGTGCGAGCATTTCCCGCTCGGTCGCAGCCAGACCGTTGCGCTCGGACCGAAGATCTTGCACTTCAACCATCAGGGCCCGGGCTGCGTCGTCACGATTCTTGCGGCTTGTCGTCATGCGCTCACGACGGTTGGTGAGCTCCAACTCGCGCAGCAGCCCCAGAAACTGCTCCGTCGATTCGAAGATCGCCGTGCTATCCTCGTCGCGCATGGCGCGCATTATGTTCTCCGCCGAGATAACCAATTCGTTGTTGGTCAACTCTTCCTGTGAGCGAAGCGCAGGATCGATATCAACGGCGAGATCAGCTGTCAGGCGGTCCTGAGATTGCAGCTCTGCAAGTGCCTCATCCAGCTTGTCCAAAGACCTCAGAATATTGGGACGCCGCTCTTCCAGTTCCGCGAGTTTCTCGACGGTGCCCTTTCGTTCTGCCTTGATTTCTTCGAGCGCCCGGGTGAGTGATGCCAGCTCATCATGAACAGACACGCCATCGGCCCGGCGATCGCGTTCGGCCACGAATTCGCCGGCTGTCTGGAGCGTGTCCTTGAAGTGGCCTCGCTGTATAGCGCGATACAAGGCGTCTGACAAGCGCTCCTTCTCTTTATCGCGAGTGGCCCAGAATTGTGGCCCGCCCTTGCAGAAGAAGCGTGTGGCCTCTTTGACCATGATCTCCTGATCTGACGTGTAGATGCTGTCATGTTGATCCCGTGCGCTCTTGGTCGTCTCCTGAGCCGTTTCATACGCGGCCGAGGCAGCATCGTGTTCACTGACGGCCGCATCCTTGGCTTGTTCGCATCTCGCGCGCGTACTCTTGGCCTTTTCAACTGCCTCAGCGCCACCGATGCTTAGGAAATCCTGAGCCCCTCGCATCAACTTGAGTGATTTCTCAGAGAGGTCGGTGTCGATGCCTTTGGCTTCACGCTCCAGCTCTCGCTGCTCTTCCTCAAGTGCCGGCCGCTTGCGCTCGGCATCGGTGGCCAGTGCCTGCTCGGCCTCTCGGGCCGTTTTAACGGTCCGACCATTCTCATCGAGACGCTTGAGGGCGTTGTCGCACTCGTCTTTCTTTCGGCGCGACGTGCCGAGACGCTCCTCAACGTCGCGGCGCTCCCTCTCGATCAGCGATGGATCGAGCAGGCAAGCCACTTCCCGCGTCATGACACCCGCTAGCAGGCCTTGGTACCGCTCCTGTGCCTCGGAGTAATGCGTCTGCCTCAGGTAATCGATCAGCCCTTCCTGGATCAGTGTCGGTACTGGGTGGCGCGCGTCCGCCAGCACTTGGGCGGCGTGCTCTGCTTGCTCGGGATCTGCGACGACCGGTGCAAAGGCGATGGCGGAGAAGTGTTCCAATGCGCGGCGGGCTTCTGATTCCGCGAGGTCCGACTCGATGATCGCCTTGTGTAAGGGCTGCCAGTGAATCGCAGCTCGATCGAGTATATGGCCTGACTCGCGATACATCGGCGCGGCTGCAACCCGTTCCTGCTTGAGCTCTTCGAGTTGCCTTTCAAGCTCAGTGATCTCGGCTCGCAGCTCATGTCGACGCTCAGATGCCTGTTCACGTTCGGTTCCAGCCTGCGCCAGCCATTCGGTCGGGTCAGCATCCTGCCCATGAGATGTTCGAAAGCCAAACAGCGCGTCAATGGCCTTGTCGAGCGCCCTCTTCTCCGTGACAAGCTCCGCCAGGCGACGCGTGATGGCCTCCTTGCGGTCGCGCCGTGTGGCTTCGGCTTTTGACGGCGCTTCGCCCGGGAACCGTTCGGTGAACGCATCGTGCACAGCAGCCGATTTGAAAATATCGTTCAGCGCGCCAGTGGCCTTCTCCAGCGCGGCGCCTGCATTCGTCGAGTCCTCGTATGCTTTTTTCAAGCGCGTACTCGCGCCGTTCTCTCGCTCAATCGCATGGTTCAAAGCCTGTTTGGCGTCGTCGCGATCGGCCTTCAATTCCGAATGGATACTCGATGGATCAGCATCGTCGCCATAGGCGCGCGTGAACGCTTGCCAGCTTTTGTGATGAACCTTTAACTCGCTTTCGCGTCGAGTGAAGCTTTCGTAAGCCTGTTGACATACGTCATGGTGCTGGCTGACCTCTTCTGCCACCTGTGCAGCTCGATCGGCCTCCTCAGGCTCGAATAGAGGGCTCGCCTTGATCTTGGAATAGGCTTTCTCACCCTCTTCATAGGCGTTCTGGGCTTCCTGCAGGACCGCATGTTTCTGAGACGCCTTTTCTGATTGGTCCTGCAGGTCCTGTTGTTTCTCGCGCAATGCCGCGATGTCGGCATCTGTCTCGCTGAGCATGCGGCGCGGCGCGCAGTCTGCCGCGTCAATGATCCACGTCACAGCCGCATATAGGCTTTCACGGACCTGAGCACGGCTGGCGCCGTCGAAGAAGCCATGTTGCTGAGCGATCAGTTTGTGCGCGTCATCCGGCGTGTAGTAGCGTGGTTTGACGGTCTGTTTTGCCGTCGAGGCATTGTCGCGCTCGTGAGTACTTTCGATGACCTGCAGTACTTGGTGAGCTTTCAGATGCCATCGCTCAGCGATCTGGTTGAGCTCTTTGACCGATTTTTGGCAGACATACGCCAAGCCGGAGTCACGGAACATGACGCCACGCTGAGGGGCGATGACAGTATCCACGGCCAGCGCGCGAACCAACGGATCATTCGGTAACTCGTCGCGGGGAATACCAGGCAGTGCACTAGTGCGCACCAGGCGATTGATTACGGCGAGTATCGTCGCGTTCTCGCGCTGCTGGTCGCGGTACGCGCTGTGAAAGCCGAGCGCGCGATCGGCCGTTTCGGCAGCCGAGCGTGTCGTCTTAGCCAGCCGCTCGCACTCTTCAAGCTGATGCTGGGACTCCTTGATCAGGCGCTCGTCACGAATGCTGCGTGTCAACGTCTTGTAGAGCGTGTCCTCCAGATGCTGCTCATCTTCATCCGCCGCATCGCCCATCAGTCCTGACATGATTTCCGGGGCGAGATTCTCGTAGAAAAAGGCCTGATCGAATCGCTCACCACCGCGGGGCTTGGCGCGGAAAAACTGAGCAGATTGATCGCCACTGCCAGACTTCTGGTATTCAGTGAGACGCTGAACGTTGCCCTTTGAGACGAAATTGAAGATCCGGCTACGCCAGTCAGACTCGACAACATTCCATTGGGCCTCACGCTGGTCTTGCACAGAGGCCCGAAATTCATCTCTTGAGACCAGGAATTTCTTGCCGTCGTTGGTGACCATTGTCGGGGCATCCTCAAATGTGCCCCGGTAGAAATAGAAAAAGTGATCTTTACCTGGCTGGTACGCGGCCAGGCCGAACACCCATGTCTCGCCTTCCGGTTGAACGCCTTGTGTCGCAACCACATCCAGCGACTCGGGGCTGCACTCGATGAACTCAAGACGTACATGGCCCCAGGTAGGACTCTGCGTACTCGAAGACGGCATACAGCTATAGACCTGAGACAGCAGTTTTTGATCGCGCCCGAGCAAGCCGACGATGGCATTTGCGATGCGTGTTTTGCCTCCACCGTTATCCAAGCGAATGGCCGTGCTCAGCCCGTGAAAGGGGAAGATGTTGCCAGCGAACCGAGGAATCCAAGGCAGGTGCGGACTGTCTCCCGAACCGTTGACGTAATTGCTTGCTTCAAAGCGGTTGAGTCCGTACATCAGCCTTCATCCTCGCTGCTCATGGTTTCACCGTCGGAATGGTGACGCGCGAGATTCGTCACGTTCGCCAGTTGCTCGGCGCCCGGCTCCATCAAACCCACGCCAGCTTGGTAATTACGCCCGATCTCAAGAGCACCGAGCAGCGTTTGCTGGTAGATCGGTTCGCCGTCGTTCCGCTCGACCTCCATCAGCAAGCCAGATTCCACCATCGCCGAGCAAAAGTTGCTGACACGCCGGTAGATATCCTGGCCCTGAACGTCTGTGAGAATGCTAATGACGTCCTCGTCATCCTTGTCGACGGGCCGTGACGACTGAAGCTGATCACAATGAGTCCGGACCGTGTCGGATAGCACTGACATGGGAAAACGAGCTCGCAGATACTCGCCAACCTCGGTCATGCCGCGCCCGAGGTCGGTATAGACGACGGCGAGATACAACAGCCAGATATGCAGGTACCAGACGCTGGTTGCTGTTCGCGACTCACCCAGACGTACGGCCATCCGCTGCAGGATCAGCTCGCGAGAGAAATACTGCGGCGGTTCAACATCGGACCGGCGTGCCAACATCCACATTTTGCCGCCCGGGGCGATGCCGGGCATCTGGGCGTCCTCGAACTGCATCAGTTCCAGCCCCTGCCCCATGAGCATCTCCCGGAAGTCCTCCATGTCGGCATCATCCATATCCGAGAGGATCTCGGCGATTCGAGCCTCCCCCTTGTGTCGGCGCCGCCGCGGGCGTGATTCGACACTCCTATAGCGCAGGAGATAGGCGTGCGCCTCGCCGATTTCTGCCCAGCTCACTGTGTCTTAGACCCCTCGTTGTATGCGGCAGATCGCAAACTGATCTGTATATCGTCTCCGCGCAGCACGCGGCCGTTCTTCATGTGCAGTTCCAACGCGTTGGTGATGAACCGCATGTCGATGTCGCCGGTGTCGTCCAGCCATATCGGACTAGCAAAGACCCCAATCATCTCGTTTGCCTTGTTCTCCCCCATAACCGACAGCCAGCCGCGCTCTCGGGCCTCCGACAGATTCACCGGACGCTCGGCCAGCAACGCGAGTATTTCGGCTCGGTGGGCTTCCAGGAATAGAGACATGGGTGAGATGGTCTCGATCGTGTCGACAGGTCGATCAAGTGGCTGCGCTGTGTCAGCCTGCGATTCGCTCGCGCTGGGCAGGCATCCCTCAAAATCCGAAATCGAGGCATGCGGCCATGCGACGGACAGCGGGCCGATCAGCTCATGAGATGCATCCATCATCCCTTGAGTCGGTGGGTTGAACGCCAAAAAAGCAGCTAATGCGGTCATGTCCTTCACACCAATCGGTCGGTCAGCCGCCATGGCGACTGATTGCAGGAAATCACTGTAGGTTCGCCCCAGCAGTTCAAGGCGATTGAGTGTGGTATTTAGCAGGCGTGCAAATTGGTCGCCGGCCGGCCCGCCGCCGGTCTCGGCGTAGGCGTCCATGGCATCCATCACTTCACGGCTGTTGAGTAGTGCGAGTGCGTCCTCGATCGCAATGCGTGTGTCGCGAAGCGCGGCGTTGTAGTCCTGGGATTGCTCAGAGAACATCTGGACCAGCTCGCTGCGCCCTGGCCGCTCACGAGCGTGGCGTAAATCCTCTGCCACTTCGGCAATTCGCTGCATCACCGTATGCAAGGCATCGAGCGCGTCATCAAACAGATTCAGCCGTAGAGCGTGTGATATCTCATTGGCCTTGAACTGAGTCAGGAGAAAGCTGCGTGCGGTTGAGCCGAGCTTGATCGCATTCCGGCCAGTGCGAGTCAGCCGCGCTTTGTTCGGCCGCTCGTGTATCGGGCGATCTAGCAATGCTGTTTGCTCGCGCGTGTGGTCCATTTCGGCGGCATTGCTTGGGTTTCGCATCCGCGAATGCCGAGGCATGGCTAACACTTTGACCACGTGCTCGACGTCATCCAATGACATCGAAGCGTGATCACGGCGAATCTCATCAAAAATCGGCGTGAGTGGCACGAAGTCGCGACTCAGGATGTCATCGTTAGCCCGAACATAGGCCAGGATGCGCGCGCCCGCGTCGATCCACATCCCCTCACCGGTCCCGACTCGCTCTTCGGAGACGCCAGTTGGTGCACTGCCCGGCGTCCGGTTCATGTCGTGTAGATCGGCCAATCGTAGCGTGGCTCGAACCAGAGGTCGTAAGTCCATGCGAGTGTCCAAGGTCTGCCCAAGCATGCCAATAAATACCTCGTTGCCTGACACGCTTGTAAAAATGGACGGCAGGCCTAAGCCAAACCGATATTTTAACTAACTAATTCATTCGCTTACGACCGAGTCGCATCGCGCGCACCGGCCGCTGATCGTCGACCGGAATCTGGTATTCCGAATTGAAGGCAACCGGTAGCGTTGATCCGCCCATGGCGTGTTCCTTGCAGCCCGCTCGTCGCGCTCCCAATAAGTTGCGGCGCCGGGCTCGTCGCGGATCGCCACGTTGTCGATCAGCTGCCGGCCGCAGCGAGTCCCGGTTGCCGATCGTCCGGCAATAGCGCGCCGCCCGGCGAAGGCCCCGCTGCGTTTTCCTTGAGCTGATGTTCGGTGAACAGCATGCCGGTTTGTCCTGCGACGTGATGATCTCGTCATCAAGCAGCCATTGGAGCATATCGGCGCAGTACGACGGGCGGCCAATTCATGGGCGGCCGCGAAATCCACAACGTCGGCCAGCGAAGTTGAGCGGGCGTCGTCGACCGGCTCAGCGCGATCGACGCGCACCGACTGGCCCATTCCCCAGCGCGTTGGCCGGATTGGCCCGGGTCTCAGTAGGAACGGCTGTTCCGGTCGGAGCGCCGCGCAAACGCCAAATAATGCGTTAAAGTCGGACCGCCAGGGGGAGTCGAGAGGACAGCTTGAATAAGCGCGATCTAACCGAACGCGATATCTGCACCAAGTTCATCACGCCGGCGCTCAGACGCGTCGGCTGGGATCTGCAGACGCAGATCCGCGAGGAAGTATCATTCACGGCCGGTCGCATCATCGTGCGAGGGCGCCTGCACGCACGGGGCCAACGGCGCCGCGCCGACTACGTTCTGAGTTATCAGAAGAACCAGCCCATTGCAGTCATCGAGGCCAAGGACAACACGCATGCACTTGGCGACGGCATGCAGCAGGCCCTGTCCTACAGCGATGCGCTGGACGTGCCGTTTGTATTCACAAGCAATGGCGACGGCTTTCTATTCCATGACCGCACGGGATTATCCGGGCAGACGGAAACGTCTCTCACGCTCGACGAATTCCCCTCGCCAGCCGAGCTGTGGCAGCGGTATTGTCAATACAAGGGAATTGGCCAAGCCGCGCAGCCAATCATCGAAGAACCGTACTACGACGACGGCAGCGGTCGCACGCCCCGCTACTACCAGACGGTAGCGATCAATCGCACCGTCGAAGCCATCGCCAAAGGTCAGGATCGCATCCTGCTCGTCATGGCGACAGGTACCGGCAAGACCTTCACTGCGTTCCAGATCATCTGGCGCCTCTGGAAGGCGGGCAAGAAGAAACGGATCCTTTTCCTCGCCGACCGCAACGTGCTGGTGAACCAGGCCAAGAACAACGACTTCAAGCCTTTCGGCCAGGCCATGACCAAGGTGTCCAACCGTACGGTCGATAAATCCTACGAGATCTATCTCGCCCTCTATCAGGCGGTCACCGGCAGCGAGGAAGACAAGAACATATACAAGCAGTTCTCGGAGGATTTCTTCGACCTCATCGTCATCGACGAATGCCACCGCGGCAGTGCGGCCGCTGATTCAGCATGGCGGCAGATCCTTGACCACTTCTCGGGCGCAACCCATATCGGGCTCACGGCCACGCCCAAGGAAACCAAAGACGTTTCCAACATCGATTATTTCGGCGAGCCGGTCTACACCTACTCGCTCAAGCAAGGCATCGAGGACGGCTTCCTCGCACCCTACAAGGTCGTGCGTGTCGATCTGGACAAGGATCTGCAAGGCTGGCGCCCGAGCGAAGGCCAGACCGACAAGCATGGCCACCTGATCGATGATCGGATTTACAACCAGAAGGACTTCGACCGTCAGCTGATACTGGAGAAGCGCACGCTCACGGTAGCGGCCAAGGTGACCGAATTTCTTGCCCGAACCGACCCCTATCAGAAGACCATCGTTTTCTGTGAAGACATCGACCACGCCGAGCGCATGCGCCAGGCCCTCGTCAATCTCAATCCGGAACGCGTCCAAGAGAATCGCAAGTACGTCATGCGGATCACGGGCGACGAACTCGAGGGCAAGGCCGAGCTCGACAACTTCATCAATCCCGAGGAGCGCTATCCTGTCATCGCCACGACCAGCAAGCTGATGACGACGGGCGTGGATGCCCAGACCTGCAAGCTCATCGTCCTGGACCAGCGCATCCAGTCCATGACCGAATTCAAGCAGATCATCGGTCGCGGCACGCGCATCAATGACGACTTCAACAAGCACTGGTTCACGATCCTGGATTTCAAGAAAGCGACCGAACTGTTTGCGGACCCCGAATTCGACGGCGACCCGGTCAAGGTCTACGAACCCGCCAGCGGCCAATCCGTCGTGCCGGACGATGAAGAGGAAGGCGCCATACCCGATACGCCCGCGGTCCCGGAAGATCCGGAAGACTACGGGGCCGGCGCCGACGGGGCATGGGAGTCGGACGACACCGCAGCCGACTGGAGCCCAGACGGCGACGGAAAGGGCACCGGACGCACGCGGTATGTCGTGGATAACGTCGAGGTGAGTGTCGTCGCCGAGCGCGTCCAGTATCTCGGCCCGGACGGCAAGCTGATCACCGAAAGCCTCAAGGACTACACCCGCAAGAAGGTCCGCGAACAATTCACATCGCTCGACGATTTCCTGCGCCGCTGGAACGCCGCCGAGCGCAAGCAGGCTATTGTCGACGAGCTGGCCGAAAACGGCGTGTTCTGGCACGACCTTAGCGAGGATGTCCGCAAGAAACTGGGCGCCGAGCCCGATCCCTTCGACGTGATCTGCCACATCGTCTACGACCAGCCGCCGCTAACCCGCCGCGAGCGCGCCGAACAGGTTCGCAAGAACGACTACTTCAATCGCTACGAAGGCGCCAGTCTTGCCGTCCTCGATGCGCTGCTGACCAAGTACACCGATACCGGCATCGAGCCCATGGAGGACGTCAAGGTTCTCAAACTCGATCCCTTCAACCAGATGGGCTCGCCCATCGAACTGATCAACGCATTCGGCGGCAAGAATGAATATCTGGCCGCCGTCCGAGATCTCGAACAAGAGTTATATGCCTAAATGCTCGACTCGCATCAGATACGGTGCGCGCTAGAGCGCGCGGGACCACGTGTTGAGCGTGACCGCCTCCGTATAAAGGGCTTGGCAACCGCTAATGGCGTGCGCGTTTATCTCAAGACCTCTGGGCATGATGGATCCGCTGCCACGCACGAAGCGCAGCTTATTCTGAATCCAGCGCTGAAGGACAGGAGCGCTGAAATCGACATGATCGAGGGCCTATCAGTCGACTGGTTGGAGCCGCATCACAACTCGAATATGGCGGGCTATGCCAAACCTCGTCATACAGGCCAGGGTGAGATCACATACGGCTAGGAGACTGATGTCGACTCCGAAGAGGCGTTGCACGAACTGCTCGCCATTCTTGATCCGGTCGCTTTTCGTGGCGCGCGGCCCGCATTCGACGAAATCGAAGGCCTGCGAGCTGGCCTGTCCTCCGATGCCGCCATCCGCAAGGCGCTGATCGACTACCGCGGGGCGCTGCGCTGTGACCCGCGCCGCGAACCTCGACATGCTCCGAGCCTCGCACGCCAAACCATGGAAGGGTTCGACCAACGAGGAGCGGCTCGATGTTTACAATGGCCTGCTGCTGACCGCGAATCTCAACGCGGCCTTGGATGCCGGGCTGATCACATTCGACGACATGGGCGCTTTCGTGTCAGCCGTCACTTCATCGACACAGCAGCCTTCGGCATAGCCGCCGATATGCGCCTGCAACACCATCACGACAACGTCTTCGAGCACTAAGTCATGGCCATTAGCACCACGGTAAAATCTATCCAGGACATCATGCGCAAGGATGTCGGCGTCGACGGCGACGCGCAGCGCATCGGCCAGCTGGTGTGGATGCTCTTTCTCAAGATCTACGACGATCGCGAGACCGAATGGGAAACCTTCGACGACGACTACCGCTCGCCGCTGCCCGAGCACCTGCGCTGGCGCAACTGGGCCGCCGACCCGGAAGGCGATACCGGTGACAAGCTCAAGGCCTTCGTGGACAACACGCTGTTCCCTGGCCTGCAGAGCTTGCAGGCACAGGGCGACGATTACCGTGGCGTGGTCATCCGCAACGTCTTCGAGGATGCCTACAACTACATGAAGTCCGGCCAGCTCCTGCGGCAGGTCATCAACAAGATCCAGGAAGGCGTGGACTTCAACAAATCCAGCGAGCGCCACGAGCTGGGCGATCTCTACGAGCAGATCCTCAAGGACCTGCAAAGCGCCGGCAATGCGGGCGAGTTCTATACCCCGCGCGCCGTGACCGAGTTCATGGTCAACCGCGTGGACCCCAAGCTGGACGAAACCGTGATGGACCCGGCCTGCGGCACCGGCGGCTTTCTCACCGGCGCCATCGAACACAAGCGCCGTAACTACGTACAAACCCCGCAGGACGAAGACACGATCGCAAGCACCATCCACGGCATCGAAAAGAAACCGCTGCCCCATCTGCTCGCGACCACGAATCTGATTCTTCACGGCATCGATACGCCAAACCAGATCAAGCACGATAACGCCCTGTCCTACCCGCTGATCAGCTGGGGCCCGACACACCGGGTGGACACCATCATCGCCAATCCGCCGTTCGGCGGCATGGAAGAAGACGGCATCGAGGACAACTTCCCGCAGGCGTTCCGCACCCGCGAAACGGCCGACCTGTTCCTCACGCTGTTCCTGCAACTGCTCAAGAAAGGCGGCCGCGCCGCCATCGTGCTGCCGGACGGCTTCCTGTTCGGCGAAGGCATGAAGACCCGCCTCAAGGAAAAGCTGCTCGAGGAGTGCAACCTGCACACCATCGTTCGCCTGCCCAACGGCGTGTTCAATCCCTACACCGGCATCAAGACCAACCTGCTGTTCTTCACCAAGGGGCAAGCTACCGAAACCGTCTGGTACTACGAACACCCCTATCCCGAGGGTTACAAGAACTACAGCAAAACCAAACCCATGCGGTTCGAGGAATTCCAGGCCGAGATCGACTGGTGGGGCACCGGGGCCGACGGCTTCGCCGCCCGTGTGGAAACAGAACACGCCTGGAAAGTCTCGATCGACGACCTCCGCGAGCGGAACTACAACCTGGACATCAGGAACCCGTTCCAGGCCGAAGAAGATACCCACGACCCGGACGAATTGCTGGCCAGGTACGAACAGCACCAGGCCGAGATTCAAGCGCTGCGCGACGAACTCAAAACGATTCTGGGTGAGGCACTGGCGCCGAAAGACGAACCCGAGCAGGAGCGGCGTTCGGCATGAGTGCAGAGCCTTTCATTACCGAGCATCTCGATCTGTGGACCGGGGCGGTTACTACCAAGTCGACCAACCGGCATGGTAGCAATGGCAAGGTCGAGTTTTCTGGCATACAAAATTTACGGGAATTAATTCTGGAACTAGCAGTACGCGGCAGATTAGTTCTGCAGGACTCGGAGGAGGAGCCTGCATCGGGCTTGCTGCGTAAAATCTTGTCGCAAACGACACAGTCCACTAAAACCAAGTCGGCTGACACTCCGGATGCGGTTCCAGCCAGCGAAATCCCCTATGACAAACCCCTCGGTTGGGAGTGGTCTAGTTTAGGTGCAGTTAGTTCGTATATTCAAAGAGGCAAAGGGCCAAAATACGCTGATAACGGCAAAGTACGCGTCGTATCCCAGAAGTGCATTCGATGGGCAGGCCTTGACCTTTCGAAAGCTAGACTCATCACAGATCAAAGCCTCGATAGCTACAAACCCGAACGTTTCCTAAAGAATCACGACTTACTGTGGAATTCTACGGGCACCGGTACGGTCGGCCGACTTACATGTGTCAGTAATTTAGATGATTCAGCAATAGTAGCTGATTCTCACGTTACAGTAATTCGGTTAAAACTTTTAGATGAGCGCTTTATACACGCCTACCTTTCATCCCCCACGATTCAAAACCGAATAGACCCGCATCATCCGACCTCCTTGGTTTCGGGAACCACGAAGCAAGTCGAACTGAATACTTCGTCAGTAAAATCGCTAATCGTCCCTATACCTCCGTTAAGCGAACAACACCGCATCGTCCATAAAGTCGACGAACTCATGGCGCTCTGCGACCGGCTGGAGCAGCAGACCCGCGATCAGCACGCCGCCCACGAAACGCTCGTCGACGCCCTGCTCGGCACGCTCACGCAATCCAAAGACGCCGACGAACTGGCCGAGAACTGGGCCCGCCTGGCCGCCCACTTCGATTCATTGTTTACTACCGAAAACAGCATCGAGCGTCTGAAGCAAACCGTTCTTCAGCTTGCTGTTATGGGGCGGCTGGTTCCACAGACATCCTCTGAACAAGCCGGTAATATTTTTCTTTCGAAAATCGAAAAAAAACGCGCGAACCCTCCAAACTACACCCGATCTGGAAGGGAAAAGCCACTTCCTGCGCCAAGGACAACCGATCACCCATTCGCACTTCCAGAAGGGTGGGCGTTAACTCGACTGGACAACGTCACACAGATACAAAGCGGTATCGCAAAAGGAAAAAAGCACAACGGCGTTCAAACGATCATGTCACCGTATCTTCGCGTAGCCAACGTGCAAAGAGGCAAGCTGAATCTCCAGGACATAAAAGAGATTGAAGTCACCGAGAAGGATGCAGAGCGATACTTGCTCCAGCCGAGAGATTTACTCATTACTGAGGGCGGTGATTGGGACAAGGTCGGTCGAACCGCTATCTGGGACGGATCGATCAACCCCATGATTCACCAAAACCACGTTTTTCGGGCGCGGCTAATTTTAGAAGAACAAAATGAACGATGGCTCGAAATATATCTGAACTCAGCTTTTGCAAAGCAGTATTTTGCCGATTCAAGCAAGCAAACAACGAATCTGGCGTCTATAAATAAGACGCAACTTCGTAGCTGCATAGTTCCGCTTCCCCCTGCCGAAGAACAAGATCGTATTATCCATAAGACAGATGAGCTAATCGCGATTTGCGACCGACTCAAAACATCGATGAAAAGGTCTGGCGAAACCGGATTGGAAATGGCTGACATCGTCGTCGAACAAGCCATTCACTAACCACGAATCGCTAGCGCTACCTATGGCCATTGAACAAGGCATCTGGAAAATCGGCGATAAGCCAGAGAAGCTTCAGCCTAGCGGGCTGGCCGACGAGTCGCTGCTCGAAGAGCAAGTGATGCACGACATCGCCATCCTCGATGCAGACTGGCTGCTGATCGGCCGCCAAGTGCGGACCGACTTCGATAAGTTCATCGACCTGCTGGCGCTGGACGGCGACGGCAATGTCATCATCATCGAACTCAAGCGCAACAAGACGCCGCGCGAGGTCGTGGCACAGGCGATCGACTATGCCTCGTGGGTCGTCAATCTGGACGAGTCGCAGATCGGCGAGATCTATCACCAGTTCGCACAGAACTACGGGCGGCATCACGAGTCGCTTGAGGCCGCCTTCGAGCACCGCTTCGGCGTCGCGCTCGACCGTACCGATATCCAGCTCAACAGCGCGCATCAGATGGTGGTGGTCGCGACCAAGCTCGACGCCAGCACCGAGCGAATCATCAACTACCTGAACACGCATGCAGACATCGCCATCAACGCGCTGTTCTTTGCGGCATTCCAGGACGCCGGCAACCATTACCTGAGCCGGGCGTGGATGATCGACCCGGAGGAAAACCAGGAACGCGTCATCAGCCGGACGCACAAGCAGCCCTGGAACGGCGAGTTCTACGTCTCGTTCGGTGGCGAGCGGCCGTGGGAGGACGCCCGCCGGCTGGGCTTCATCGCCGGCGGTGGCGCGCTCTGGTATTCGCGCACGCTGGCGATGCTCTCGGAAGGTGATCGCGTGTGGGTCAATATTCCAGGTACCGGTTATGTCGGCGTCGGCCGCGTCACCGGCGAGCACTGCCGCGCGGACCAATACCAGTTCGATACCCCCGACGGTCCACGGACGCTGGATCAAATGGCTCTGACCGGGCCCTATCCCAAGCTCGATGCGGACGCCGATGATGACCATGCCGAGTACATCGTGCCGGTCACTTGGGAAAAGACGGTCGAAATCGGCTCTGCCGTAAGCGAGACCGGCCTGTTCGGGAATCAGAACACGGTATGCAAACCCAAAACGCCGAAATGGGATCACACCGTGAAACGGCTGAAGCAAGCCTGGAACATTGCTTGAAGCCTGATTTTGCCAACCTTGGTCGCTCGGTAATCGGGGAGAGAGTCATCAGCGAGCCGTTTCTCGTGCCAGATCGCCAGCAGTTTGGCATTCACGAGTGATTACGGTTCAAGAGCCGAGCTCGATATGGGCTAGCTGAGCTTTGTTCATGATCAAGAGCTTTATTGTCCAGTCAGCTCGTTAGGCTGTAAGCGATCCACAAACCCCATCATTCACAGGCGGCCAGGTTCATGGCTAAATC
>NZ_JBQDYF010000031.1:0-23361 GCF_052044135.1 Salinisphaera sp. RV14
TGCTACCGGCCAAAGTAGTTGTCGTCAGACCGGCCAGAGTAATTGTCGTCGTATAAGCTGCCGATGTCGACAATGACGTAGCGAACCGCCCAGCTGTGCTCATCGACCAGCAGTCCGCAAACATGGCCGACAGCACCGTCGCTGGCTTGGACGTGATAATCGATGATCGCTTTCGCGCTGCGCAGATGGTGGTCTTCATCATCTGTGTCGGCCAAGGCTTCATCATCTTCTACGCCGGCGCCCGCGAGCGTTATGCCTGCATACGGTGCGCCGCCCCAGAGCCCGGCGTCGCCCCAGTAAAACGGGAAGTTGTAATACGTCAGCAGCAGGGATTCGTGTTGGCGCGACACCGGCTTGCGGGTGTCGATATCCGGGCTCTCCTTGACCTGAGCGCGGGTGATTGTGACCGGGAGTGTCTGATCGCGGGCCGGCGCTCGGCTGAGTGCTTGCGGCGAGATGAGGACCTCGCGACCGGACAGCCAGCCGCCCGTCGCCACCACGAAATAGCGCACGATCCAGGCCTGGTCGTCGAAATACAGATCGGCCACGTGGCCAACGGCGCCGTCGGTTGCCCAGAGGGCGTAGTGCTGCAGGTCTTTTAGGCTGTGTAACATGACCGTTTCTCCGGTGGGCCCGTAAATCCAACGCCGCGATATGCGAAAGGGATCGCGAATAATTCGCCGAGTCTTGCGGGCAGCGTGACGGCGGATAAACTCCAGATTGACGCATCCCGGCGCCCGCGTATGTTCATCAGCGCACAGACGCGCCGTCGCGGCGGCCGGAGCCAGGAATCTCCATACGCTCGTTGGCGATGCCGTCAGATGGACAGGTGAATTTGCTGTAGCCGAAACGATCCGGGACAGCTTCTGAAAGCGTTTGAGCGCTGAGCCTTGGCGAGCCGGGTCGGCGGTTCAGCTCTTTCATCATAAAAAGAACCCGCTGGCGAGGGGGCGCCAACGGGTAAGGACTGAATCCGCGGGGAGCAGAGGCCTCAGGGAGGGGGCGAGGCAATCGATGCTCAAGGGGTTGGAAAGCGAATCCAGTACTCGATCATGATGCGAGCGCGACGCGGCTTCGTCCGTGCGGTGTCGCACGCATGCGAGACGCGATGCTCAATCGCATGAAGGCGGGCTCTAGCGTTGGCCCGTCGGTAGCACGTAAGGCAGCAGGCGATCGGTTTCCTTCTTCACCACGGCGTAGCACTCGCAGCTCAGCTGTTCGAGTCTGGGCCGGTCCAGCACGGTTATCCGGCCGCGCTTGTACTCGATGACGCCCAGTGCCTGCAGCTTGCCGGCCGCCTCGGTGACACCTTCGCGGCGTACTCCGAGCATGTTGGCGATCAGTTCCTGGGTCATCGTCAGCTTATTGCTCGGCAGCCGGTCCAGCGACAGCAACAGCCAGCGACACAGCTGCTGATCGATCGAATGATGGCGGTTGCATACCGCAGTCTGAGCCATCTGTGTGATCAGGGCCTGGGTGTAGCGCAGCATCAGATGGTGCAGATCGCCGTGGCGGTTGAATTCGTCCTTGATGCGCTGCCCGGCCAACCGGTACGCGGAACCGCCACTCTGCAGAATGGCCCGGCTCGGTGTGCTCTCGCCGCCCATGAACAGCGCAATGCCCACCAGGCCTTCGTTACCCACGACTGAGATTTCGGCAGAGGCGCCGTTCTCCATGACATACAGCAGCGACACGATGCTGTCGGTCGGGAAATAGACATGGCGCAGCGCATCGCCCGGCTCGTAGAGGACCAGCCCCAGAGGCAGGGCCACCAGTTCCAGGTGCGGAAATATCCGCAATTGGAGATCGGTCGGCAGGGCCGCCAGCAGATGATTCTGTCGCGGACTTGGTGCTTCTGGCATGGCCATAAGGGGTTCCGCCTCGGTGGTGGACAACCGATTTCGCACGATTATCCGCCTATTTTCTGATCGGAACACGCGCATATGCGCCGTGTCAATGAGCGCTTTTGCGCGTCCGCGACCGCTGCAACGGCGTGTATTGCGGCGTTACGCGCGATAGCGAACAGACGCCTTGGCTTGTGGCCCGTAGCGTTGCCATACAGCAGAGCTGTGGTTGGTAGTGGCGCGTGGGGCAAACCGTTGGCAGGCCGAAAATTCAGGGATCGAAGCGCAACCATGCGTTGGGTGCTCGTTACGGCTCGCGCCCACAGTCAACCGAGCCGGCGAATACGAGCGAAGGCATTCTGTCGAGTCACTTCTGATGAGCCAACGGAAACGCGATACGCAGCAGGATGGCCAGCACTCCGTCATCCGTGGATCGGGTGACTGGCTGGTCAGGCCTACGGCCCCATAACGAGTGACGGAGTTCCGCTCATGAACAAATCAACGCAGATCTACTGGTTGTTTGCGCTGATTCCAATCATTGTGATTGTGCTGCTGCAAAGCTTGCAGGTCACGGGGCAGCAGTCCCAGGTTCTGGCCTACAGCGCGTTTCAGCATGAACTCGCGCAGGGTCATATCAAGAGCGTTATCGTCGGGGCCGATTCCATAACCGGCGAATTCACCCAAGCCCAGGACGGCAAGACCCGCTTTTCGACCGTACCGATACCGGCGGACCTGCGCGCCGAACTGGACAAGGCCGGCGTCCAATACAGCGGGGCGCCCGATCACACGCTGATCAGCACCATATTGTCCTGGGTGCTTCCGATGGCCTTGTTCGTGGGCGTGTGGTTTTTTCTCATGCGCCGCATGGGGGCCGGGCAGGGCGCGGGCGGCCTGATGCAGGTCGGCAAGAGCAAGGCCAAGATATATGTAGAAACCGACACCAAGGTGGGTTTCGACGATGTGGCCGGCGTTGATGAAGCCAAGGACGAACTCAAGGAGCTCATTGAGTTTCTCAAGGATCCCAAGCGCTACAGCACGCTTGGCGCGCATATGCCCAAGGGCGTGTTGCTGGTCGGCCCACCCGGCACCGGGAAGACCCTGCTCGCGAGGGCGGTCGCGGGCGAGGCCGAAGTGCCTTTCTTTTCCATCAGTGGTTCGGAGTTCGTGGAGATGTTCGTCGGTGTGGGGGCGGCGCGGGTACGCGATCTGTTTGTGCAGGCGCGGGCCAAGGCGCCGGCCATCATCTTCATCGACGAACTGGATGCGCTGGGCCGCGCCCGCGGTGCCTTCCCCCAGGCCGGCGGCCATGACGAACGCGAACAGACCCTCAACCAGCTGCTGGTCGAGCTCGACGGCTTCGATCCCAGCAAGGGCCTGGTGCTGATCGCGGCCACCAATCGCCCGGAGGTGCTCGACCCGGCCCTGCTACGGGCCGGTCGCTTCGATCGCCAGGTGCTGGTGGATCGACCGGACAAGCGTGGCCGGGTGCAGATCCTGGATGTGCACGCCAAGAAGATCCGGCTGGCCGTCGATGTGAACATCGAGGACGTCGCAGCGCTCACCACGGGTTTTACCGGCGCCGATCTGGCCAATCTGATCAACGAAGCCGCATTGTTAGCCACCCGCCGGCGCGCCGATGCCGTGACCATGGACGATTTCAACAACGCCATCGAGCGCATCGTCGCCGGCCTGGAAAAGAAGAACCGGCTTCTCAATCCCCGTGAACGTGAGATCGTTGCCCACCATGAGATCGGGCACGCGCTGATGACGCTGTTGCTGCCGGGCGTCGATCCGGTGCACAAGGTGTCCATCATTCCGCGCGGCATCGGTGCGCTCGGTTACACGTTACAGCGACCGACCGAGGATCGTTTCCTGATGACGCGGGAAGAGCTGGAAGACAAGATCGCCGTTCTGTTGGGTGGGCGCGCCGCCGAAAAACTGATCTACAACCATCTGTCCACCGGGGCGTCGGACGATCTATCCAAAGCGACGAGTATCGCCCGCAGCATGGTGGCGCGCTACGGCATGGACGCGAATCTGGGCTCTGTGACCTACGATACGGATCAGCCGACCTTTCTGGGCGGCTATGCGTCGACCGCCCAGCGGCCCATTAGCGAGCAGAGCGCCGAGGCAATTGACGCCGCCGTGCGCGAGATCATTCACGATGTCTTCGAGCGCGTGTATGCGGCTCTGAAACGAAACACCGCCGTGCTCAAGCGCTGTGCCGCCGAGCTGCTCGAGCATGAGACGCTGGAAGCGAGTGATCTGAAACGACTGGCGAGCGGGCTCGTGGTATCCGATGATCGGCTGGGGCGCCAACGCCTGAGTCTGGCTGCGACCGAGTGAGCGCGGTGGTGATTAGGCCGGGTCGATCTTCAGAACAACGCAAGTTCGTCCGATGAGAACCCATGCCGATGCGGAATAAGCTCTCACTGTTCAAACGATGGCAACACGGACGTCCGAGGCGGCGACATGAATATTGATCCGGGTGATTTTCGCGTTCCCGAGAGGGCAGTAGTCGATCTTGACCAGTGGCCGACACAGATCGAGCCCGTCTATGGTTCCAAGAAGAAATACCGCAAGCGGCTAAAGCAGAACGTAGCCGACCTCAGCGCCCAGCAGCAGCTGTTATATGCGTCGGATCGGCACGCCGTGCTGCTGATATTTCAGGCCATGGATGCAGCCGGCAAGGACGGGGCGATCCGACATGTGATGTCCGGGGTCAATCCGCAGGGCTGTCAGGTCTTTAGCTACCAACATCCGAGTGCCGCGGAACTGCAGCACGATTTCCTCTGGCGTTGTACCCGCGATCTGCCCGAGCGCGGCCGGATTGGCATCTTCAACCGCTCCTACTACGAAGAGGTGCTCATCGTGCGCGTCCATCCGGAGATCCTTCAAGGTGAAGGCCTGCCGGAGACTCCGCGCCACGAGACAACTCTCTGGGAACACCGATACCGCTCGATCCGCAATCTGGAGCGGCATCTGCATGCCAACGGTACCCGCATCATCAAGTTCTTCCTGCATCTGTCCCCGGAAGAACAGCGGAAACGTTTTCTCGCCCGGATCGATGACCCGGAAAAGAACTGGAAATTCAGCACGGCGGATATCGAGGAACGCAAGTTCTGGCCGCAGTACATGCAGGCCTATGGCCAGTGCCTGTCGGCCACCAGTACCGACCATGCGCCCTGGTATGTGGTGCCGGCCGACGACAAGCACAACGCACGGTTGATTATTTCCCGGATCGTGGTCGATACGTTGAAGAGCCTCGACCTGGCTTTTCCCGAGGTCAGTGATGAGCGCCGCGCCGAGCTGCAGACAATCCGCGAGCACCTGGCGACATAGCGGAGTCGGCCGATTGGCTGCCCCTAAGCGCGCGGGGGGGGTCTTGTCCACAGCCGTTGACCAGCCCGCCCATGACATCCGCCGAGACCTTCGAACCCGACACCAGCCGGCGCGACACAAGCGGCACGGCAGGGAGAAAAGCAACATTGACGCTGTTCCACGCTATCGGCCTGATTATCACCCTCGTTGCGCTGTTCGGTTATCTCAATAGTCGGTTCATTGGCCTGCCGGACGTCATCGGCATTACCGCGATCGGGCTTGTCGTCTCGGTCGCGGTGGCGATCATCGGTAGCCACAACCCGGCGGTGGCCCGCTGGGCACAGCAGGCGGTCGCCGAGATCGATTTCTCCAAGTTGGTGTTCGAGGGCATGCTCGGCATGCTGCTGTTCGCTGGCAGCCTGCACGTTGATATCAGCGGTATTCGTCAGGAGAAATGGATCATTCTGTTTCTCGCGACCGCAGGTGTGACGCTGTCCACCAGCCTGGTCGGGGGCGGTTTCTATGTCGGGGCCCACCTGCTGGGTTTCGGTCTGCCTCTGATCAGTTGTCTGTTGTTCGGCGCCCTGATTTCGCCGACCGATCCGATCGCGGTATTGGGCATCCTGCGGCGGGTGGGGGTGGCCAAGCGGCTGGAAGCGCGCATTGCTGGTGAGAGCCTGTTCAACGACGGCACCGCCGTGGTGCTGTTTCTGACGCTGCTCAATCTGGCCACCAGCCCCGAACCGGTCGCGCCCTCCGCCGTGACGCTGTTGCTTGTCGAGGCCGTGCTGGGTGGCGTTCTCATGGGGCTGGCCCTGGGCGCGCTCGGCAACTATGTGATGAAGGGGATCGATAGTTATCCGGTCGAAATCCTGATCACGTTTTCGATGGCGATCGCGGGCTATGCACTGGCCGATATGTTGCTTGCGTCGGCGCCGATCGCGGTGGTGGTCATGGGCCTGATGGTGGGCAATCAGGGCAAGACATCTGCCATGTCCGATCTCACCCGACATCACCTGTTTGCCTTCTGGGAGCTGCTCGACGAACTGCTCAATCTGTTGTTATTCGGTTTGATCGGCCTAGAGGTGATTGCGCTATCGTTATCGTTTGGCTCGTTGCTGCCGGGCCTGCTCGCGATTCCGATCGTGCTGCTGGCGCGTTGGATCAGCGTCGGCGTACCGATTACGGTCATGCGCGTATTCCATGTATTTACCCCGCACAGTATCAAAATCATGACTTGGGGAGGCCTGCGTGGCGGTATTTCGGTTGCCCTGGCGCTGTCGCTGCCGGATTTGTCGGGGCGCGAAACGATCGTGGCAGCCACCTATGAAGTAGTGATTTTCAGTATTCTTGTGCAGGCGTTAACCATGGGGCCGCTAGTGCGCCGCTTGGCGCGCGGCCCGAGAGCAAGTTGAACCGGATAGGAGTTAGAGAATCTGCCGTCAATTCGAGCTTAATGGTAGCGCTGGAGATGGTTGCACTGTTTCTACGTCATCTAGTGAACTTGTCCGGGTCCATTAGACACTTCTGGCCTGTGATTGGGTTCGAGATCGGCGCACTACTCAAATCGTGAGCAATGCTCGCCTGTCTACCCCGCTACACTGAGGAGATGTGTCAAGACCACGCCGACTTTAGTCATCGGATTCCTGATTTGAGTGCTCCTCATAAGCGAAGTAAGGCCGCGAACTGAATACCTGAAGCCAAGGAATCTTCTGCTCTAGAGCTTTTCCCGCCAAGCACATGTCATGCTTGCTGGGATAGTGGCGTAATAGAGCGCATGCTCTATTCCGGACATATTCAGGAAGCGTTTTGTCAACTTCAATGCTCCTCAAAAACTTTTCGGTCTCGATAACTGCGCGTGTTCTTTCGTACGGTAATGTCATGACTGCCTCCGTCCTAACTATGAATCGACAAGCGTTTTGTAAATATTCTGCGAACCTCGCGAAGAGGCCAAGAACAGTTGCCACCGAATACGTAATCCCCTCCGTCGCAGTTTGCTAGGCCGAGAGACGGTTGAAACGTCGATTCCTGTCACTGCCTAAGCTAGCTGAGCACGTCACAAATGCTGAAGCTTGAAAAATCGGATTTCTCACAAATCAATGACTAGCGATGCATCGAAGCCCGCGTTTTCGTCTCGATAACCCCGCTGATTGCTGATAACCCGCGTGTTTCCTCGGTCGGTATCGACGGTGACGTCAGCAGAATAATGATTGTGGCCGTATATCCAGAGAGGCGCAGCCTCACCCATCAGATGTTCGAGATTCGAGTGAAAATAGGGCGTCAACGCATCACCGGAGCCGAACCGAGGATCGACAACGGCCCACGTCGGGGCAAAATGGGTAACGACCACGGCAGGGTCGTCGACGCACAGCCTCTGTTCGAGCCATTTCACGCTGTTAGCGTGCCATTCCGCCATGAGGCTGGGCGAGATGAGTTGGCCATAGTAGTGTCTGATTTCCGAAAAATCCGACACAACAGGGTGTGCAGCTCGAGCGGCATCGATCCAATTCAGGGGGCCAGAGCCAAAATCCGTCCACAGTGTGGAGCCTATGAACCGCTGGCCCCCGATTTGCACCTCGTCGTTTTCCAGCAGATGAACGCCGCGCTCATTGGCAAATTGCCGAGCGTTGTCTATGAACGCGGGCACGTGCTGGCCATAAAACTCGTGGTTTCCCAGCACGTAGACGACGGGTTTCGTAAACTCTCGGGCGGCCCATGCGATCCCCGTGGTGCTGGTGTGAATGTCGCCGGCCATGATCACGACGTCACAATCGACATCATCGCGTATTCGTGACTTTTCGGGTCGGCGATAAAATTCGAGATGCAGATCGCTGAGGATGCGCAGTTTCACTGAGTTATATCCGCTGCGTTCGTATTGTCGTGGAGCGGGTTATTCAGTGAATGCAATGCCCGTGACGCGGTGTTTGCGACCAATTCGAGAAATTTGCGTGTCTGATCGAGTTTGAGATTAACGACGTCTGTCGGCACGGGATTTTGGCGGAACGCCTCGCGGAATTCCTCAGCCACCTGGCTATCCAGTGTGACCCATTGCGTAGCCACCCGCAGCCGCCCCCGTTCGATATCGAACACCGTAATCACATCCGTCTCGGCCGGCGCGACCGGTGGTCGAATAGGCGCGGTAGGATCGTTTGCGACCAACGGTCGAGGTGAGTGTGGTCGCCCATCGATGAGGGTGTTGTCGGCGTAGGACGTCAGTTCGCGAATTTTTTGTTCTCGCGCTTCGGGTGTTTTCTCGTTGTTTACCGAATCCTGCGCGGCGCAATCGATCACTGCCGCGAGCTCCTCAGCCGGCGGAAGCAATCCTTGACTTCTATTTTTTTTGGATCCATCTACTTTTGACGCGCTGATCCTGAATCCAACGGCAATCTCCGGATCGTTTTCGTCGAAAATAGATTCGATCGATTCGAGCTTCAGTCCGGCCGATGCCGCTCGTGGACAGATAAATCGCTGCAGCTCGGCGAGGCGTTGTTTGAACATGGTGTAATGCGTTGGGGCAAACGCATACTCGGCAATGATCGATCCGGCCATATCAAATCCCATCTTGATTAGTTCGCAAACTCAGCGGGGTCACGATCTGACCCACCGGCTCGGGATAATAAAGCCATAACACCGATACGGAGGATCGTTATGGCAATGAATCGCGTGCAATTTCAACCCGGCCTGTCGATGGCCGAGTTCATCCAACGCTATGGCACCGAGGCCCAGTGCGAAGCCGCGTTGATCGAATCGCGCTGGCCGCAAGGATTCGTATGTCCCGCCTGTCGTTGTCATCTGCACACGACGTTCGAGCGCGCCGGCCGCACCCATTGGCAATGCCGTCGCTGCCGACATCAGACCACGGCCACCGCCGGAACGATCTTCGCGTCGACGAAGTTGCCGCTGACGACCTGGTTTCTGGCCATGCATTTGCTGACCCAGGCCAAGAACAACGTCTCGGCGCTTGAACTGATGCGCCATCTGGGCGTGGGCTATAGCGCGGCATGGCGGATCAAGCACAAGATCTTGCAGACCATGGCCGCGCGTGAATCGCGCCGTCAGTTGTCCGGGCGAGTCGAGATCGACGATGCCTATCTGGGCGGCGAACGGTCGGGCAAACGCGGGCGCGGCTCGCCCAACAAGGTGCCGTTCGTCATCGGCGTGTCCACCGTGGGCGACAACCAGCCGCACCAGGTCGCGATTCACTGCTTGCCGTTCACCAAAGACGCGATCAGTGCGTGGGCGAATACGGCGCTGCATGCCGATACGCAGGCCTGGTCGGACGGTCTGCCGGCCTTCGGTGCCCTGGCCGCGGAAGTGGCCGAACATCATCCCGTCGTCACCGGCTCGGGACGAGCCGCGGCGGAACACGCCGCATTCCGTTGTGTGAATATTGTGCTGGGTAATCTCAAGACCGCCATTGCCGGCACCTATCATGCATTCAACTTCGCCAAATACGCACCGCGCTACCTGGCGGAATTTCAGTATCGCTTCAATCGCCGCTATAACCTGCGCTCGATTTTGCCGCGATTGGTGCGCGCCGCTGCGTTGACAAGGCCTTGCGCCGAATCCGACTTGCGGCGGGCTGCGTTTGCGAACTAATCAAGAATCCCATTCGTAGCCGTGCCGTGTCCGGTTGAGACGTGGTGAACGAGGCGTGACCGATAAATTAGTATATATAAACAGTTAAGTAAAGAATGGAGTAAATACATCAAAATGATGTAAAAACTCACGAAATGATAAGCGATTATTCCTATCTAATCTTGGTATGCGTGTCGCAGATAGAATGGGTGCGAGATTGGGGGCCGCCGAGAGACATGCCTAAGCGATAATCTTTATATGGATGCGACCGCTGTGAGTATGAGATTGAACCCTCAAGGCTGAACAATGCTGCTGACAAATAGTTGCCGAAGAAGCAGTTTGCGTGTTCTTCGGTTTTACGCTCGAATTTTTGATGCTGATCTTTACGGCAAAAAGCGCGCACGCTCGCGGCAACAGCGGCTGGATTCGGGAAGTACTACAGCCGTTGTGTTATTTCACCCCAGCTTCGGTCGGAGACGCCGATTTCGCTGCGAGGTTTAGTGAGTCTCTATGGGGTGTTCGCTCGGGTTGCGGTATCGTGTCGATAGAAGCAAGGCGTATTGGCCGCTCGATCCTCTGCTCGATAGAAGGAGTGCGCGATGGACACAGGAGAAGGCCACCCACCGGACGGTTTAACGACTTTTGGCGCGGAAGCGTCCAGTCCTCACGAGATGGCGGCGGCGGCCAGTGTCGTGCTCGTTCGCGCCATGCCGGAGTGCTCGATCCCGGCAGACGACGTTGCCGCTATCCTGGGCGTGTCGCCCCGCTATGTTGATGAACTGGTTCGAGGAGAGCGAGTACTGGAGTTCGCCAGTTCACCGTACGAGAGGGCGGTGCTAATGATGCGTACTCTGGATGCTATCGCAGCGCTGTTTGGTCTCGATTCGGTGGCTGAAGTACTGCACGGGCCGTACGAGTGGCTGGGAGACCGGCCGCTTCATGCAATGCGCGATCCAGTCGCGCTGCGCGACATCACGCAATATTTCGAAGGCGGTTGTTGCTGACACCGCGGGCCGTCACGCTCGCTTCAGCCAGCTGATGGTGGCGATCACGAGCAAAATCAATTGACGGTCCGATTTCGGTACCTCAATCAGAGTGTAGGCCGCGTGATCGCCAACTCGCTCGGCGCGTTTGTGGCGCCCGACCACCGCCGCAAGACCCGCCGTCTCGACATCGAACGAGAGTGCCGGCTCTTCTGCAGCCAGATTGCGCAATAGCCAACGTCGTAGGCAGGTGCCCGTCAGCTCGTGTGCATCCAAAGACTCATCGATGCTACGGAGGATCAAGCCCAGATCATGAGATCGCGGAATTCTCTTATGACCGCGTGGACGGATCCTGCGGCCCGTCAGATAGCCGAGCCTGAAACCGCGATCACGTTCACTCAGTAGAGCCACGATTGCCTTGTACTGCTCGACGCGCATCCAGAGTTGGTTGGCGGCGGCATAGTCATCAACGCCCATGCGCACCGCCAATGCAATGCGCCCGGCGAGAGACGCTGTTAACTGAGATGTGTCGGACGAGGTAGTAGTAGTCGCGGGCGTTCGCGGGGCGTTAGCCGTCGTCTTCTCAACATACGGATGGACTTGGTTCGATATCCAGTCAGGTCGGAACCGCATGAGAAATGGGATATTTTCGACATGGGTGCCGCCGTGGTGTCCGCGCCATCGATCAATATCGCTAGCCCGGCGATCGAGCAATCGTGCCTCCGCTTGGCGAGCGAGGCCGCGCCACGGGCTAACTTGCCCATGGAGCAACGGGAGTGCGTGGGCATACCAAACCAGAGTCGTGATCGGGCTGCCGTGTCCCAGTTGTCGTGACAGGTAGCGGAATTGCAGACGCCGCGGAAGTTGGCCGAGCGAGATAATCCGAGCCTGCGTGTGCTCATAGAGCGTTACGGGCTTCAGGGAGGCGACCGGTTGCGCCATTCGAGCCGGGTGGGTGACCAGTACCGCAGTCGTCGCCATATTGTGTCGTGCAATGTGCCCGCGAGCGTAGGGGCCTTCGATACAGGACGATGCGGAAACACGAAACCCGCTCGCCATCATTCGGGCAATAGACGCGACTCCGGTTCCAACGTCGGGTGCCAACAGTAGGTCGCCCGTGTCAGCGACCCGTATGCCCAGCCGGCCCAGGAGCCCGCGAAGTCGTGCGGCGGCCTGAGTCTCCATCGGCGCGATAACGATCCGCCGACTCGCGACTGTTTTCAGCTGTCGGCGCTTGATCGGGTGGACATGAATGGAAAGTCGCTCGTCGTCGATCATTAGATCGCGAGACATTAATCCGGCGACCTCGCTCAATCGAAGACCGGAGTACATCTGAATCAGCGCGCCGGCTTCCCCGATGGTCGCGTGGTCGGCCCCGCTATCGAGCGAGAGCGAAGCAAGCGCGTGATCGGTCGTCGTCGCCAGCGCTGACTGAATCGCGGTCGTCTCTGTTTGACTGGAGAAATATCCGGGGTGGCGTTGTGTCTCGAATGCCAGGCCATCGAACGCTCGCGACAGATCAATCTCGACACCGACACGATCGAGCACATCGGAGAAGTGAGAGGCTGCCGATGCGACCGTGCTCGCCTTGGCCCGTCGCTCTCCGGATCTGGATTCGATCGCAATCTGCCGGAGTGCTCCTTCAATGTCCCAGGGATCAATGGCGTGTATGTCGCCGGCGCCGACGCCACGTATCAAGCGCGCGCCGAGGGTGGTCAGATAGTCGTAGGTGGAGGTGTCGGCCAGTCCGCGTTCATGGCGAAGGTAGACCACAAACGCGGCGAGGAGGGCGATCAGGCTCGATGAGCCGAACTCCAGGGCAAACCGTTCCTCCAGGTCGCGTAAGCGTCGTCGGTTGGCGGCCGTATCACGTCCGGCGGCGATTTCATACGCGAGGCGGCGTAGCTGCCGATACGCCGTCATCCCGTCGTTCCGCGTTAATGTCCGCTGGCCGGGTGATGCGCGCTTGCCAGAAAGGTGCTGTGGCACCGTCGCTGAGATATCCGCGGATATGAGCGGCGCGAAGCGCGTCAGGGCCGGGCCCACGCTATTAAGTATGCCGCGTTCCCAGGCACTCCGGGTGCCCGGTATGTGGCATTGGCGCCCCAGGCCGATCAGTAACAGTAGATCATCCAGTGGTAGCCGTGCCTCTGCCGGCCATAGGCCTTGCAACTCGGCTTGTTTGCGCAAAGCCGTGTCGATCTGCTTAAGCGTTGGCGGCGCGATGCGACGGCGACGCAGGTTGCCGAGAAGGGCCACTGCATCGCCGCTCACGAGCTGGCATTCGCGCTCTCCGTTCAGATTGCCTGACGCATCGAGAGGCACTTCAGCAATCAAGCCCGATTCAAATTGCTCGAAGGCATGCAGCGGCAGGTCCGGATCGAGGAGATGGAGGAGGCGGTCACTCGTGGTGCCTGCGCCGTAGCTGGCGAGAAGGATTGTCGTGGCCGCCAGGATGGCATGGTCATCGTCTGAGGCAACGCCGCGATCGAGAAGAGCCAAGGCCTGAGCCTCGACGGCGAGCGCCCAGCGCGATGCATCGAAATGAACGACATTGAAAGCGCTGTATGTGATGTTCGGGGTGCTCAACGGCGGTACGAACGGACGTCTCCGGGCCGGGCCATTGGTCATGGTGCGACGCCGATGCGCAACTAACGCCGATAGTTTGCTGCGCAAAGCTTGCTGTACACCCAGCGTCTCGGCCTGAGACTGGTTGAGGAGCTGCTGAATGGCGGCCGGCTCGATCAGCCACTCGTCGTCGGCGTTGGTTGGCGTGCGGCCGTCAAATGCATCGACTATTTCGGCGGCGCGCTGATTCTCGATCTCGGTCGGCTCATCCAGCTTCGTCTCTTGGCAGCCCCGACGTAGCGTCCGGAGCGTCTTGTAATCCGTAACGAGATCTTGAGCGCTTCGCGGTTCGAGTGGTGCCGGTGGGTCGTAGCGCCGGGCCGCACCGACGGTCCGAAACCCAAGCGCTTCGACGTAGCTTTGGAGATTCGCGGCGATCCGTTCGCCGAATTCCGCAGGGCAATCCGGATCGCAGGCATCGAATGGTGAGTCCCCGATGCTGTGCCCCATCTGCAAGGCGATATCAGACCCGGCGATACCGAATCGTCCGGCGTTGCTGGCAAACAGATGTCGCAGCAGCGGCATGGGAATGACCCATTCGGGCCACAATGCTTTCAGCCCATGGCGGGTCAATTCCGCATCTTTGGCGCCCACCGCATGCTCGCCACCTGTGAACCACAATGGGCCGGTGCCATCCAACGCCGCGCGTATTCGTTCAAGAAGCACGTCGTCGCTAACGCCGCGCTTGGCGAGCAGCCGTTCCGCGCGCTCAAGTTGTCGGAGATAGGCATGTAGCGTGTCGGTAAAGAGAGGCGGGAGGACGCAGACCCGGGCATCAAGCTCGGGATCCGTGGTTTTATCCCCGACAAGGCCGAGGCTCCATTGCGCGCCGCTTCCTGTGGGAGTCAGGACATCACGTCGAGTGACGGCCCCAATCGGTGCTGTGAACCGGTGAGCGGTGCAGACTCCGAAAAGGATTGCTAGGTATGCACCAAGCGCGTGGACGCCTTCGAGAACCGTGTCGGTGGGGGCCTTTCCCAATCGGACGGCGTCCTTGGTTCGGCTGCACAAAGACTCGATTGCGGTGCAGGCTGTCTCCCACCTAATGGCTGCACGCGGCGCGCCGATGAGCGAGTTATCTGATGTGCTCGGCTTTTCAGCGGGTATGCCCATTGCGCTGAGAGCGTCGCAATACGTGGAAACGAGTTCATGCGCCGACCTCGCGTAGTAATGGCTGGGCGCGCTCGAATGCTCAAGCGCTGAGCCCGAGAACCACTGTGCTTCACGAATATGACCCGTACGGACGAACGTTTGGACCGCCAAGGTGTGAATGGCGCGAGTCTCCGTGAACCGCGGGCAAACCTCCCGCAGCTGGCTTCTGAGGTCGGCCCATGCGCTCTCCCAGCCCGTATTGCGGCCGAGGTCAGTCAGCGCTTCGGCTGTGAGCGTCGCATGCAATACGGATAGCGCTCGCGATAGCGGCGGCGGCAACGGAAAGGATAATTTGAGGGACGTTCTGTGGAACCAATCCGAAGGCAGGTCGTTGAGCTCTGGCAGTGCCTGAAGGGTAGTCGCCCAGGAGTGGGTCGACAGACGCAGGGCTCCATCGACGGTCCCGGCGCTATCTTGAGCAAGATGCGCAATGGCGTATAAGCACTCAATCCGTCGTCGGCCGGTGACGAGCATCAGTGCCGCACAGAGCGCCGCCGCTTTATCCATGAGCGAGGCGAAATCGAGATCGAGCGCCGGAGTTAATGCGTTCCAGACTCGCTGAGTCTCGATCGTGGTCAGCGTACGATCCGTGTCGGGTAGCAAGACGCCTTCAAGGTGATGGCGTGTGGCCTGCTCAAACTCGAAGGCGGCGGTTGCCAATTTCTCGCCCGACGCTACCTCCAGAGGCTCATCGTCTTGCTGGAATAGATCGAGCGCGAAAGCTGGCTGAAACCCCTCGATATCCTCGGGCGGGATTTCGTCCGGCGGCGGGACATCAAGCGACGCTAATGGCGGTACGAAGTGGCGAACGCCAAATAGGCCACTTGGGCGAATAGGCGTTGCAGGACTGAGGCTCGAGGGCGGTGCCTGTCTGCGAGGTGTTCGTGGCGGGGAAGGCCGAGGTTCGGCGGGTTTAGTGGCATCAGGTCGTCGAAGCGCGCCGTCAGCAGGCAACATCGCCGCGTTGGCAAATTTCTCAGCGGCGTCGCCGTGTTCAGCTAAGTAGGGGGTAATGAGCCGGGCGAATTGAGCGACGCTGAGCTGGTCGCTCCATGCCTCGGCCAAGGCAGGTGATACGGCGTCGTCGAATTGCCTAGTCGGTTCCGTCGTTAAAACATCCCGAATTCGTCGCGCGGCTGAGCGCGTCGCCGTGTCGGCCAAGCCCTTCGTTATGACGCGTAGAAGAGCGGCTCGTAATATTCCGAGCGCCGCGTGCTCTCCTCTGCGCGGCACAAGAGCGCCATAGTAATAGGAGTAGGCGAGCACGCCAGCCAGCGGATGCATGCTGCCCCGCGCCCGACTCGGATCCCGGTGAAACTCGGAGTGGCAACCCTCGGCGACTTGGGCGAGTTGTTCTAGACGTTCGGATTCCCTATGCGAATAGTGGTGCTCGAGCAAGCTGACGCTGCGACGAATTTCACCGGCGACGAGCCGACCTTGCGGAATGTGTCCGTCGACAACGGCGAGTGCTGGATGCGTCAATTTGGAGACGCGAACACTGCGCTCGTTGATGACGAGGTCCATACTACGCTCGCGAGCAAATGCGGCTATACGGTCGTATTCGGGTTCCGAGGCTGAGCCCATCGTGGCGCCTTTTGCGTAGCAGGAACCGCAGTTCTCTGCGATGTTAATCGGCGCCAATGCGGCGTCTGCTACGAAAAAATATATCCTAAATTTTCACAGTAGCAACGATTTAAGATCTATTTATAGCTATGAAGAAATTTTAATGGCTATCAAAATGGTGCCACTAATTGCGGCTACGAACCGCAGTCGGGAGTTCGAATCTCTCCGGGCGCACCACTTGAAAAGACCAGAAGTCGTTTGGCTTCTGGTCTTTTTTTTGTGCGTTAACAACGCGCTAGCGTCTTTGGCCTCTCTGTTGAGTGAAAACGACTCGTGTGATGTATGAGGCGCCTGGGTGAGCCAGCTAGCACCCCGGGCCCTGTGCGGGCCAATCCAGGGCCAAGCTGAAACGTAACTGATTTCGAATAGATACCGAAATGACCGTAAGGCTCTGGGCCTCCTCATGATCGGAATCCGACTGCTTATTCAGGCACGCGCTTTAGCAGGTCTTGTACTTCGCACGCGAAATAGGCGCACAACCGATCGACGTTGTCCGTGCCCGTGTTGTAACCCCGCTCGTTCGCGATTTTCGACAACGTCGCTCTATGAATACCAGTCTCCTTAGCCACCTCGGCGAGTGTGATGACTCTGGACTCTTGGAACTCTTTTTCGGCGAGCAGTTCTTTAACCTTAAAGCGGATCACGCTAACGCTCCATACGTCGCGTAAACGCGACAAAAAGTGTTGACAAGCGACATAAGACGCGTAATATAGCCATCCAATGTCGCGTTAAAACGACATTGGATGGCTAGAAACAACCGATGGAGCCTAGTATGAACTATACCTACTTGACGACGGAAGCCTTGGCCGAGCGGATTCATTACGACGTTCGGACGATTCGCGACAGACTGAAGGATTCAGTTCTGCTGGAAGGCCGGCACTACTTCCGGCCTTTCGGCGGCCGGAAGATCTTATACATCTGGGAGACGATAGAGCGGGACATGAAGCAGCCCGCGCTTGAGATCGACTCAGTGACGCCCGGCACCTCCGGGTTGCCTCGCGATACAAAGGCACGGACGACCCAACCGGGAGCGGCAGCGAGCACCGGAATTCCGATGGCCGGTGGGGGCGTCTGCAATGGTTAATATTCGATGCCGAGAAGATACTGGCAAGCTCTTTTTCGACTTTAAGTATCGAGGTGTTCGGTGTCGCGAGTACACCGCTCTCGACGATACGAAGGCGAACCGAAAGCGAATGAAGTCGGTGGCCGACAAGATGGACGCGGAGATCACTCTTGGTACCTTCGAATATCGACAGTATTTCCCTGGCAGCAGACGCGCTGCCCGTTTCGACCGTAATGAGGTGTCGGCCTCGAGCGGCGCTGATTCAGCTGCGACTCCGGCGTTTCGCGATTTCGCCGACACCTGGTGGCGTGAGAACGAGATCCGCTGGCGCCGCCACACGCAACTCGGCAACCGAGCGGTCCTAAATCGTCATCTATTGCCCGCATTCGGTGACCGGCCAATCGGCGAGATCACCAAAGCCGACGTGCTGGCCTTCCGAGCCGAAGTTGCCCAGTGCGCGGGCCGTTCCGGCAATGCGACGCTATCGCCCAAGACCATCAATAACTTGATGGGCATCCTGAACATGATCATGACCGAGGCGGCCGATCGCTTCGAATTCCCGAATCCGGTTCAGAACATCAAGCGCCTGCGGCTGCAGCGCAAGGATATCCAGCCGTTCTCAATGGATGAGGCCCGGCTGATTCTGGATACCGTCCGGAGTGACTACAAGCCGTACTACACCCTGCGATTCTTCACCGGCATGCGAACCGGCGAGCTGCACGGCCTCAAATGGTCGCGGATCGATTGGGAGGCGCGTCAAATCCTCGTCCGGGAAACCATCGACAAGGGCATCGTCGACTACACCAAGACCGATGGCTCCCAGCGCGAGATCGCCATGTCGTCGGTCGTGTACGACGCCCTCAGGGCTCAGTTCGAGGTCACGGGCGAGGGCGAGTATGTCTTCGTCACCCGAGACGGCACGCCGCTCGACACCACCAATGTCACCCAGCGGGTCTGGTATCCGCTGCTGCGGTATCTGGAACTCGCGCCAAGGCGCCCGTACCACTGCCGGCATACCGCCGCGACACTCTGGCTGGCCGCCGGCGAGAATCCCGAATGGATCGCGCGTCAGATGGGGCATACCAACACCGAGATGCTGTTCCGCGTCTATTCGCGCTATGTCCCCAACCTCACCCGCCGGGACGGCAGCGCCTTCGACCGGTTCGTCACGAACGCGATCCATGGCGGGATGGAAGAGGAGGACCAGTCATGATCGCCATCGCTTCTCTCGCCACCCAATCCGGGGCCAGGGTGTCCGGCCTGTTCCGGCTGGTATCGGTCAAGCGCGCCCCGAACCCGGAACGAGGCGACCGAGCGCGGGTCACCATCGCCGACGCCACCGGGTTCGCACTCTGCGACGTGTCGCTCAGTGACGAGGGCTTTCTATGTCTGACCGACATCCGAACGCGCTTCGTGCGAATCGAAGGTCACGTTGTCTCCACGCCGAGCGACGTCGTCCAGATCGATACGCACCACATCGAAAAAGCCGCCAGGCCCGATCGTCCCAGCTGGCATCTGCTGTCCCGCACGTGGGTGCCCGCGGAAGGTGTGGCCGCTTTTGATCGGCTTGTCGCGCTACTGGATCGTCTGACGGATCCCCATGTCCGTGCGCTCGCTCATCGGCTGTTCCTGTCTCGGCGCATCGCCGAACCGTTTCTCTGTATGCCCGCGAGCCGGTCACATCACCACGCCGGCATCGGGGGACTGCTCATCCACAGCGTCGAATGCGCCGAGATGGCGGAATCGCTGGCGCGCTACGTCTTGCCCACCCACGAGCACGACCTCGCGGTCATGGGAGCCTTGCTTCACGACCTCGCCAAGATCCGCATCATGAAGTCCGGGCAGGTTGGTCAGCATGCCATTTACGGCGTTACCCAGGAGGCGTTAAACCTCGAATTGCTGGCGCCCTTCATGAGACGTCTCGATCGAGACTGGCCTGAGGGTGGGGCAGGGCTTCGAGAGATTCTGGCGCCGGCGCCTACGTATCGAAGCAACAGTTCGTCCCCGCTATTGGTCACCGATCTGGTCCGTTACATCGATCGACTGAGCTCAGGCGCTGAGATTCGAGCACAACGGTTTCGAGGCGCGCCGGCATGGCGCCACTGCGTGAGGACCGAGCAGGGCGCTCTGGTGAAACGCATCCTGCCGGCAGCAGGCATTGCAAAAAGCGTCGAGGTGTCGCCATGAGCACCGACTGCGATCAAACGTATAACGAGCTGTGGGACTTGGCGTTTGACGACATTCCAACGATCAAGCTGTTCGATCATGTCCAGCTGGAAAAAGCCCACGAGGCTGAATCAACCAACGCAGGGCGGCGTGACGCGTTGAGTCGATTACTCAAAAGCGGAGAGCATCGACGCTTAGCGATTGCCACGTCCGACATGATGAACACACTAGATGCGCTGCAGCGACGACAACCGAACTGCGCCAAGGTGATTGTCAGCATTCGTCGCCAGATCGCCCTTGGTCTGTTGACGGACTCGAGTGTATTGCGATTGTCGCCTCTGCTTCTTGATGGCCCACCTGGGATCGGAAAAACCCATTTCGCGTGCGCACTCGCTGAGGCTTTAGGCATGCCGCTGTTCGTGGTGAACTGCTCATCCGTCACCGCTAGCTTTGTTCTTGGTGGCAACAGCCCGAGTTGGGCGGGCAGTCGGCCGGGGAAGATCGTCGAGGCGTTGCGGGACAGTTCCGTTGGTAACCCGATCATCTTGCTCGATGAGGTAGACAAGCTACGTGGCGATCTCCGATTCGACGGATATGGCCCGCTATATCAGTTGCTCGAAGAGGACACGGCCGGAATATTCGAGGATGAACACATCGGTGTCCCAATCGATGCCTCGCGTATCCTTTGGTTGGCGACGTCGAACAACCCTCATATGTTGCCGGAACCTATCAGATCCCGGTTCGAAACATTGACAATCGATACGCCAATGTCAGATCACGCGAGTGCCATTACTCAGTCGGTCTACGACGACCTGCTCGCGCGTGAGAACGGTTGGGAAAAGCGGTTTTCTGCAACCCTACCGGCTGACGTCAAGCGAGCTCTATCCGGCGTGCCGCCGCGCGAGATCCGCCGCGTGCTGATGGGTGCTATCCCATCTTTACCAGCCCAGCCCGGAAAACCCTCGAAATAGGGCTATTTCCCCAATTCGGAAGTACGTAAGCTATTGATTATAGATATGTGGGATTCGAAAACTGCAAAGTAGTGCCATAATATTTTGATAGAATACCCACATCGGCTTGACGTTGTGCTACTGTCACGACCGTGTTCATTCGACGCACCACTTCGCGCAAGCTGGCCGACGGTACGTGTTACTACACGTACCGGCTGGTGGCGTCCGAGCGCGTCGGCGGCCAGGTGCGGCAACGGACCCTGCTGAACCTGGGCGCCCATTTTGCCTTGGAACGCGAACAATGGCCGCTGTTGTGTACGCGTATCGAACAGCTATTGGCGGCGCAACAGCAGACGTTGGCGCTGGGGTGCTTTGATGAGGCGCTCGAGGCCGAGGCGCAACGCATCGTGGCGCAGTGGCTGTTGGCACAGCCGGCATTGGCGCCCGATACAGCACAAGCCAAGCCGGATCTGCAGACCATCGACGTGAACTCGCTCGAATTGCGCCGGCCGCGGTCGGTGGGCGTGGAGCACTTGGGGCTGTGGGCGATGGCACAGGTGGACTTTGCCGGGCTATTGAGGCAGATGGGGCTCAACGGTCCCCAGCAGGCGGCCGTGGTGGGTTCGATTATCGGGCGCATGGCGGCGCCGGGCTCGGAGCAGGCGACGCATCGTTGGTTGCAAGACCAGAGTGCGCTGGGCGAGCTGATCGACTTCGACTACGAAGCCATGGGCGCCATGGCTTTGTACCGCGCCTCGGATCGACTGTATCGGCATCGCGACACACTGGAGCCGCAGCTATTTGAGCGCATCCGCGATCTGTTCGACTTTGCGTGTGTCATCACCCTCTATGATTTGACCCACACGTTTTTCGAAGGCGCAGCGGCGGGTAATCCAGACGCGCAACGGGGGCATTCCAAGGAAAAACGGACCGATTGCCCACTGCTGACGCTGGGCATGGTGCTCGACGGCAGCGGCTTTGTACGCCACTGCCAGGTATTGGCCGGCAACGTCGGCGAGAGCACGACTTTGAAGGATATGCTGGAGAAACTGGAGGCACCGCAACAGGCCCTGGTGGTCATGGACCGCGGCATTGCCACCCAGGCCAACCTCGATTGGCTGGTCGAAAACGGCTATCGCTATCTGGTGGTCAGTCGTGAACGGCCGCCCGATATCGACAGGGACGCCGCCACGGCGATCGAGACGGCTTCGGATCACGCGGTGTATGCACAAGCTGTCCCCTCTGACGATGGCACGGAAACGTTCTTGTATTGCTACTCCGAACAGCGAGCGAAGAAGGAGGACGGCATCAATCAGCGCTTCGTCGCGCGCTTTGAAGCGGCATTACAAAAAATGCATGACGGCCTGGCCAAACCGCGTACGACCAAGAAGATCGACAAGCTCTGGGAACGCATCGGTCGGCTCAAGGAAAAAAGCCACGGCATCGGTCAATACTATGATATTACCGTGGTGCCTGATGACCCGCACGTCAACGCGGTGGCCATCACTTGGCAACAGCGCCCGATCACGACTGGGCGTTTGGCCAACCCAGGCGTATACAGCCTGCGCACCAATGAAACAAACTGGGATGCCGACCGGCTTTGGCATACCTATGTCATGTTGACTGACCTGGAGGCCGTGTTTCGGTCACTGAAGTCCGAACTGGGCCTGCGTCCCATCTTTCATCACAAGCCCGAACGCAGTGCCGGTCACCTGTTCATTACGGTATTGGCGTATCAGTTCGTGCAGATCATTCGCCGCTGCCTGCGTGCCCAGGACATCCATGCCAGCTGGCAAACCCTACGCGACACCATGACTCCACAGCGCCGTGTCACGGTTACTTTCCGGCGTGAGGACGGCAAGACCTTGCATGTACGCAAGGCGACCCAAGCCGAGCCCAAGCAACGGGCCATTTACCGCGCGTTGGGAGCCCATATGGCACCCGGTGGCGTCCGCAAGATGATTCAATAAAGCACAAAATAAAACGAATGTAGTGCCCGAAGAAAATATTTAAGCCGTAACCCGCTGTTTGTAGGGATGGTTTATTCGGGGGTGATAAACTTAGGGTAGGAACACGGGCCGCGCGGTGCCGGTCAAGAACGCGGACCGGCGTCGCCGCGACGGTGGATTAACGCGCTCATCCAAGAGTTCGGCAGACCACCGGAATCGTTATGCCAGAGCCCCGATCGACGGAGCCGGCCCGCGCCGAGGAGGACGTCCACCTGAGCGATATCCAGGGGCGGCTCCAGCAAGGGCTGCGCGAGGCCAACGATCCGCTCGCGCGCTATGCTCGGGATGTCAAAGGTCAGAAGACCTACCTGTGGGAAAACCGCTCCGAGATGGGCCATATGGAGCAGGTCGCATCGCGCGAATCGGTGGAGCGGTCCACTGCCACCGCCGAAAACGTGCTGGCCTACAGGAAACAGCGGCAGAAGCTGGTGCACGCGCCGTATTTCGGGCGCTTCGACTTCGCGCGCGGGCGACGGCGAGGCCAAGGCAGTCTATATCGGCATTCATCATTTCCGCGACGCGGAGACGAGCGAAACCCGCGTCTACGACTGGCGTGCGCCGATCACCACCCTGTTACGGCGACAATAGTTCTGGCACGAGACCGGCCAGAATGGTTGACGTCGGACACTTCAGGTATTCCCAGAGGTGCTTCAATCGCTGTGCCAAGCCGCTTGGACGCTCTCTGCTCCGGATTCTTTGTTGCTTAAAAAGGTTCGTCGAGCAACCGCTTGGCCCGTTGCGAGGCACGCTCCAATAGTTCGAGAAACAATCGAGTCTGTTCAAGATCGAGTTGGCCATCCGAATTCGGCCACAGGTCGCTTTGCCGGATCGTCTCGCGCAGTTCCTCGGCGACTTGACTGGAGAGCGGTGTCCACCGCTTGCCGATATTGATGCGACCGCGCTCGATATCGAAAAGCTCGAGTCGCGTCGCTTCTTCGCCATCGGCAGGCGCGGGAAAGGGGGCGCTGGGGTCGTGAGGTGTGAGCGCCTATACGACGACAATTACTCTGGCCGGTCTGACGACAACTACTTTGGCCGGTAGCA
>NZ_JBQDYF010000032.1:0-22396 GCF_052044135.1 Salinisphaera sp. RV14
ATAAAGGGGTCAGATACATTAGCTCCAGTCCTGATATAGTGCCAAGCAATACAAGCAACGCTTCGCAGCCAGCCCATGCCCCGCCTGCCCCGCTTCAACCTGTCCGGTGGGATAAAGGGGTCAGACACATTAGCTCTAGTCCTGATATAGTGCCAAGCAATACAAGCAACGCTTCGCAGCCAGCCCATGCCCCGCCTACCCCGCTTCAACCTGTCCGGCGTGCCCCAGAGCAATAAAGGGGTCAGATACATTAGCTCCAGTCCTGATATAGTGCCAAGCAATACAAGCAACGCTTCGCAGCCAGCCCATGCCCCGCCTGCCCCGCTTCAACCTGTCCGGCGTGCCCCAGCACGTGATTCAGCGTGGTAATAATCGTCAGGCCTGCTTTTTCGACGAGGATGATTACCTGTTTTACCTGGAATGCTTGCAGACGGCTGCCGGGGTCAGCGGTTGTGATGTCCATGCTTATGTGTTGATGACCAATCACGTCCATCTGTTGGTCACGCCCCACCGGGATCGCGCGGTGTCGCGTATGATGCAATCGGTTGGGTAGCAATAAAGGGGTCAGCAATAAAGGGGTCAGATACATTAGCTCCAGTCCTGATATAGTGCCAAGCAATACAAGCAACGCTTCGCAGCCAGCCCATGCCCCGCCTGCCCCGCTTCAACCTGTCCGGCGTGCCCCAGCACGTGATTCAGCGTGGTAATAATCGTCAGGCCTGCTTTTTCGACGAGGATGATTACCTGTTTTACCTGGAATGCTTGCAGACGGCTGCCGGGGTCAGCGGTTGTGATGTCCATGCTTATGTGTTGATGACCAATCACGTCCATCTGTTGGTCACGCCCCACCGGGATCGCGCGGTGTCGCGTATGATGCAATCGGTTGGGCGTCGCTACGTCGGGCAGGTCAACCGCCGACATGAGCGCACCGGTACGTTATGGGAAGGACGTTACCGCGCCAGCCCGGTGGAGTCCGAGCGTTATTTGTTGGCTTGCTATCGCTACATCGAACTCAACCCGGTAAGAGCGCAGGGCATGGCCGATATGCCGGACGATTACCGCTGGTCCAGCTACCACGCCAACGCGCTGGGCCGAGGCGATGCGTGGCTCACGCCCCATTCTCTCTACAATGCCCTCGGTCCGACCGCGGCGGCGCGGCAGCACGCATACCGCGAGTTGTTCCGCATACCGCTGACAGCGGAAACGGAGCACGAGATTCGGCTGAGCGCCCGTCAGGGCGTTGTGCTTGGCAGTGAGGCTTTTCGCGAACGCATCGGGCAATCACTCAATATCCGAGCCACGCCCGGGCGGCGAGGCCGGCCGAAGAAAAATAACGCCTTTACCGACCGATAGGATCGTGATGGCCGGGCTTTCCTGCCCGGCGTTCCCGTCCCGCTTAGCTTATCTCCCTTGTCGAATCGTGTCTGACCCCTTATCTACTTGTCGAATCGTGTCTGACCCCTTATCTACTCGTACACTTATCTAACTCGTGTCTGACCCCTTATCTCTCGCTCGTCGAATCGTGTCTGACCCCTTATCTAGTGTCTGACCCCTTATCTACAACAGGCCGAGCGGTTTTCGCGCTGGTCACTGTAACGGCCGCGATCTATAGCGCGGTGTTCAGCTACTGGAACGGCCCGCACCGCGGCGGGCCGGACATCCAGGCGAGTCGCGTTTATTTACGCAACGCCAACGAGCCGCGCTTCTGGGCGGACGGCACGCTAAACGGCCGACGCCCGCGCCGGCCTCCGGACACCATCGAGCCATAATCACGCCCCACTCGGCCCGGCTTGCGTTTGACGTAAAATTTGGCCGGATAAACGCCGCGGCCAGCCTCGGGCTACCCGGCGGCCACGGTAACCGACCGCGAATCCGCCGATCGCGCGGGCTTCATGTTGTTCAGCACTGGCAGAAAGCCGGGCCCGAAGCGGCTGGGCCGTCGATAATTATTGAAAGTCCGCACGATTTCGACGACGATATGCGACTCGGCTATTATTTACGTGCCGCGCCATGAATTCGCGCACAGTGTTCATCTACCCCGCTTCGACGCTGGTCATCGGCGCTGTTGTGGCGGGCATTTGTTTTTTATGGCGTACGCCCCACGATCCGGTCGTGGCCCAGCAGCCGGCACCGCCTGCTGCCGCGGTGGCGAGCCGGCATTCGGCCGAGCCAACTGTTTCAAAATGGGCCGTAGCGCCACCGCGGGCTCACGCGCGGCTGGCCTGGGCGCCAATGGATAGTCTGTCGCCGTTGAAGCCCGAACGTCATCACGACGCGAGCGTCGTCACCATCACGCGGGCAAGCGTGCCACCGCCACTCAATCTCAAACTGCCCGCCAATACGCCGCGCGATGTGCCACTGACGAATGAAAGCCGCGCGTCGCTTGTTTTGACCGCTCATTCGGTGCGGGCGCCGCTGGCCGGCCCGCTGGCAACGGACGCGCAACAGAATACCGGCAGCGACAATGCGGCCGCCGCGGCGCCGGACACGCACCTGTTTAACCGAAACAACGGCCTACGCGGCTTCATGGCGCACAACTGGCTCAACAAGAGCGTAGGCGTCCAGGGCGGACTGGCAATCAAGGATGAGCGGCTGCGCCAGAGCAGCGGCGGCGGTCTCCGCGGCAACATGGCCGTCGGCATGGGCGTGCTCCTCGCGTTCTGAGGCCGAGCGGTGTGGTTCGAGACCCAAGGCCGCAAGCCGGGATAGAGAGAGTCCGGCGCGGGCCGGATCGTGGCCCGACTCGGGCGCCGTTTGAGTTGTGTACAGGTGACTTCGATCTGTCGGATTACGCCTGCGGCTGATCCGAGCTACGCGGTCTGCTTGGCCTCCGTCTGCGGGCGCGGACCAGAGGCTGTAAGCCGGCATCGCGCGCTACGTGACTAAAGCCGTCCGTCCGTTTCGTCGGCGGCGAAGGCGTATTTCACGTCGTAGACGATATGCATGGGCTTGCAATAACTGCGCACGGTGTCGCTGCCGGCCTGGCGGAATTCACGGTGCGCGACGGCCACGATGGCGGCGTCGTAGGTGCCCGGTTGCGGCGAATCGACCAATGTCAGCCCATATTCGTGGGTCACCTTCGCCGGATCGGCCCACGGGTCGTATATATCGACGGCTGCATCCATGGCCTGCAATTCGTGCACGATATCCACTACCCTCGTGTTGCGTATATCCGGGCAATTTTCCTTGAACGTCAGCCCCATGATGAGCACGCGCGCGCCGTTCACCTGGATCTTGCGCCGCAGCATCAGGCGCACGACTTCGTGCGTGATATAACGGCCCATGCCGTCGTTGATGCGCCGCCCGGCGAGGATGATGTCCGGGTGGTAGCCCACCGATTGCGCCTTGTAGGTCAGGTAATACGGGTCCACGCCAATGCAATGCCCGCCGACCAGGCCCGGCTTGAACGGCAGGAAATTCCATTTCGTGCCCGCCGCCTCGAGCACTTCCTGGGTGTCGATGTTCAAGCGCCCGAAGATCTTGGAGAGTTCGTTGACCAGCGCGACGTTGATATCGCGCTGGACGTTCTCGATCACCTTGGCCGCTTCGGCCACCGTGATCGACGAGGCCCGATGCACCCCCGCCGGCACGATCTGCCCGTACAGTGCCACCAAACGATCCGCGATCTCGGGCGTGGAGCCGGCCACCACCTTCACGATATTGGCCAACCCGTGCTCGGTATCGCCGGGGTTTGCGCGCTCCGGGCTGTAGCCGACGAAAAAGCCTTCGTTGTACACCAGCCCCGAGCCCGCGGCGAGAATCGGCACACAGCGCTCTTCGGTCGCCCCCGGGTACACCGTGGACTCGTACACCACGATGTCGCCGCGCGACAGATAAGGCGCGAGCGCGCGCGTGGCCGATTCCAGCGGGCCGAAGTCCGGCACCTTGGCATCCGTCACCGGCGTCGGTACGGACACGATATAGATATTCGCTTGGGCCAGATCCGCCGGATCGGACGAGAACGACAGCCCGTTCGAGGCTGCCAGCTGCTCGGGCGAAACTTCACGCGTGAAATCATGGCCGTCGCGCAGCTGAGCGACGCGTTTTCCGTCGATATCGAACCCGAGCGTTGACTGATGCCGGCCAAATGCCACCGCCAGCGGCAACCCAACATAGCCGAGGCCCAGAACCGCCAACCGGTCGCTTGCCGGCATATTCGTTTCCGACACGTTCCACCCTCTTTATTATTCTGGGCGCTACGCGAAAGCCGCGCGCTCGGCCCGAGCCCGTTGTCCTGCGATCATACCGAAACTCGCAGGCGCCGGGGGCCGGACCGGCTATATGCGAAAAACCCGGAACGCCATGCGGCAGATCCGCGTCGGAGGCGTCACATGCCCGGTATAATCAGGTCCGCCCCATATGCAGCGTCACCACTGGATTGCTCATGACCATTCTCGTCACCGGCAGCGCAGGTTTCATCGGGTTTCATGTCGCCCAGCGACTGCTGGATCGAGGCGAGCACGTGGTGGGCGTCGATAATTTCGACCCGTATTACGACGTCGCGCTCAAGCGTGCCCGCGTGGCCGTGCTCGAAAACAATCCGGCGTTCGAACAAGTCGAGCTCGACATCGCCGATCGTCAGGCCATGCCGGCACTGTTCGCCGAACGCGGCTTCGAGCGCGTCGTACATCTGGCCGCCCAGGCTGGGGTACGGCATTCAATCGACCATCCACATGATTACATCGACTCGAATGTCACGGGCACCTTGAACGTCCTCGAAGGCTGTCGGCACAACAAAGTCGACCACCTGGTATACGCCTCCACCAGCTCGGTGTACGGCGCTTCCACCGACATGCCCTTCTCGCCCGGCGGCGACGCCAATCACCCGCTGGCCATTTACGCCGCCTCGAAACGGGCCACGGAGTTAATGGCGCACTCCTACTCGTATCTGTACGGCCTGCCGACGACAGGCCTGCGATTTTTCACGGTATACGGCCCCTGGGGCCGGCCCGACATGGCGCTGTTCCTGTTTACTCGCAAGATGCTGGCGGGCGAGCCCATCCCGGTGTTCAACCACGGCAAACACCGGCGCGACTTCACCTTCGTGGACGATATCGCTGAAGGCATCGCCCGCGTCCTCTATAAAACCGCCACACCGGACGAAAACTGGAACAGCGACGCCCCCCGTGTCGACCGCAGCCCCGCACCCTGGCGGATCTACAACATCGGCAACGGCAACCCCGTGCCGTTGATGGACTACATCAACCGCCTCGAGGAATGCCTGGGCATCACGGCCGAAAAGGAAATGCTGCCCATGCAGGCCGGCGACATCGAAGCGACCCACGCCGATGTCCATGGCCTGTTCGAAGCCGTTGGGTACCGCCCCGAAACCACCGTCGACGAAGGCGTGAAGAAATTCGTGGACTGGTATCAGAGCTATTACGGCTGAACCGACTCACGTCAACCACTCGGCCTATGCGAACAGAACAAAGCCCGCTGATCTCACGAGCCAAACACCGATCGGATCGCACGAGGCCCACTAATACGCGTTCTTGTGCACGAATCCCTTGAAGATCGTGAGGAAGATGATCTTCAGATCGAACCACAGCGACCAGTGCTCAATGTAATACAGATCGTGCTCGATCCGCTTTGTAAGGTCGGTCGAGCCGCGCCAGCCATTGACCTGGGCCCAGCCCGTGATCCCGGCCTTCACCATGTGCTTCTGCATATAGCCGGGAATTTCGGCCTTGAACTGGTCGACGAAAACCGGCCGCTCCGGCCGCGGCCCGACAATCGACATGTCTCCGCGCAACACGTTGATGAACTGGGGCAGTTCATCGAGGCTGGTCCGCCGCAGAAAACCACCGAAACGCGTCGAACGCGTCTCGCCTGCCCGCGCCCAGACCGCGCCGGTTCGGGACTCCGCATCCACGAGCATGGACCTGAACTTCAATATGGTAAAAAGTCGACCATTCCATCCCATGCGTTTCTGACGAAAGAAGATCGGCCCAGGAGAACTCATCTTTACGCCAAACGCGAGTACCAGCAACAACGGACTGATGAGCGCGAGGATGATCAAGGCTAGCGTCCGATCTTCGACCGCCTTGATCACCCGACTCAGCCCATGCATGGGCGAGACGTTCAGATTCAGCATCGGCACGCCGAGAATTTCCGTGACTGGATGCTGGATGAGACGCATACCGCGAAGATTGGGCACAAGGCGCATGGTAATGGGGCTATGGCGAAAGTCCCACAACACACGGTCAATCAGCGCCTGCTGATCGAGCGGCAAGCAGAGCCAGATTTCATCCACATGGAAGCGGCGCGCAAGGCGCTCGGTCCGGTCCTGATACGCCACCACTCGCACATCGCCGAGCTTCTGGTTTCCGTCGTGATCGATCATCGCCACGGCGATAACCTCCCAACCGGTGGAAGGCGTTGCCTTTACCCGTGCCAAGGCTTCTTCGGCTAGTGCGCTGTCGCCGACAATGAGGATTCGACGGTGATTCAACCCGCGAGCGCGAAGTTCACGCAAGGTGACAAATGTCGCCACCCGCCCCACAACCAGCAATGCCCAGGCGCAACCCGCCCAGGTGGCGACCCATAAGCGCGAATAACTATCGCTTTGTTTGACCGCGAAACCGACCAGGATCAAACCGAGCATGACGCCCCCCCACCCGAACGTTACGGCCCGGAACTGATCCACGAGGTTACGACCGCGCCACGAGTCGTAAAGCTGCAGTGAAGGGAACACACTGACTGTGAGCAGAAGCGCGACAATGACCGGACCGCGGTAATGCGCCCCGAGGCCAAGCGCATCAAACCGCCAGAAGTAAGCGAGGTAGGCCCCGGCACAGATCATCGCCAGATCGACCAACACATAAAGCGCGACCGAAATATTACCGTGCTCTCTAAGAAAACCGCGTTGGAACATGCCTCTTATTCACCAATTCAACTACGCGATTTTACACGCTCGGGCTCGAAAACGGCTTAGCCCTATCGAACCTCCAGCCGACCCATGGAAAACGCGTTAGGTACAAGATTTTACAACGGAAAAAGCATGCGCCGCCGAGCCTCCTGCGGATATACGATGCCGCTACCAATTCGAGCCCGGCGTATACCGGTGAAAGCGGTAGGCACCCCGGCGATTTCGCAGTACTACCGCAATCGCCTTGAACAGCATCTTAAGATCCGGCCCAAGGCCCTGCGCTCAAACATAGGCGCAATCCAAAGCAATACGCTATCGATAATCGGTAATGGGTATCGCGACAGCCGATGCGGCGCCAAAGGCCGCGCATGCCCGGGCATGCCGAGAGGTCGAGCCGCCCATGACCGCCATAACGCACAAACTCATGTTTCCACAATCGGCCGCGGACCAACCAGGAACATATCGCCAACCACCACACGCAACGACTGAAGCAGCTCATCCAAGCTCGACCGCCTAAGAACAGCCCCCAAACGGAGTCACCCCGCGATCTTTTTCAACTCCAAGTTCGTCTGCCATTCAACACGCGTATCCGCGCAGCTGTTGCAGGCACACTTCTACACCCGGGTATATACCGCGAAATTTCCGCACGCCATGCCCGACCGAACAAAATATGCGCAACAAAGCGAAGTACGCCAATAAACGATTAGCAAAACAAAGAAGGGAAGAAAACGAGAATCGGGCCACCGTACAAGTCCACTGCCGGTTTCGCGCCCGCCGGCGGCCCGCGTCAGACGACCGCGCAACTCGCGCGGTATAACGTCTGCCGATTGCAGCTGGCAAATTCCGTACAAATAGCCCTCGCGCCCGACTACTATTATCAATAAGGCATCAAAACAGCCGACTTCATCCGCTGTTTTCAACGCCATGAAAATAAAAGCAGTCGCCTTTACATCGTTTATTTTCAAAGTCTTAGCGGCCAATAGCCGCGACGAGCATGCGGTCGTATACTCGCGCTATTAGCCCGAAGAATCATCTATTTTGTGCCGTGTTAATAGTATACGACGAAGGCGCGGTGCTGCTCACTAACCCGCATGCGCGCTCGCCCGGATGGATCTCGGCACATCAACAAACGCCACCCATTCGTTATCCACCCGCCGAATATCCTCCATGCACCTGGGCTAGCCAACCGTCAACAGCTTCCTTCATGCGGTGATGAAATCGCTCCTCCGAGAAGGTCAGGGCATGCGCCCGGATAGCCGCGCGGTCAATGGTCGGCTCCCACTGCTCAAGACGCTCCAGAGCCGACATCAGAAATTCGGGCGTTTGGTGAGAAAACAGCAAACCCGTTTCACCGTCTATAACGGTTTCGAGCGCGCCACCTCGCCCGTAAGCGAGCACTGGCGTGCCGCAGGCCATGGCCTCTATCGGCACAATTCCGAAATCTTCCACTCCGGGAAAAACCAGCGCGCGCGCTGACTCCAGAAGCTCCTTCACACGGGCGTCATCCACGCGCCCGAGGAACTCCACGTTACCTGGCGCATTTCGCCGCAACTCATCTCTGAAATCCCCCTCCCCGACCACAAGCAATCGCATCGACGAGCGAGCGCGGAAAGCCTCAATCGCGATATCTGGACGCTTATACCGGGTCAGCTGCCCTAATAGCAGAAAATAATCGCCCTTCTCGTACACACATTCAAAGCGCCCAACATCCACCGGCGGATGAATGACCTTCGCATCGCGCCGATAACACTTCCGAATACGTGCACGGATGAAATGCGAGTTCGCAATGAAGTGGTCTACGCGATCGGCTGAGGCTCGGTCCCATAGCCTTAAATAATGCGTTAGCGGAACCATCATTGCGCGCGTTAATCGACCGGCCGCCTCGCGGTAATCCGGATACATATCCCATAAATAGCGCATCGGGGAATGGCAATAGCAGATATGTAACGTGTCTGGACCAGTCAACACCCCCTTCGCCGGCCCGGACTCACTGGAAATTACCAAATCATATTCACGAAGATCCAGCTGCTCAAGCGCAAGGGGCATCAACGGCAAAAGCCTTTGATAATGTTTGCGCGCGCCAGGAATACGGGCAATGAACGTTTCACGCACATAATGCGCCTTGTTTAAAGCACCAAATCGCTCACGGTCGATCACATGCGTGAATACGTCAGCATCAGGAAAAAGCTTGCATAAAGAATTTACAACCTTTTCCCCTCCACGATCCGTTACAAACCAATAGTGAACCAGGGCTATACGTAAATTCGGCATGGACTATCAGACCAGTTTAGATTTGAACCGCCCCGGGTTTACTGAAGACTCGTGGGTTTGAGTCACGCCACTTCGGTAGCCGGGGCAATTGTGTCAAAGAATTTGGCTTCCGCCTCGGCCGGGGAATATCGCCGATCGGCTCGAACAGATGCTGATCATTGAACTAGTCGACCTAGACCAGCACCGGGAACTCGACCACGGCACGGTGGGTCACGGCCCGTCGTGCTGAGGAATGATACCAACGGTCATAAACATCGATCGACGCACGGCCCGTCACGATACGTGATGGCGTGCATTCGACCGGTGGCCCGCGCATCTGGCCGCCGGCGGCATCACGCTGGCCCGCGCCACACTGACCCGACTGGTGGCCCGAACAGCGGCCTTGCTCTGCCCGATCCATTTCGCCCAGCTCGAACATCTGCTGCAAAGTGGGGTCCTGGCGATGGACGAGACGCCCTTCAAGGCCGGGCGGGCCGGCCCGGCAAGCTGCGGCCCAAGTCCGCTATGCCGAGGCCCGGTCGGGCGTCATCCATGCCCAGCGCAGGGCGCGCATATCCGCCGGGGCTTCGAACGGGTGCTGGACAGTGATCCCCAGGCGCAACACGCACTGACGCTGATCGGTGACTTGTTACCAGACCGACGCCACAATCCGGCAAAAACAATGCACAGGCCCCAACAAACAGGCCGCGCGAACGAAATACCGCGGACCGGCGGTCCGGGCGTTCCGGCAATGGTGCGGCCAGTGCCTGGATCTGGAGCCCAGTCATCCCCTGGCCAGGGCGGTGGCCTGCGCGTTCCGAGCGCAAGGCGTCGCTCGAAGTCTTACTCGGCGATCGCGAGGTGCCAATTGACACCAACCATCTGGAACGTGGTCTGCGGCCGATCCCGATGGGGCGTGGCAACTTGGCTGTTCTGTTGGATGGAAGCCAGCACCGAGCACATGGGCATCATCCAGAGCCTGATCGCCACCTGCCGGCTGCATGGCATCGATCCGTATATCTATCTGGTGGATATGCTCCAACGGGTCGGCATTCATCCGGCGAGCGGCGTCGCCGCACTCATCCCGCGGCGCTGGAACGAACACTTCGCCGACCAGCCCCTACGTTCCGATCTCGACCGCTTCGACAATAACGTCTCCGAATAGTCGGTTACGTGGTTCTAAAAGCGACTGATCTCGCTCGATGCCTCGACCATCGGTCTCTGTCTGTCGGTCTTTCCCTGCACGAAGTTCCGCACCACAAAAGGCGCGGTCAAGCTGCATGTCGGGCTGAATCACGACGGTTATCTGCCGTGCCTTGTGGTGCTCACCGACGGTGCGACCCGCGATGCCATCGTGGCGCGCAGGGAGGGGCGTGCCACGCGACAGCAGCGTCGTGACGGACCGCGCCCCCACAACGACTACGCCTGGTTCAATGCATTGACGGGCCAGGGCGTGCTGAGCAGCAATTTTTATCTGGCCGCCAGGACCCTCCCCGATATCTACAAGGCGCGCTGGAAGATAGAACTCTTTCCAGGTTCGTCAACCAGAACCTGAGGATCAAGTCGTTAGTGGACACCTCTCCCGGAATACGGTCCCGGCGCAGATCTGGATCGCCTGATGTATGCGTTTATCTGCTTCGGACGTCAATTAAATTCAGTAGTCGTATCGATCGCAGCCCGGGGCAGATAACTCGATTGCTGCAGCTCAACTTGTGCGAGCGCCGAGACCGGTTTCGGCTGCTCCGCGGTGATCAGCCCGATGCCACTGCGTCGGCCCGACCCGGGCTGCTGCGAAACCTGTGGCACAGCAGTGATTGCTCGTACATAAGCGTAGAATTTTGTTAAACCCTATCAGGCAAGGTTACCGCTCAGCTGCCTTTCGCCGAGCTGCTCACGTCGGCACTGCCCCTGACATTGCCCAGCTGATCAACGACGCGGACCTTGTGATACTGCCCTTGTGGCAAATGCAGGGCCACACATTGGGTGATCATCGCCTGGCTGACGGCTGCATCCAGCCGCGGGGCGTGCCAATCCATGCCGATGGTCAGCACATTATTCTTGATGCCGGTTTTCTTGCTGGCGAGCTGGATGTCGTAGCCACCAGTCGGGCGCTGGCCCATTTCGACGATGAGTACACCGTTGCGCGCCATCTTCGGGTTAAAGCCGTTGACGTTGCGGTAGTCGATCCAGTTTTGAAAGGCGTCGGGATCGGCAAAGTAATGTACTTCGGAGGCTTGCGACGGCGTGCCGCAATACGTGCTCTTGCCCACCACCGATACACCCGATGCGCTTCTACCGAGGTGGAGCGTGCTGCAGCCGGCTATGGCAACGGAGGCGATTAAAAGCAGGCCAAGACGCATTAGGGACATACGGGTGGCACCAGCGGTTCGAGTCGAAGCGCGGGAGGATAGCACAACGTGTCAGGCCTACCGACACGTTCAAAATACACTGTCTTCACCGTGCGGTACCGGCGGCGGCGACGAGCGAACGCTCGAGGTAGCCGTGTGTGATCAGATACTCGACAAGTTGGTCCACGCAGCCGGTGATGTCCTTCTCCGCGGTGTGCAGATGCACTTCGGCCTGTTCCGGCGGTTCGTAGGGTGCGCTGATGCCGGTGAAGTTGGGGATGCTGCCGGCGCGGGCCTTCTTGTACAGCCCTTTCGGGTCGCGCTGCTCGCAGATTTCCAGGGGGGCATCGACGAACACTTCGACGAAATCTTCCTCGCTGGACAGGGCCCGCGCCATTTCGCGGTCCCGGCGGTACGGCGAGATGAACGCGGTGAGGTTGATGATGCCGGCGTCGCGGAACAGCTTGGCGACTTCGCCGATCCGCCGGATATTCTCGATCCGGTCTTCGGGCGTGAACGACAGGTCGCGATTGAGCCCTGTGCGGACGTTGTCGCCGTCCAGGCGATAGGTGCGACAGCCCATGTTGGTGAGACGCTCTTCGAGCGCGACGGATATGGTCGATTTGCCCGAACCGGAGAGGCCCGTGAACCAGATGGTGAGGCCGCGGTGCCGATTGATGGCCTCGCGCCGTTGCCGGTTGACCGAGCCTTCGTGCCACACGATGTTTTCTGTATTGCTCATGGGTTCGAGCCTATGCCCTCATCTGAACGGTTTGCGGGTGCTCCGTCAGCGACCGTCGGCCGCGAGTTGCCGAAGGAGCGCTGGAATGACATCGGCGGCACGCCCTGCACACTTTACATCGCACAATTCCGTGATTGGCGTTTCCGCGGGATTGATCTCGATTGCCGTGCCCTGCCCTGATGCCGCGGCGTATACGGGCGCGGCAATGTATTCGAAAACCGCCGTGGTGCCAATCATTAGTACCACGTCGAAACCGCGGGCGAGTTCGCGCTGATAACGTTCCAGCGCCGAACGCGGCAGCGTTTCCTCGAACAGCACCACCGCCGGGCGCTCCACCCCCGCGCAACGCGCACACAGGGGCGGCCATCGTCGCAAGCCGGCGTAGTCCGGCACGTCGCGGGATTGTCCGCAGCGCACGCAGAACAGACGATGAATATTGCCGTGCATTTCGATCAGCTGGCGCGTACCCGCGGCCCGATGCAGGCCATCCACGTTCTGCGTGACCACGCATAAATGGTCGACATGTTCGGCCAGCGACACGAGCCCCCGGTGGCCGGCATTGGGCCGTGCGCCGCGACAGGCCGACTCGATCTGCGCCAGATATTTCCAGGTCAGCGCCGGGTTGCGCGCGAACATCGGGCCCGAGAGCGCTTGTTCGATGGGCACCCCGTCGGCCGTGGCCTGGTCATTGTATAAGCCGCCCACACCGCGGTATGTCGGCATGCCCGAGTCGGCGGACATGCCGGCACCGGTAATCGCGAGCACGCGCGAGGCCGAGCCAAGAGCGTTTGCCGCACGGGCGATGTTGTCGTCGAGCGAACGTGACATGGTGCGCAGTATGCCGGAGGCCGAATGATGAATGTAGGTGGCCGGCCCGGTGCGCCGCGGACGCAGACCGTTGTGCCCCCGCGGCGCGGGGTGGCGAGTGGGCCAACCGCCCGGCCCGGTTGGTGGGGTTGGCGTTTGTGGGGGGATTCGTTGGCGGCGCGCTTCGACATGTGGGGCGGCCGCGGCTTGGGCGGTTTGGTCTGGTGGGTAGGCGTACTTCTGTCGGCTTACGGCCTGATATGGATTGCATCGCAAGCATTTGTGCCAAAAAGACTTTTTTTGGCGCTGATTTTAGCCTATCCCGAGGGCATCATGGATTGCGATGCAATCCATGTGGTCTAACCCGACCTGCGCGCCTTGTTTCGGCTGTTGTGGCTCGGATTTGTCGGAGGCGTCGTCCGGCATGGGGCGGCCGTGGCACGGACCGGCATCCGGCTCGGATTGACCCGCGTACGATACGTGACCCGACCCTGCAGGAGCCGCGATTGGCTGGTATCCGAAATCTCGTCATCGTGCTCGGCGATCAGCTGGATCGTGGACTGTCGGCGCTGGACGACTACGATCCCGCACGGGATGTGGTCTGGATGGCAGAAAACCAGACCGAAGCGACGCATATGTGGTGCCACAAGCAACGGCTGGTGCTGTTTTTCGCCGCCATGCGCCATCATCGCGACGATCTGCGCGCACGTGGGTTCCGCGTCTGGTACCACGCGCTGGATGTGGATGGGCGGTGCGACAGCGGCGTCGATTTCGCGGCGATCCTGACGACCGCGGTGCGCGAGCTCGGCCCGAAACGGCTGGTGATGAGCGAATGCGGTGATTATCGGGTACAGCGCGTGCTGGCCGATTGCGCGAAGCATCAAGACCTACCCCTGCAGGTTCGGCCCGACCGCCACTTCTATTGCGGTCTCGATGCCTTCAACGACTGGGCCGATGCCCGGGGCTCGCTGACGCTGGAGTACTTCTATCGCTGGATGCGGCGCACCGAGTATATTCTGATGGATGGCGACCAGCCGGAAGGCGGCCAATGGAACTTCGACAAGCAGAACCGCCGAACCTTTGGCCGAGACGGGCCCGGCGAGCTCCCGCACGTTCGCGGCTTTCGGCCCGACGCGATCACCCGCGCCGTTATCGACATGGTGGCGGCGCGATTCGATGACCACCCCGGCCACCTCAAGGACTTCGACCTGCCGGTCACCCACGATGAAGCGCGTACCGCGTTGCGCGATTTCATCGACCAGCGGCTCGCGTTGTTCGGTGACTATCAGGATGCGCTCTGGACCGACATGCCGTTCGCTTATCACTCTCGCTTGTCCGCCGCGCTCAATCTCCATCTCATCGACCCGCGCGAATGCGTCGGCGCGGCCGTCGCGGCTTACGAGTCCGGCAAGGCGCCGCTGAACAGCGTCGAGGGGTATATCCGTCAGGTGCTGGGCTGGCGGGAATTCGTGCGCGGCATCTATTGGCGCGAAATGCCCGCCTATGCCAGCCGGAACGCGCTGCGCGCCGAATTACCGGTGCCGCGCGCGTATTGGGACGGCGACACTAATATGGCCTGTGTTGCCGACGCCATGCGCAACGTGGTGGACAACGGCTATGCCCATCATATTCAGCGGTTGATGGTGCTCGGGCTTTTCGCGCTCGTGGCCGGCGTGCACCCGTACCGCTTTCACGAGTGGCATATGGCGATGTATCTGGATGCCATCGACTGGGTCAGCCTGCCCAACACGCTCGGCATGAGCCAGTTCGGTGACGGCGGCCTGCTTGGCACCAAACCGTATTGTGCATCAGGCAATTACATCAACAAGATGAGCAATTACTGCAAGCATTGCCGGTTCGATTACAAGCAGGCGAGCGGCGATAAAGCATGTCCGATAACAACGCTTTACTGGGATTTCCTCGACCGCAATCTCGAGGCGTTTCGCGATAATCGACGCATGGTGTTTCAGGTCAAGAATCTGGAAAAGAAACGCGCGGATGCCGGATTGATGGCGGCCATTCGTCGCCGGGCTCGTACCCTCCGGCAGCAGATCGAAGACGGCGAGCGAATTTGATAACGCGGCGCGGCAGGATAGGGCCGATGGGTTCGACATGAGGCGTACCGGCGTACGGACGCGGCGTTTGATCGCCGGGGCCTCAGTGTCGGCTTACGGCCTCCGGCCTGATATGGATTGCATCGCAAATATCTGTACCAGAAAGACTTTTTTGGCGCTGATTTTGGCCGATCCCCAGGGCATCATGGGTTGCGATGCAATCCATGTGATCTAAGCCGACCTACGCGCTTTGTTCGGCCTTTGGACCCGTCGCCAATGACTTGCGCGCTATCATCTGTTGTTTCGGGGTCTGCGTACGCCCAGTGGTGTATCGATCGACGAGTGAGCTTCGATGAAAAAACGCGTGATTATCTGGTTTCGGCGCGACTTGCGGCTGGCGGACAATCCGGCGCTGCACGCTGCGATCGACGCCGGGTTCGATTCGATCGTACCGGTGTTCATCCATGCGCCCGACGAACTGGGAGACTGGGCGCCGGGCGGTGCGCAGCGCGTCTGGCAACATCTTTCGCTTGCGGCGCTGGACACCGATCTTCAAGCGCTGGGCTCGCGGCTGGTGATTCGTCAGGGGCCGACGATAGCCGCGCTGGATGCGTTGATCGAAGAAAGCGGTGCATGCGCGGTCTACTGGAATCGGCTGTACGATCCGAGCACGATCGCTCGCGATAAACAGGTGAAGCGCCACCTCGAGGAGGCAAACATCCAGGCCGCGAGCTTCAATGCCGCCTTGCTGCACGAACCGTGGACTGTTTCGACCCGGCAGAATACGCCGTACAAGGTGTTCACGCCGTTCTGGAAAGCCATTCGCGACGACCCGGTGCGCAATCCACTCCCCGCCCCCGAGGCATTGCCGGCGGTATGGTCCCGGATTGGCTCGGAGGCGCTGTCGGACCTGGGCCTGCTGCCGGATATCCGATGGGATACGGGTATCCGGCAAGCGTGGCGGCCGGGCGAGAACGGGGCCCACGCGCGTCTGGAAACCTTTGTGAACGACACGCTCGGCGGCTATGGCGAAAGCCGTGAGCGCCCCGCGCAGCCGGGCACGTCGTATCTTTCGCCGCACCTGCATTTCGGTGAGATCGCGCCGCGCCAGATCGTGCATCGCCTGGAAGAGTGGCTGCACGACCACGGTAATGAATCGCATCGTAAGCATGCGAATATCTTTCTCAGCGAAATCGGCTGGCGTGAGTTCGCACACCACGTGTTGTTCCACTTTCCGAATACGCCCGATGAACCGCTCGATCCGCGGTTCAAGCATTTCCCCTGGACCCACGATGACGAGGCCCTGCAAGCCTGGCAGGCCGGCCGCACCGGGGTCCCGATGGTGGATGCGGGCATGCGCGAGCTTTGGGCGACCGGCATCATGCACAACCGCCTGCGCATGACGGTGGCGTCGTTCCTGACCAAGAATCTGCGGATCGGCTGGCAGCATGGCGAACGCTGGTTCTGGGATACGCTCGTGGATGCCGATCTGGCGAACAATACGCTCGGCTGGCAATGGGCGGCGGGTTGTGGCGCCGACGCTGCCCCATTCTTCCGTATATTCAATCCGGCACGCCAGGGCGAGCGTTTCGACGCGGACGGCGCGTACGTCAGACGTTGGGTTCCCGAGCTAAGCGGTCTGCCGGACAAACATATTCATCGGCCATGGGCCGCGCCACAGAAAGTGCTCGACGATGCCGGCGTGACGCTGGGCCAGACCTATCCGAACCCGATAGTCGATCTCAAGGCTTCGCGCCAGGCGGCGCTCGACGCGTTCGATCGGATCAAGAATACATAGCCGTCGGTGATTTGCGGCAACGATCTGGCTTTTGCAGGTCGGATTCGCCGGTGGCGTAATCGGACGTACGGGCCGGCCCGGGCGAATTGGGTGGTTCGCCGGGCGCGCGGGCCTGTCGGCTTACGGCCCGTGGCCTGATATGGATTGCATCGCAAGCATCTGTGCCAAAAGACTTTTTTTGGCGCTGATTTTGGCCAAGTCCAAAGGTATCATGGATTGCGATGCAATCCATGTGGTCTAAGCTGACCTACTCGCTTCGATCGAGCTGTTGTAGGCCTGATTCGCCGGAGGCGTGATCCGACATCCGGAGCGGGGCTGGCATGTGCATGTGGGTGCCGGGCTTCCATTCATAAAAAAGGACTCCCGAAGGAGTCCTGAGGTGGCGTTCCCGTATTGTTTTTCTGCAGCTTTGAAGCTGCGGCTGCCGGGATTCTTTATTTCGCCGTGTCGTGGATTGTTGTTCTCCGTCCCCTCCGAGAGACCGCGCGATACGGCGCCAATGCGTTGATTCGTTAGTGGCCCTCGGCGCGTATGCTTTGTTTTACGCCGCACGCCAGCTCGGGTCAACGTATCGGCCGTTAGACCTTAGGCGAACGATTTCATTTTTCCTATTATCATCATACTTTTAGCAAGGTATCGCGATAGTAGGACAGCTCCTCGATCGAGTCGCGAATGTCGTCCATGGCCAGGTGACTCGAATCCTTGGAGAAGCCGCTCGCCACTTCGGGCGCCCAGCGGCGGGCAAGTTCCTTGAGGGTGCTGACATCGATATGCCGGTAATGGAAGTAGGCCTCCAGTTCGGGCATGTAGCGGGCGAGAAAGCGGCGATCCTGGCAGATGCTGTTGCCGCACATGGGCGAGCGGCGCGCGGGCACGTAGCTTTCAAGAAACTCGATGGTGCGGCGCTGGGCTTCGACTTCATCAACACTCGAGGCGCGAACCCGCGCTACCAGCCCGGAGGCGTTGTGCTGGCGCGTGTTCCACTGGTCCATTCCCTGCAGCCGATCATCACTCTGGCGGACGGCCAGCACCGGCCCTTCGGCCAGCACGTGAAGATTCGCGTCGGTGACCAGCGTGGCGATTTCAATGATGCGATCGGCGTCCGGGTCGAGACCCGTCATCTCGAGGTCGATCCAGATCAGGTTATCGTCGGCGTAGCTCATGGGTTCTTCTTGATTCCTAAACTTGCATTGTGCGCGAGACGTTCGCCGACGACCACCCACCGGGGTTCGTCACGGCAGCGGGCAGTGTTATCGTGACATCGAACAGTTCGCAACCAAGTCACGCTTATGAATGCGCTCGCGGATCAGAAATGCGCCCCCTGCGAAGGCGGCACCCAGCCGATGACGGGTCAGACGGTGACCGATCGCATGAAGCAGCTCAGTGATCATTGGCAAAATGCGGATGACGAGAAGATCGTAGGCCAGTTCAAGTTCAAGAACTATTACCAGACCCAGGCATTCGTGAACGCCGTGGCGTACATCGCGCACTGCGAAGATCATCACCCCGATATCACGTTCGGTTACAACAGCTGCCGCATCGAATTGACCACGCACGCCATCGGCGGCCTGTCCGACAATGATTTCATCAGCGCAGCGAAGATCGACCGCCTGTTGAATTGATACGCGGCCGGCCGGGCCCGGCGCAGCAGCCGCTACCGCCCGCTTGTCTTTCGTTTACAGCGGCCGGCGGCCGGAGAACGCCTGGCTCAGGGTGCCGGCGTCGACGTACTCGAGCTCGCCCCCCACCGGTACGCCGTGGGCAATACGGGTGACACTGGCGCTGTTCTGGCGCGCGAGGTCGGCGATGTACTGAGCGGTCGCCTCGCCCTCGACGGTGGCGCCGACCGCGAGTATCAGCTCCGCCACCGGCCCACGGACCAGACGATCGCGCAGAATATCCAGGCCGAGTTGCTCGGGGCCGATACCGTCGATGGGCGACAGATGGCCCATGAGCACGAAATAGCGCCCGTCGAAGTTGGTGTTCTGCTCGATGGCCATGACATCGGCCGGACTCTCGACCACGCACACACGGCTGGCGTCCCGCTGCTCGTTTCGACAGATCTCGCAAAGCTCGGCTTCGGCGAACATCCGACATTCGCGGCAATGCCGGATGTTGGCTATCGCCGTCTGAATCGTCTGCGCCAGATGGATACCGCCCTCGGGCTCGTTCTGAAGCAGATGAAACGCCATACGCTGGGCGCTTTTCGCGCCCACGCCGGGCAGTACGCGGAAAGCGTCGATCAGCCGGGATAAAGCAGGAGCAAAGGCCATGGCGGTTTCGTGGTGCACATCGTCTGGGCCGAGGCCGCGATTATGCCGGAATGCGGCCTGCTTCTGGGGGCTTGTTGCTGCCGGCAGGTGCCGCAGCCCGGGCTGATCGGCATGACGAGGGGCGCGGCGGTAGCTGGCGCAGGGCTTCGGTCTGCGTGTCTGGACCGGCTCGCCGGGTGCGCGGGGCTCTGTCGGCTTACGGCCTGCGGCCTAAGCCGACCTACGCGCTTCGGCCGGGCTGTTGTTGTAGGTGGATTAAGCCGGAGGCGTCATCCGACATGGGCGCCAGGCGCGAGGCCCGCGCGTTGCACGGGCCTCGATCGGCCGTCTAGAACGGCAGGCTCATGCCTTCCGGCAGTTCCATGCCGCCGGTCAGCTCGGACATTTTTTCCTTGCTTGCGGTCTCCACGTGTTGAACGGCGTCGTTGATTGCCGCGGCCACGAGATCCTCGAGGAACTCCGGGTCTTCCTCCAGCGCGGACGGGTCGATATGCACTTTTTTGACTTCGTGCTTTCCGGTCATCACGACCTTGACCAGGCCGGCGCCGGACTCACCCGTGATTTCCATCTGCGCCAACTCTTTCTGGGCTTCCTGCATCTTGCCCTGCATGGCCTGGGCCTGTTGCATCATTTTGCCGATGGAACCTTTCATTGATCGTCTCTTTGCTGCATCGCGCCCGGTGAGCGATGGGGTTTAATCGTTTCGGGACGCAGCCGGGCACCAAGCTGGCTGCGCAATTGCTGAATGATCGGGTCATTTTCGATGGATGCAACCGCGTCCTGCTGCCGCTTTTCGGCATTGGCCTCGATACGCTTGGCCGGCGTGTCGTGCAGCTCGTCCACCACGTTGATCTTGAGGTGCGGGGGCGCGGCCGTGCCCCAGGCATCCGACAGGGCCGATTGCAGCCGCTCGCGGGCATCCTCGGTAGCCAGAAACGCGTTCGCACGGGCCAGATCGAGCTCGATCAACGCGTTGTCGAGATGGCGGCATACGCCGTTGTTGGCAAGCTGGGCGGCGAACCCGCGAACATCGAGACGCGGAACGAGCGCGTGCCAATCCTCGGGGTGATCGCGGGTCGACGAAAAATCGAACGTGTCGCCTGTGGCCTCGGGCGCGTGCCCGGTGTCTGCCTCGGCCGCGTCCGCCGCCCGCGACGAATCGACAACCGCGATAGCCGGATCAAGCGGGCTTTGTTCCGGCGTGCCAACCGCCGTCACGGCGACCTCGTGGGTCGCCTGACGCTCCGCCTCGGGCTGCGCCTGTGCAGAACTCGTGTGCGCGTCGGCGACGGTCAGCCCGCCCTGTTGTCGCTGGGCCCCGCCGGCCGATTCGCGATCTGGGGAAGCCGGCGCAACCGGCGCCGGCACCTCCTCGGCCGCCGCGCGATTCGCCGGGGCTGGCGTCGCGGCTTCCTCCGCTGCTGGGGCGCTTTGCTCGTTAATCGCCGCAGGCCGTTCGGCAACCGCTGGCGCAAGGTCGGCCGGCGCTTGTGCAAACGGTTCCGACACGGCCACGGATGGCCCTGCGGCATCGGGCGTGACGGACTGCTCAGCGGGCGTGACCGTCGTCGACTCGTCTGATCCGCCGTCTTTTTTGCCCTGCAGCTGCGCGCGGGCGCGGGCCATCGCTTCGCGCGCGCTCTGCTTGCGATCCGCCGGGGCACCCTGTTCCGGCACCTCGGGCCCGCGCGCGACGGGCGCCGGCGAAGTGGTCGACGCGGGCACGGGGTTATCGCTGCATGCCGGGGCGAAAGCCAGCATGCGTAATACCGACATCTTGACGCCGACCAACGGATCGGGCGCATTCGGCAAGTCGCGTATGCCGGCAACCGTAATGTCGTAGAACAACTGTGTGACACGCGGATCGAGGCGATCTGCCGAGGCCTGCCAACGCGCGCTTTCGTCATCGATTGCTTCGCCGACCACCTGCACTGTGGCGATGTGCTGCCAGGCGGTTGCGATCGCCTCGAGCAGGTATCGCATGTCGATGCCCTGGGCATAGAGCGATTCCAGCGCAATCAGGGCGGCGGTGGCTTGCGCGTCGATCACCGCGTCGATCAATTCGGCGACACGCGCTTCGCCAATCGTGCCGAGCATGTCGCGCACACCGTCGACGTCCAGATGACCGCCACCGAACGCAACGGCCTGATCCAACAACGACAAGCCGTCGCGCATACTGCCGTCGGCACCGCGGGCGAGCTCGGCCAGTGCTTCCTCGTCAGCCGACAACGACTCCGCGTCCACAATATGGCGCAGCCGATCGGCGATACGCGTTGCCGACAGACGTTTCAACGGAAATTGCAGACATCGCGAGAGGATGGTCACCGGGATCTTTTCCGGTTCGGTCGTCGCCAGCAGGAACTGAACGCGTGGCGGCGGCTCCTCGAGCGTCTTGAGCAGCGCATTGAAGGAATGCTTGGTCAGCATGTGCACCTCGTCGATGAGGTACACCTTGGTGCGGCCGCGCGTGGGTGCGTACTGCACGTTGTCCATCAGATCGCGGGTGTCGTCGACACCGGTACGCGACGCCGCATCGACTTCGATCAGGTCGACATAGCGGCCTTCGTCGATTTCGCGGCAGGTGGCGCAGGCCTCCTCGCCGACGCAGGGCGACGCGCTTACGCCGCGCTCGCAGTTCAGGCATTTGGCAATAATGCGCGCGAGTGTGGTCTTGCCCACGCCACGCGTACCGGAAAACAGCAGCGCGTGATGCAGCTTGTCGCCGTCAAGCGCGTGGGTAAGCGCGCGGACGACATGCTCCTGGCCCACGAGCTGATCGAAGCGGCGGGGCCGCCATGTTCGCGCCAGCGCTTGAAAACTCATGCGGAGAAACGTGACCTGACGTTACAGGACACTAGCGGCGCTTGCGTCATGAGGCGAACCATCCTGGAACGAATGCGGCTGATCTTCTCAACTATCGCGGCATGGCCCGGACGTTTCAAGCGGGAACGTCGGCCGCGTCAACAGCCAGGGCCCGCCCCTCACCCAGCGAAGGCCATCGCCCGCGCTGCCCGCGGGCAGATAAAGGTGGCGGCCCGCGCCAGCGACACCCCGGCGCCCGAGTCCGCCGCTACCGCTGCTCCCTTCCGGGCCTGACGGGGTTTACGGCATATCGTCGCGGGGGCACCGACGCGGGCCACCATTGCAAACGAGTGCTTCGGTTTTCGCGCCGACGCACTTTGTTGGCGGAGAGGGAGGGATTCGAACCCTCGGTACGGGGTTACCGCACACACGCTTTCCAGGCGTGCTCCTTCGA
>NZ_JBQDYF010000033.1:0-18082 GCF_052044135.1 Salinisphaera sp. RV14
TGGGCTGCCGCTGGGGACAGGGCTTCTGGCTCAGCGCGGCCCGTCCGCCCGAGGAGATTCCATCGTTGGTGGAGGCGGCGGCCGTCGTCGGATCGTGAGGAGCAAAGCCCCGTGCCCAGGCGCGGCTAGATTGCAGGTTCCACGCTTGCTGCTCACCGAGCTTGGGCCGCAACACCCTAATCGATCATGTACGACACTCAGCCGGCTGAATGAGCCAGGCCATTTTTCCGCAAGTGCACGCGAATGAGTGTAAACAAGGAGGCAGATCAAGGCACTGCCGCTTCAGATGGGTGAGCAATCGTGTCGTCAAGCCTTTACTGAACTTTGCACACAATCAAGGCGCCCCATGCGCCGAAAAGCCTTAATCATGCGATGAATTGGCATGGCAATACATTCAAACCCCGGGGCGAATCCATTGTCTGAATGCTCGGACTCATTTTCCCCCAATCAATTGGTTGCTCGTATGTCCCTTCAATCCGCCGCAGCCGAACACGGCCCCGTCACGCCCGGGAAACCCCAGATGAAAATAGACCCACGCCTACGCGCCGACTGCCATCGACTGGGCACGCTGGAACGCGCCACCGTACTGCTGCATCGTCATTCGGCGGTGGGCTGGCTGATCCTGGTGCCCGATACCGATGCCCAGGACTGGCACGAACTGGACGACGCGGAATGCGAGCGCGTGAATGCCCAGATCCGTGCATTGTGTGCCTGGGCCGCCGACGGGTTCAACGCCGACAAGATGAACGTGGCGACGCTGGGCAATGAGGTCACCCAGATGCATATTCATATCATCGCGCGCCACCGTCACGATGCCTGCTGGCCCGCGCCGGTCTGGGGCCGGCTGCCGGCCGGCGACCCCGGCTACGACGAAACCCGCATTGCAGGGCTGCGCGCGGCGCTGTCGCGCGATCTTCGGCTGGTCCCCGCGGAGGCGGACGAGGCATGAGCACCCGGCACGACGAACTCGAAGTCCGGATCGCCTATCAAGACGATGCGATCGAACAACTCAGCCGGCAGCTGTTCGCCCAGTCACGCGAGCTCGCGCGCATGGCCGAGCGTTGCCGGCAACTCGAGCAACGCGTACAACGGCTGGCCGAAGGCGAGCCGGATGCCGCGACCGACGAAACCCCGCCGCATTACTGACAACGCACCGGCCGCCGCGCGCCGACCCGTTCCGGGCGGGCCGGCGCACAGGTGACGGCGATCAGAACTGGATTCGCCCCCCGCCCTGACCGCCGCCCAAGCCCCCCTGACCGCCGCCCTGGCCGGGCACCTGGATCTTCTGGCTCTGCTGCCGCTGCATTTCCTTGAGCTCCTCGATCGCCCGCTCGGCTTCGGCATTGACCGCCGCGGGAAACTGCTCGATCGCACCCGCCAGGTCGTCGGCTTCCAGCTCGAACGACAACGGCAGGCTGCCCGCCGGCGTCATCAGGCTGGCCGACCCCTCGTAACGCACGTCGCGCGAATCGTCATCCTCGCCATTGGCGGTCACCGGAATCAGCTTGCGGATACTGCCCACCTTCAGATCGGAGAACGACTCTTCCCGGTACATGTGATCCGCATCGATCTTGATCTCGGGCATGTTGTTGTCGGCCATCTCTGAAATCCTGTCGCTATGATTGATGGGACAAAGGATAACAGCGACCGCGGGAACGTCGAGCGCTCGACCACGGGCGCGCGCGCTTCGCCCGTCGACCGGACGCGATCGCCATGGCCGACTCGCCACACGGCGGGTCGCCGCGCGGATATGCTTCTGCAGCTCGCTCTTGAAGCGGGGCCGCAACGCGTCTTCCGCCTCGTCTTCATTCGGACCGGTCGCCGTGTTCTGCTGCATGCCCTGATACAGCGAGCGCGGCGCGGTATCGCCGCCGGCACCGGCCGGCACCGGCCGGCGTACGCAACGGCTCGTACTGGCGGCCGCCGCGATCACCGTGCCGGTGGCATCCTGCGATTCGCCGACCCGGACCATGATCCGCAACACCCGCACGCCGGCGGGCAGATTGTCGTCGCCGACCGTAATCACCGCCTGACCGGCCTGGGACAACACCTCACGGGCCATCGCCTCGATCAGGTCATCGGCGAGCACGGCCTGGCTGGCCCGGGTGCCCACGATATCGAGATACAGCGGGCGCTGGCGGCGGCGGCGGCAACAAGCAGCAATGCGCCGGCCAGGAGCGCCATCCGGGCGGCATGGTGCACGCGTCGCCGCCGCCTCAACCGGTGTTTCTCATGCCGGCGGCGATGGCATTGATCGAACGCAGGACCGGATCGAGCCAGACCCGGTCACCCCCCTCGCGATAACGCGTGAGCGCCGCGATCTGGATGTGGTTGAGCGGGTCCAGATACGGCCGCCGCCGATCGAGTGACGTACGCAGCACCGGATCATCGTCCAGCAGACTGGACTCGCCGGTGATGCCGAGAATGCCGGCAACCGCGCGCTCGTATTCGGCGTGAATGGCTTCGAAGATATGCCCCTGCCCCGTTGCCAGCTGGGCATATTCCGAGGCGATCGTCATGTCCGCCTTGGCCAGCGACATCTGGACGTTGTCGATGATGGTGCGGAAATACGGCCATTCCCGATACAACGTCTGCAACGCCGGAGTGTCGACGCCGCCTTCGGTGAGTGCGGTGCCCAGGCCCAGCCAGCCCGGCAGCGTATGCCGTGACTGCGCCCAGGCGAACACCCAGGAAATCGCCCGGATCGAAGACTTGTCGAGCCTGGCCTTCGACGGCCGCGAACCGGGCCGCGAGCCGATGTTCAGCGCGCCGATCTCGGCGGTCGGCGTGGCCGCCTGGAAATAATCGAAGAACCCCTCGGTATTCTCGGTCAGGTCGCGATAGAAACGCTCGCCGCGGTCCGAGAGTTTCGCCGCCTTGTCGGAGAAATCGGCATCGGTAGCCCGGGTGCCACTGGCCTTGAGGGTGCCGGTCACCCCGAGCGTGAGTTCGTGTACCGCGGTTTCCGGGTTGCTGTACTTGGCGAAGATCATCTCGCCCTGTTCGGTGAACTTGATCTTCGAGCGGACGGTGCCCGGCGGCTGCGACAGGATCGCCTGATGGGTCGGCCCGCCGCCGCGGCCGACGGTGCCGCCGCGACCATGGAACAGCACGCAGTCCACGCCATGGCGCTCGCACAGGGCCACGGCCTCCTGCTGGGCGCGATACAACTGCCAGCGCGAGGTCATGATGCCGCCGTCCTTGCAGGAATCGGAGTAGCCGAGCATGACTTCCTGGCGCAGCATGCCGTCGTCCGCGCCGGCTTCGACGAAGGCCCGGTAGTGGCTGTTTTCCAGCAGCTTGTCCAGCACCGGCTCGATGTGTTCCAGATCGGCGACGGTTTCGAACAACGGCGCGATCGCCAGCGGCGGCGCGATCTCGCCGCCCGGCTCGTACACGCCGGTCACCCGCATCAGCCAGACCAGCGCCAGCACATCCGAGGCACTGTGCGTCATCGAAATCACATAGCTGCCAAAAGCGGCGTTGCCGAGGGTACGCGTGAACTCGCGCACCACGGCCAGGCTTTCCAGCGTGTCTTCGACATCCGAGGAGATGTCGAGTCGGCCGAGCGCCGGCGTATCGTCACGGGCCAGTTCGCGGTCGAGAATCGCGACCCGGCCCGCCTCGTCCAGCGACGCGTAGTTCGCCTCGATCTTCAACGCCGCCATCAGCTCCTGTACGCATTGCGTGTGCCGGGTCGATTCCTCGCGCAGGTCCAGACGCGCGAGATGAAAACCGAAGGTCTCGACCAGGCGCTGCCAATCCTTGATGCGATCGTGGGCGATCGCCTCGTCGCCGTGGCCGATCAGCGATTCACGCATGATGCGGATATCGTCGACCAGATCGGCCGCCGAGGCATAAGCCAGCGGCGGCCGCTCGCTGCGCTCGGCGCGCAGCCGCAGCTCGGTCTGGATCTGGTCGATCATCGCCGAGATCCGGCGGCGCATGAGATAGAGCTTGCGCCGATACGGCTCCGCGGCGTAGCGCTCCGGGCGCGTTCCGGTGTGCGCGGCGAGGCGTTGTTCGTCGTCCTCCAGCCCGGCCAGGAATGCGTCGCTCGGGCGACACCAGCGCGCCGAAAAGGCCAGCCGGCTCGACAGCTCATCGATACGGCGCAGATATTCCGACAGGATCTCGCGCGACTGCAGACGCAGCGCATAGCGGGTCTCGCGGGCGGTGACATACGGGTTGCCGTCGCGGTCGCCGCCGATCCAGGAACCGAACGCCAACACGGCCGGGGCATCGACGCGCTCGCCGTAGTTGTTCTCGATCGCCTTTTCCAGGTTGCGATAGATCTGCGGCACGCTCGAAAACAGCGACGCCCGGAAGTAGTACAGCCCGTTGCGGATTTCGTCCTCGACCGTGGGCCGCGAGCCGCGCAGTTCCTCGGTCTTCCAGAGCACCTGGATGTTCTGGCGGATGTGCTCCTCGATTTCGGCGCGCTCGAGCTCGTCGGGATTGCCGAAAGTCAGTTGCTGAAACCACTCGAAGATGCGCCGCAGCGCGTCCAGCACCGCGCGCGGCTTGGCCTCGGTCGGATGGGCGGTAAACACGGGGATGAACGACAGATTCGACAGCTGCGCCATGGCGTCGTCCAGCGTCACGCCGTGGCCGGCCATGTCGGCAAGGGTGCGATTGAACGAACCGAGCCAGCGCGGATCGCCGCCCGCGGCCAGGCGGCGGCGCGTGCGATGCGCGTGCAGTTCTTCCAGCAGGTTGGCCAGATTGAAATAGATCGCGAATGCGCGCGTGACCTCGGTCATGGTCTCGGCCGGCAGCGAATCGATCGTCAACATCAGCCGGGCCCGCTGTTCGGCGTCCTCGGTCTCGCGCAGGGCGATGAATCCCCGGCGCAGCGTTTCGACCGTGTCGAAGACCTCGGAACGCGCCTGCGACTGGAGCACGTCGCCCAGCAGCGAGCCGGCCCGGCGGACCTGGGCGCGCAGTTCGCGATCGGCCTCGGCGAGATCGGCGTCGCCGGCGGCGGGATGCTTTTCGTTGATCGATGGATTCATGCGTCTGGCTGACCTGTCTTCGTTTTGCCTGTCACCGGAGCATATCAGCGTTGGCGCGGCTTGCCCGCAGGACACCCGGCGCCGGACACTGATGTAGCATGAATGCGCCGGACGCGACCGGCGATGACCGACTCACGGCCCGAACCCGATGCCCGCCATGCCCGAGCCCATGAATTTCTGCCCGAACTGCGGCGCCCCGACGGTCTTTCGTGTACCCGAGGGCGACGACCGCAAGCGCAACATCTGTACCGCGACCGGGGAGATCTTCTACGACAACCCGCGCAACGTGGTGGGCACCATCGTCGAACGCGACGGGCGCATCCTGATGTGCCGGCGGGCGATCGAGCCGCGGCTGCATTTCTGGACGCTGCCGGCCGGCTTTCTCGAACTCGGCGAAACCAGCGCCGGCGGCGCCGCGCGCGAAACCCTCGAGGAAGCCGGCGTTCAGGTCGGTCAGCCGCGCCTGTTCAATCTGATCGATGTCACCCACATCGGCCAGATCCACATATTCTTCATCGCGGATATGATCGGCGACGACTACGCGCCCGGCCCGGAAAGCGCCGAGGTGCGCTTTCTCGCCGAGGACGAAATCGATTGGCCGCAGCTGGCATTCCCGACCATCCATCGCACGCTCCAGCGATACTTCGCGGATCGCAGGGCCGGCGAGTTCCGCATCCACGTCGAATCGCTGGGAGCCACGGACTGGCGCGCAATGGCGCTGGACCGGGAACCGCGCGATTAGGGTCTTGGGGCCGTTTACGACCCGCCCGCACGGGCGGCCGTCCGCAACGATCGACGCGGTCGCGGGGCCGGCGCCAACGCGCCGCGCGGCGGCCCGCGCCACGGGCTCGTTACCATGCGGGCCGATGAAAAACGGCCGCCGACGCGCCGGGTTGCGGCCCGAAAATGATTCCCGCGGTGCGGGCAACTGGTAAACTCCGCGCCTTCCCGCTCTTTCCGACAGCTACAAGCGACGAGGCTGACCATGACCTTCGTTGTCACCGAAAACTGCATCAAGTGCAAATACACCGACTGCGTGGAAGTCTGCCCGGTCGATTGTTTTCATGAAGGCCCGAATTTCCTGGCCATCGACCCCGAGGAGTGCATCGACTGCACGCTCTGCGAGCCGGAGTGCCCGGTCGAGGCAATCGTCTCCGAGGACGATCTGCCCGAGGACCAGGCCGACTTCCTGCAACTCAACGCCGAGCTCGCGGCCGAATGGCCGGTGATCACCGAGGTCAAGAAACCGCCGGAAGACGCCGACGAATGGGCCGACAAGCCGAACAAGCGGGAACTGCTCGAGCGTTGAGCCGCGCGGACCGGCGCGCTCAGTTCGGTGTCGTCAGCATGTCCGCGTAGGCGATCGCACACAGATCGGCGGCTTCGATGCCGAGCTCGGCCATCAGCCGCTCGGCCTCGCGCCGGCCGTCGGCGGGCTGTTCCTGCGCTGCCAGCACGACTTCGAACTCCACGAAATCGCCGAGCCCTTCGACCCGGTCGAGATGAATACGCGTGCGCCCGGTCATATAGAGTTGCCTTGTCTTGATCACGCGCGCCCAGCAGCCGAGCGCGTGTGTGAGCGTGGCACGCAACCCGTCGGGATCGTCTGTTTCCGTGCGGGTGTATGAAGACAGGCTCGGCCCGGCGCTATCCGGACGCTCGTAGGCGATCAACTCCGCCTGACCGTTGCCGAAATCGCGCAGCTTGAGCCGGCCGGTCGCGCAGGTGAAGAAGCTGTCGTCCTGATCCAGCTCGGCCGCCGGTGCGCCCGCCAGCGCCTCGATGCGTTGCCGCATGACGGCGCGGTCGCGGCATACGGCCTTGATTTCGATGTTTCTCGCCATATCGCCGTCAGCCGCGTGGATGATGATCGGCGTGCAGTGCCTTGAGTCGTGCCCGCGCGACGTGGGTATAGATCTGCGTGGTCGACAGATCGGCGTGGCCGAGCAGCATCTGCACCGCGCGCAGGTCCGCGCCGTGGTTGAGCAGATGGGTGGCGAAGGCATGGCGCAGACCGTGCGGCGAGACCTGCGCCGCAATACCGGCGGCACCCGCATGCGCGCGGATGCGATGCCAGACGTTCTGTCGTGTCATGCCGCCGCCACGCGCGGTCACGAACAGCGCATCGGAGACGGCCGCGCCCAGAAGCGCCGCGCGCGCACGCGCCAGATAACGCTCGATCCAGTCCACCGCGGCGCCGCCCAGCGGCACGAGGCGCTCGCGCCCGCCCTTGCCGGTGACACGGATCACGCCCTGGCGCGTGTTGACCTGGGCGCGCGTGGCCGAGACCAGCTCGGATACGCGCAGGCCGGCCGCGTACATCAGTTCCAGCATGGCCCGGTCGCGCAGGCCCAGGTCGGTATCGGTGTCGGGCGCACGGATCAGGGCCTCGACATCGCGCTCGGTGAGCGTCTTCGGCAGGCGCCGGCCCTGAACCGGCATGTCGATCAACGCGGTCGGGTCGCGCTGGATCGCCCCGGCCCGCAGCTGGTAGCGATAGAACTGGCGCAGGCTGGACAACAGACGCGCCGCGCTGCGCGGACTCGAATCCGGCGTATTGCGCGCGGCGAGATAGGCCCGGATATCGTTCGCGCCAGCGGCCAGCAGTCCGCCGCGGCCGGCCTGCCATTGACCGAAGTGGGCGAGATCGTTGCGATAGGCGGCAAGCGTGGCGTCGGCCAGGCCGCGTTCGGCCCACAGGCCGTCGAGAAAACGTTCGATGATATCGGCGGTTGTCGCGTCCACGGCGTCGATGGCAGCCATGGCGCGAGCGTATAATCCGGCGATTGATTTAGCCAGCCCCGTTGCCCGATGGACGATACCGTACGCGCACCCAGCCCTCGCCAGCGCTACGAAACCGATCTGCAGGACCCCGAATTCGTTCGCGATCCCGCCCAGGAGAAAGCCGTTGATGCACTGCAGTCGATCTACGAACGACTGCGGGAAAACCCGACCGTCAGCCGCGGCCTGTTCGGCCGCAAGAAGGAGCGCCCGCAGGTCGACGGGCTTTATCTGTGGGGCGGCGTGGGCCGCGGCAAGACCTATCTCATGGATTGCTTCTTCGATGCCCTGCCGTTCGAGCAGAAGACCCGCCTGCACTTCCATCGCTTCATGCAGAAGGTGCACGACGCGCGCAAGCGCTACGCCCACCAGAGCGACCCGTTGAAGAAGATCGCCGCCGACTGGGCAGCGGATCGCGTGCTGTGCTTCGACGAGTTCTTCGTCTCCGATATCGCCGACGCCATGATCCTGTCGCGGCTCACCGAGGAGCTGTTCGCCCGCAATGTCACCCTGGTGGCCACCTCCAACGTCGCCCCCGACGATCTCTACAAGGGTGGGCTCAAGCGCGACCGCTTCCTGCCGGCCATCGAACGACTCAAGGACAACTGCCGGATCATGCATCTGGCCGACGGCACCGATTTCCGGCTCGATCATATCGAGGAATCGGCGACCTACCAGATCCCGCCCGGCGACGAGGCCGACGCGGTGCTGGCGCATTACTTCGAACGCCTGGCCACCGGCCCGGTGCGCGAGGGCGGCAACGTCAAGATTCTGGGGCGCAAGCTGGCGACGCGGCGCCGCGCCGATGCCATCGCCTGGTTCGACTTCGACACCCTCTGCCGCACCCCGCGTTCGGCCAACGACTACATCGAACTGGCCCGCGAATTCAGCGTGATCATGATCTCCGGTGTACCCGTATTCGGCGATGCCGACGACAACGCGGCGCGCCGCTTCATCAACGCCATCGATGAATTCTACGACCGGCGCGTGAATGTCTTCGTCACCGCCGAGGCCGGCCCCGATGCGCTCTACGCCGGCTCGGAGCTCACCTTCGAGTTCGAACGCACCGCCAGCCGTCTGCATGAAATGAGCACCGCCGAATACATCGGCGCGGCCCATCGCAGTTAGTCGCGTTAGCCGATACCGCGCGCCAGGGCGAGCACGACCGTCATCCCGGCCACGGTGACGGCGTGCTGATTGCTCAGCTGCAGCTCCAGCGTGACCGCTCCCGGGCCGCCGCTTTCGGGTAGCGTGCGATCGACGACGGTGACCGCGGCCGACAGCCGATCGTCGGGATAGACCGGCGCCCGCCAGCGCAGATCGCGGATCTCCTGGCAGCCGCGACACGCCAGCGGCCAGTCCGGGTTGGCCGTGACCAGCGCCAGCATGAGCGCGCCGGTATGCCAGCCCGAGGCCGACAGCCGCTTGAAGTAGGTCCGGCTGGCGGCCTCGTCGCTCAGATGAAAGGGTTGCGGGTCATAAGCCCGCGCGAACGCGAGCACGTCGTCGCGGCTCGCGCCGGTCGGGCCGAGCGTGAAGGTGCGGCCGGGCTCGAGATCGTCGAAGCCGATCATGACGGTGCGCCGCGACGAGCGACCAGTGCGTTTGTCCACATGCGCGCGACGGGCACGCCATGCGGGTTCTCGACGGCCATGAATTGCATGATCAGCCCCATCTCCGGCCGGCTGTTGAGCACCCGCGCGGACAACAACTCGGTAGACAGCGAAAGCACGTCGCCCGCATAGGCCGGGTTCGGCCAGTCGATCCGATCCACGCCGGGCGAGCCGAGCGAGGCCATCCCCACGAGTGAATGATCCACCAGCAAGCGCATGCCGATACAGCACAGCAGGTAGCCCGGGGCCGCATCGGCATTCGCGCCCACCACGGCTGGCGGGGCGAATCGCGCCGTGAACTGGGCGATCTCTTCGCCCGTCAACGTGTACCGGCCGTAGCGATGCGTCTCGCCCACCGCCAGATCCTCCCAGTAGCGCATCTCTCCCTCACAACGAATACCGGCCCGCCGAGCATGCCACGAACGCATCGACATGCGCCGAAAGACGCGTAGACGCCCGGCCGCGGCGCGCGCCACGCTGGCTGCCATCGTTTTGTTCGTACCCAGGAGCCCTGCCCGTGTTGTCGACCATGATGGACCGCCCGCTGCTACTGGACGATCTGCTGGAACGCGCCGCGACCGAATTCGGCGATGTGGAGATCGTCAGCCAGCGCCCCGACAAGACGCTGCACCGTTACACCTATGCCGACATGGTCGCCCGTGCCAAGCGCCTGGCCGCGGCGCTGGTGCAGGCCGGCATCGAAGCCGGCGATCGCGTGGCCACGCTGTCGTGGAACCACTATGGCCACCTCGAGGCCTATTTCGGCATCCCGGCCATGGGCGGCGTCTGCCATATGGTGAACATCCGGCTCGCGCCGGACGATATCGCGTGGATCATCAACCATGCCGAAGACCGGATTTTGATCGTCGACGATGTGCTGCTGCCGCTGTACCGCCAGTTCGCCGACGCCATCGACATTGCGCAAGTGATCGTGGTGCCGCTGACCGGCGATCCGGTCCCCGACGCGCTGGTCGACTACGAAACTTTCCTCGCCCAGGCCCCGGACGACTTCGTCTACCCCGAGAAAAGCGAATACGACGCCTGCGGCATGTGCTACACCTCCGGCACCACGGGGCGGCCGAAGGGCGTGACCTATTCCCATCGCTCGACCGTGCTGCACGCGCTGACCGGTGCGCTGCCCGACAATCTCGACCTGTCGTACAACGACAGCGTTCTGCCGGTGGTGCCGATGTTTCATGTCAACGCCTGGGGGCTGCCCTACATCGCGACCATGGTGGGCGCGAAACAGGTCTTTCCCGGGCCGCATCTGGATGCCCAGAGCCTGCTCGATCTGTACGTCGCCGAGGACGTGAATGTCTCGGCGGGCGTGCCGACCATCTGGATGACGATCCTCAACGCACTGGACGCCGAGCCCGAGCGCTGGCCGCTGCGCGCGGACCTGGAGATGATCGTCGGCGGCTCGGCGGCGCCCGAGTCCATGTTGCGGCGCTTCGACGACCATGGCCTGACCGTGATCCAGGCCTGGGGCATGACCGAAACCTCGCCGCTCGGCACGACCGGCCGGGTCAAACCGGCGATCCGGGCCATGGACGAAGACACGCAGTACGCCAAGCGCGCCACGGTCGGCACCACGGTACCGCTGATCAATATCCGGATCGTGGATGCCGACGGGCATGTCGCGCCGCGCGACGGCGAATCGATGGGCGAGCTGCAGATCCGCGGCCCCTGGATCGCGGGCGGCTACTACCGGCTCGACAACAGCGAGGAGAAATTCACCGCCGACGGCTGGCTGCGGACCGGCGATATCGCCACCATCGACGCCCACGGCTATATCGACATCACCGATCGCACCAAGGATGTGATCAAGTCCGGCGGCGAGTGGATTTCATCGGTACATCTGGAAAACGAAATCATGGGCCACCCGGATGTCGCCGAGGCGGCCGTGATCGCCCGTGCCGACGAACGCTGGGGCGAGCGACCGCTGGCGGCCGTGGTGCCGCGGCAAGGCGCCGATCTCGCGCCCGAGGCGCTGCGGGACTTTCTGCTGGAGCGCATGCCGAAATGGATGGTGCCGGAGGATTTCGTGATCGTGGATGCCATCCCGCGCACGGCCACCGGCAAGTTCAGCAAACGCGACCTGCGCGCTCAGCTCGGTCACGACAAGCCCGGCTGACACACCGGGGCCGGACCACCCGCCCGGCCGGGTGTATTCACTTGCCAGACAGGCACGCGCGCTCAATCTAGAGGTCGTGTTGCATTGCTTGCCGCTGCGCAACCGATGAACGAGAAATTCGCCGGGCGCGCGGCCTCTTCGATTGCGATACGCCGAGCGCGCAGGGTGCGTCCAGGGCCGCCCGGCGACTATTCATTTCCACCGAGAGTGATGTCTTGCCGCGCCTGACCACGGTTCTCGTCTCGCTGCTGATCGCGGCGCTGCTCTACTTCACCCTTATCGCCGGGATCGACGGCCAGCGGACGTGGGCAGCCATGCAGCGGCTCGACTGGCTGGGCTGGATCAGCATTCTGTGCCTGTCGCTGTTCAATTACAGCCTGCGCTTCGCCCGTTGGCACGGCTACCTGCGCTGGCTCGGCCATGCGCTGCCGATCGGCCGCCACCTGCTGATCTATATCTCGGGCTTCGCGCTCACGACCACGCCCGGCAAGGCCGGCGAGGGCGTGCGGGCGGTGTATCTGGCACGCCGGCGGGTGCCCTATGCGCATACCGTCGCCGCCATGTTCGCCGAACGGCTGCTCGATCTGTTGTCGATTCTGCTGCTGTCGCTGTTGGCGATCGTGTCGTTCACCGGCTATGTCTACTGGGTGCTCGCACCGCTGGCGGTGATCGCCATCGTGCTCTGGACCATGCATCGCCGGCCCCTGCTCAAGGCCGCCCAACACCGCGTCGCCGATCCGCAGACATTCGTGGGCCATGTGCTGCATGTATTCGTGCACGCCTGGGAGCGCGCCTTCGTGTTGCTGTCCTGGAAACCGCTGCTCGGCGGCCTGCTACTCGGCTGCCTGGCCTGGGCGGCCGAAGGGGTTTCGGTATATCTGATCGCCGGCAGGCTCGGGCTGGCGGTCGCCCTCCCCCTGGCGATCGGTATTTATGCCATCAGCATGCTGATCGGTGCACTGTCGTTCATCCCGGGCGGGCTCGGCAGCACCGAAGCCGCCATGGCGCTGTTGCTGAAACTCTCGGGCGTGGCAGCCGGTACCGCGCTCAGCGTGACCCTGATCGCGCGCATCGCCACCCTCTGGTTCGCGGTGGTCCTGGGGCTGCTCTGCCTGGCGCTGCTCGAGTTCGATCATCGCCGTCATCCCGTATCCACCGGACAGGAAGAAACGTCATGAGCCAGGCCCGCGCCGCCGCTCTGGTCGTCGATCTCGACGGCACGCTGGTCCACACCGATCTGTTGATCGAATCGGCATTCATGCTGGCCCGCGAGCGCCCGCACAAGCTGCTCTGCCTGCCCGGATGGCTCAGGCGCGGCAAGGCTACGCTCAAGCATGAGATCGCCACCCGCGTGGCCCTCGATGTCGCCCACCTGCCCTACAACCGTGAGCTGGTGGATTTCCTCACCGCCGAGAAACAGCACGGGCGGCGCATCGTGCTGGCGACCGCGGCAAATCAGCGTTATGCCCATCAGGTCGCCGCCCATCTCGAGCTGTTCGACGACGTACTCGCCAGCGATGCCCATACCAACCTCTCGGGCGAGGACAAGCTGGCGGCGATCCGCGAACTGCTGGGCGACGCACCCTTCGACTACGCCGCCGACCACGACGACGATCGTGCGATCTGGGCGGCCGCGCGCGAGACGATTCTGGTCGGTGCCAAGCCGTCCACCGACCGCTGGGCCACGCGCGAGACCCGCGTCAGCCGGCGCATCGAGCGCGAGCCGAGCGGGGTTCGCACCTGGATCAAGGCGATGCGCCTGTACCAGTGGTCGAAGAACATGCTGATCTTCGTGCCGTTGCTCGCCAGCCATGAGCTGCTCGACGGCAACACGCTGTTTGCCGCCGTGCTCGCCTTCATTGCCTACGGCGCCCTGGCCTCCAGCGTCTACCTGCTCAACGACCTGGTCGACCTGGGCGACGATCGCCGGCACCCCAACAAACGGCATCGCCCGTTCGCCAGCGGCACGCTGCCGGTCGCCCAAGGCGTGATGGCGATTCCCGTGCTGTTGTTGATCGCGGCCGTGACCGCGGCATTCCTGCCGCCGATCTTCGGTGCCGTGCTGGCGCTGTATTACATTCTGACCCTGGCCTATTCCATGGGCCTGAAACGCATGGCCCTGGTCGACGTGCTGACGCTGGCAGCGCTGTACACATTGCGGGTGATCGCCGGCGGCGCGGCCACCGGCATTCCGCTGTCATTCTGGCTGCTGGCGCTGTCGATGTCGTTGTTCCTCAGCCTGGCCATGGCCAAGCGCTGCGCCGAACTGATCCTGGTCCAGGCCGGCCAGACCAGCGGCGGCGGGCGCGGCTATGCGGCCTCCGACATTGACGCCCTGCGCAGCCTCGGTACCGCCGCCGGCTATGCCAGCGTCGTGGTGCTGGCGCTGTATATCAACAGCCCGGATGTCACCAGCCACTACCGGCACCCGGTATTGATCTGGCTGTTGTGCCCGGTGGTGCTTTACTGGATCAGCCGGATCTGGCTCAAGACCCTGCGCCGGGAAATGACCGACGACCCGATCGTGTTCGCCGCCCGTGATACCGGCAGTCGCATCTGCATCGTGCTGGGTGCGGCCATCGCGATCGCCGCCGCGCTATGAGCCGGGCGGGGTCGCATCCATCCTGGGGGCATATCCCGGCCAGTACGCCGGCGCGCGTCGTGCGTCCGGTGGCCGGTCGTTCGCCGCTGCCGGCAGCCGACGACCGCCCGCTGCTGGCCTACGGCAACGGCCGCAGCTACGGCGACGTGGTGGTCAACAACGACGGCACGCTGATCGATACGCGAAGCCTGGATCATTTCATCGCCTTCGATGCCGAAACCGGGGTGCTGGAATGCGAGCCCGGCGTGCTGCTGACCGACATCCTGCGCCTGGCCCTGCCGCAGGGCTGGTTCGTGCCGGTCACCCCCGGCACCCAGTACGTCACGGTCGCCGGGGCCATCGCCAATGACGTGCACGGCAAGAATCATCATGTGGCCGGCACCTTCGGCCGGCATGTGCTGGATTTCGACCTCACCGCCAGTGACGGCACCCCCCGCACCTGCAGCCGAAGCGACAACACCGACCGGTTCGCGGCGACCATCGGCGGGCTGGGCCTGACCGGGCTGATCACCCGCGTGCGTGTGCAGCTCAGGCGTGTCGGCGGCGCCTTCATGGACGTCGACACCCATCGCTTCGACAACCTGCGCGCCTTCTTCGAGCTCTCCGCGGCATCGGAAGACGACTACGAATACACGGTCGCCTGGGTCGATTGCAGCGCGACCGGCGCCAAGCTCGGGCGCGGCTGGTTCATGCGCGCCAATCATCGACCGGCGATGGGCCAGCCCAATGCCGCCGGGCCGAAACCCGGGCCGAACTTCGCGCTGACACCGCCGTTTTCGCTGATGAACCGGGCCACGCTCGCACCGCTGAATACGCTGTATTTCCATCGCAAGCGAAAACGGCGCTTTCGCGCCGCGCAGCACTACCAGCCCTATTTCTACCCGCTGGACGGCATCCGCAACTGGAACCGGGCCTACGGGCCGGCCGGTTTCTATCAATATCAGTGTGTGGTACCGCCGGGCGATGCCGAGGCCTCGATCGGCGAACTGCTGGCGCGCATCGGCGCCTCCGGCCAGGGCTCGTTTCTCTCGGTGCTCAAGGTCTTCGGCGACGTGCCCTCGCCCGGGATGCTGTCGTTCCCCCGGCCCGGTACCACGCTGGCGCTGGATTTCCCCAACCGGGGCGAATCGACGCGCCGTCTGCTGGATTCGCTCGACGATGTCGTGATGGCCGCCGGCGGCGCGGTCTATCCGGCCAAGGATGCACGCATGTCGGCCACGGCCTTCCAGCACTACTTCCCCCGCTGGCGCGAGTTCGCCGGCTATGTCGATCCGCAGTTTTCCTCGGATTTCTGGCTTCGTGTGACGGGAGACACCGCATGAACCGTATTCTCATCGTGGGCGCGACATCGGCAATCGCCGAAGCCGCCGCCCGCCGCTTCGCCGAACGCGGCGATGCGCTGTTCCTGGTCGCCCGCAACCGCGACAAGCTCGCTCCGGTCGCACGCGATCTGTCGGTGCGCGGCGCCGCGCGCGCCACTGTCCACGCCATGGACGCCGACGACCTGAACGCGCACGGGGCCATGCTGGACGCCGCGGTCGCCGATCTCGGCGGGCTCGACACCGTCTTCATCGCCTACGGCACCCTGCCCGACCAGGCCGCCTGCGCGGCCGATCCGGCGGCCGCGGTCGCCGCCTGGCATACCAACGCCGTAAGCGTGGTCGCGCTGGTCACCGATGTCGCCAATCGGCTCGAACAACAGGGCTCGGGCCTGATCGCGGTGATTTCGTCGGTCGCCGGCGATCGCGGGCGTGCCAGCAATTATGTCTACGGCAGCGCCAAGGCCGGCGTGAACGCATTCCTCGATGGCCTGCGCCATCGGTTGCACGGCCGCGGCGTGGACGTGCTCACGATCCGGCCCGGCCTGGTCGACACCCCGATGACGGCAGACCTCGAGAAAGGCCCGCTGTTCGCCAGCGCCGACAAGGTCGGCGGCGATATCGTCAAGGCCATCGACCACCGACGCGCGGTGGTCTATACGCCGGGTTTCTGGCGTTTGATCATGACGATCATCAAGATCGTGCCGCGCGCCGTCTTTCATCGCACGCAGCTATGAACACGCACCACGGTCCACGCGGGGCCACGGCCGACCGCTGGGCCGTGGGCGGGCTGGTCGCGCTGTATCTGGTCTCACGCATTGCGGCTTATCTCGCCGGCGTACGCTTCGATCTGTCGCCGCTGGCGACCTCCTGGCAGATTCTCGATCCGGTGCTGCTGCGCCACGACCTGCTGACCAGCCTGCGCTACATGCCCGGGCAGCCGCCGCTGTACAACCTGCTGCTCGGCGGGGTGCTCAAGCTGTCGGCCGCGCTGGGCGGCGGCGACTTCCTCACCGCCGCGCTGTTCCGGGTGATTTTCGCGCTCATGGCATGCGCCTCGGTGCTGCTGACGTATGCACTGCTTCGGCGGATCGGCACGCGCCCGGTCGGTGCCGCCGTGGTCGCCGGCCTGTTCATGTGCTCGCCGGCACTGATGCTCTACGAGAGCCTGCCCTACTACACGGTGATCGTGCTGTTGCTGCTGGTGGCCATCGTCTGGCTTTTCGATGCCTGCCGGCGCGATTTCCGCCCCCGATACGCGTTCGCACTGTTCAGCGCCATGGCGGTGCTGATCTATACCCGCGCGCTGTTCCAGATCGAATGGTTCGCGGTACTGGTCGGTTACAGCGCGCTGGTGTTGCCCGGCCATCGCCGCGCGGTGCTGGTCGCCGCCGCCCTGCCGTTCGTGCTTATCCTGGCGCTCTATGCCAAGAACGTGGCGGTGATCGGCGAGTTCTCGACCTCGGACTGGCTGGGCATGAGCCTGGCCAAGCTGACCACGCTGGAGCTGAACCACAGCGAACGCGAACGGCTCGTGGCCAGCGGCCGCATGACCCCGCTGGCGCTCGACGACAAGGCCTTCGATATTCCGCAGGCCTACGAGGACACGGTGGTCAAGCGACCGCATACCGGCATCGCCGTGCTCGACCACCGGCTCAAAACGACCGGGCACGTGAATTTCAATTATCTGCCGTACGCCCGCATATCCAGCATGGCGCGCCACGACGCGCTGGTCGCGATCCGGACCCATCCCGGCGTCTATCTGCACTCGATCGGCGTGGCCTGGCTGATGTTCTGGCGCCCGGCCAGCGACTACCCGTTCCTCAAGGCCAATCGCGAGGCGATCCAGCCCTGGGCATGGCTGTATGGCAAGGTGATCGGCGGCCAGCCCGTGTATCCGGATAACCCCCGGTTCGAACTCAAACCGGCAACCATCGGCGTCTTCATCGCCATCGTCTACATCGCGGCCGTGCTGTTCGGCCTGGGCGTGCTGCTCCGCTGCGCCTGGCGGCGCCGCGTGTCGAATCTGGACGCCACGCTGATCTTCATCTGGCTCAACGTCATGTATGTCAGCGTCATCGGCAACATGTTCGAAATCGACGAAAACCAGCGCTTTCGCTTTGCCATCAACCCGCTGATCATACTACTGGCCATCGCGGGCACGCGGCGTGCACTGGCCTGGTTGCGACGCCCGTAAACTGGACTTTTTTATCCACAGATTTCACAGATTACGCAGATTTTCAAAAGCGCACGCCAGGACAGATTTTTTGGTGGCAATAGCCGTTTTCCGTGCCACCGCCGGGGCATTTTTTCCGCAGATCGACACAGATCCACGCAGATCGGAAGACCGATCTGTCAGTGATCGAGTCCAGAGCTAAACAGGTGCTCACAGCTCGCCGAGCGGTGTCTTTTAATCTGTGCAATCTGCATAATCTGTGGATAGACCTGCCTTCCGGACAGCCCCAGAAAACTGAACTTTTATCCGCAGATTACACAGATTGCGCAGATTTTTTAAAGTGGACTCGGGGGCGGCTTTTTATCGGTAGCGATAGCTGCGTTCCGTGGTAAGCGCTCCACCAACCCCATCCTTCCGGCGGCATAACCGATAAGCCAATCTC
>NZ_JBQDYF010000034.1:0-16741 GCF_052044135.1 Salinisphaera sp. RV14
GCCACACCACCACCGAGATGCTATTCCGCGTCTATTCCCGTTACGTCCCCAATCTCACGCGACGCGATGGCAGCGCCTTCGACCGTTTCGTAACGAACGCGATCAATGGCGGGATGGAAAAGGAGGAGCGGTCATGACCTCCATCGCTTGTCTTGCCACCCAGTCCGGGGCAGTGGTGTCCGGGCTCTTCCGGCTCATATCCGTCAAACGCTCCCCAAACACTCAGCGCGCCGACCAAGCGCGTGTCACCATCGCCGATGCCACAGGTTTCGCGATCTGCGACGTGTCGCTCAGTGACGAGGGCTTTCTAAGCCTGACCGATATCCGAACACGCTTCGTGCAAGTCGAAGGTCGCGTTCTCATGACGCCAAGCGACGTCGTCCATATCGATACACATCGTATCGAAAAGGTCGCGCTGGCCGATAGCCCGAGCTGGCATCTTCTATCGCGTACATGGGTACCCGCAGAGAGTACAGCGGCATTTGATCGGCTGACCGCGCTACTGGATCGTTTGACCGATCCTCATGTTCGCGCGCTCGCCCATCGGCTCTTCATATCGCAGGAGATCGCCGAACCGTTTCTGTGTGTTCCCGCGAGCCGTTCGCACCACCACGCCGGTATCGGGGGATTGCTCATACACAGCGTCGAATGCGCCGAGATGGCCGAATCGCTGTCGCGGTACGTCTTGCCAACCCATGAACGCGATCTCGCCGTGATGGGCGCGTTGCTGCACGACCTGGCCAAAATCCGGATCATGAAATCCGGCCAGGTCGGCCGCCACGCCATCTACGGCGTGACCCAGGAAGCACTGAACCTTGAGGTGCTGGCTCCATTCCTGAAACGCCTCGATCGCGAATGGCCCGAGGGCGGGGCAGGGCTCCGAGAGATCCTAGGTGTCCAGTCCCGCCAACAACTGGTTTGGCGGATAAAAGAATGGCTGGGGATCTCGCGTCCACTCGGCGGTGATGAACTCGACCGGGGTTTTCCCTTTCAAGGTTTTGAGTTTTTTGGCGTAGTTGTAAGCCGCCAAAAACGTTTGTAGGTGGCCCTGCAGTTCGTCGAGACTGGCGTAGTGATAGCGCTTGATGGTGGCGGCCTTGAGCGTCCGATTCATGCGCTCGACCTGGCCGTTGGTCCACGGATGATTCGGCCGGGTCAGCCGGTGCTCGATGCCATGCGCCCCACAGCGCTGATCGAAGCGTGATCGACGATTCAGCGGCTTGTTCGGATCGCGATAACGCGCCGAGTCGGTGAATTGAATGCCGTAGTACTTGCGGAAGCCAACTTATAAACGGCAGCCATCGCCTGTAGAGAGATCCTTGTGTGTACCAACAACCGCAAGGAGGTCTCCGATGACTGCCGCAACTCAGATTAGCTCAGAACAAATCTTCGTCGCGATCGATATCGCCAAGCGCTACCACGATGTGCTCGTTCGGTGGCCCGACGGTCGTGAAAAGGCCTTCAAGCTGCCGAACACGCGTGTCGAACACGATTCGCTTTGCCGGTTCCTGCTCGATCAAGGCATGCCAGTCATCGCTGCACTGGAACCCACGGCGGATTTCCATCGGCCGATCGCCTATTGTTTGGCCGAAGCGGGTATCACGGTTCATTTGGCGTCTTCACTGGGGTGTGCCCGTGTACGCGAGGCCCTGTATACCTCGTGGGATAAGCACGATCGCAAGGATGCCAAAGTGCTTCTGTATATGCTCGCGCATGGCATGACTCAGCCGTTTCACGATCCGCTGCGCGAAGGCTACTTCGATATCCAGGAGATCTCGAACACCTATCATCAGATTGCGCTGGCCCGGTCACGCTGCCAGCACAGTCTGGTGAACCATTATCTGACGCTGTATTTCCCGGAGATGGAGCGCTATCTCCATACTTCGCGGGCAGTGTGGTTCTGCCGATTCCTCCTGACGTTTCCAACGCCGAGCCGCATTACCTCACTGGATTGCGATGCGTTTATCGCAGCAGCCTGGGATATCGTCGGTCGCAAGGTGGCCAAGGCGCAGTTTCTGCACGGTCTATATGAAACCGCCCAGTCCAGCATGGGCTTGCCGATACCCCAGGACTCGCCTGCACTGGATACGTTTAAGCTGCAGCTACAGCGCTATCTCACGCTGACCGAGCAACGCCAGAAACTGGAATCCTTTGCTGCGACACACCTCAAAGACAATGCAGACTTTGCGCGATTGCAAACGTTGCCGGGCGTCGGCCCGATCATTGCCCTGATGATCCTGGCCGAAAGCGGCGATCTCAAACGCTTTCGGCATCATCGCCAGTACCTGAAGTTCTGCGGCTTTAATCTGGCGGCCTCGCAGAGCGGTAACAGCAGCAGCAAGTATCGATTGGCCAAGCGCGGCAACGCGCGACTGCGATATGCCTATTGGCTGGCCGCCACCATCGCCGTGCGCATGCGTGAAAACAGCTTCCGGGCGAAGTACGAGCGCTATATCCAGGCCGATCCCACCAGCGGCGATCTCAAGCGCAAGGCATTGACCGCCACGGCGGTCAAGATGGCGCGTGTCGCGCATGCGCTCGTCAAGCAGGACGCCGATTATCGAGGGTATTATGAGTTGTCCATTCCTGGCGGCGGGACGCCTCTCAGCTGGCCGTAGGGCCGAAAGGACCCCGTAGATAATGGTCGCGCCCGCCCGTCAGGATCTCATGAGCCTCTGTTAAGCCACGTCGGGCCGAGTCCGCTCGGACCCCTGTCACTATGGTTAGCCTACGATCCGGCTAACGACGGGCCGCCAGGTATTTCCCTCGCCTGAGCCAAGCGCTATGCTGCTTGGGCAAGGGTCTCTTTGGCCTGTCGTCGGTTATCAAGCGCAGGTAGTCCGTTGTCCGTTAACACCGTATGGATGCGATACGGCAATACATCGATCACATGATCCAGAAAAGCGGCCGCGGTCCGGCGATTGGCCTGGGACTCAAGGCGCGCGACGACGAACTTCGACGTGCGATCGATGGCCACAAACAGATGATGTCGGCCCTGTTCGGTGCGGACCTCGGCAATGTCGATGTGCACATAACCGATGGGATAGGCTTTGAACGGCTTTTTGGGCGGGGTGCTGGCGCCAGGATCGGGCAGACGCGAGATGCCATGGCGCTGAAACAGCCGATGCAGACTGGAACGGCTCAGATGCGGGATGCTGTCCTGCAGGGCGTACAGACAATCGTCCAGCGGCAGCTGGGTGTGTCGACGAAAGATCAGACAGGCGGCTTCTTCCTCGCGTGACAACGAGGTCGAGCGGGGCTGCTTCGGCCCCATCGGGCTATCCTCGACCTGCGCCCTGTGGCGCCATTTCAGCACGGTTTTCACGTTGATCCCGTATTGCCGTGCAAGCTGCGAGGCCGAAGCTGTCGATCGCTGTATTGCTGCTCGCGTGGCGTGCGTGGTCGTGGCGCGTCCGTGAAGTATTTGGCCCATAAGATCGCTTTGAACTCTGGCGTTAACGTTGAACCATCATACAGCGGGACCAAACAGCTAGACGGAGTCTAAGCCGTACTCACGGCGATTGCTGCCGCTGCGAGCAGGCGCGGGGAGTCGATCGGGTTCGGTACGGCTCGCCCGCGCCGTTCGATGCGCCGCAGGCACTACATGCCGTGCTTGATACCGCGCTTGATCAACCACCAGTTCGCCGGATAGGCCGTTGCAAAGCCGATGATCATGGCGATCTGCATCATGAACCAGAACGTCGCCGACGCCACGTGGGGTTCTTCTGGCAGCAGCACCTTAAACGCCAACGCGATGAAGCCGAACATGCCGATCTCGAACGATACGAGCGAGAGGGTGTCGGCTTTAATGGCATTGATGAACGCTTTGAAGGGGTTGGATTCGCCCATGCTCATCATCGGCAGCATCTGAAAGGCGATGCCAAATAGATAAGCGGCGACAAATTCACCCGCGAAATGGCCGAGTAGCAGCGAGCCAGCCACGGTGAAACCAACGATTGAGACGATCGGTGCCGCGATGGAATCGCCAAGCACGCAACCCCCAGCACAGTGCGTAACGCCAACGAGCACGCTCTGGGGAAATGGCTTATCCGTATGACCGCCGGCTTCTGCGTCAGGTCGGCCGAGTTTCTTGTAGATCCACCAGCCGAACACCGGTGTGAACAGGCCATTGACAGGCCAGGTCACGTTCATGATCTGCATCGGCTGGGGATGACGTATCACGTCGCGCAGAATCGCCAGCCCGGTTGCAACGCCCAATAGCACGAAGATCCAAGCAATGATTTCAAGTACTCCCATAGCTCACTCCTTTGTTGTAAATCGGCTGGTACTGCTGCTCAGGCGTTGACAGCGCATAAGCCGAAGAGTAAATTTTCAGCGACATCCTAGCCCACCCCACCTGGGGTGGTGCAATCAGTGGAGACCCTGATGACCAAGCTGAAAATCGAAGGCATGAGCTGCCAGCACTGTGTCAAAAGCGTCGACGAGGCACTTTCGGAAGTGCCCGGTGTGGATCGCGTCGTTGCTGTTCGCCTGGACGAGGGCGAAGCCGAAGTCGAAGGCTCAGCCGACCCGAACGCTCTGATCGCGGCCGTCGAGGAAGAGGGCTACGACGCCCGCGTCGTGCAATGAGCGATATCGAGCCGGATGAAAACCGTCTGGCTCTGGATCCGGCTGTGCGTGACGACGCGCGCAGCCGGCTCCGGTCCATCCGGGGCCATGTCGAGGGTCTTTTGCGCATGCTCGAACGCGACGACGTCTACTGCGTGGACGCGCTCAAGCAGATCAAGGCCGTCAACGGCGCGCTCGCCAAGACCGGCGACATGATTCTGCGCTGCCATTTGAAACACCACGTGGTCACGGCCCATGAACGCGGCGATGATGAAGCGATCGTGGCCGAGCTCATGGATATTCTGAAATACCGCTAACGCGGAGGAGGCCGATATGGCCCAGGATACGATCCGGGAGATCGATTTCGGCGTCGATGGCATGATGTGCGGCGCCTGCGTGGCCCGCGTGGAGAAGAAACTCAACAAGGTCGAAGGCGTCCAGGACGCTTCGGTCAATCTGGCGACCGGGCGTGCGAAGGTCTCGCTCGATACCAGTGTCAACGATGCTTGCGCTCTGTTCGATTCGGTGGCCTCGGCCGGCTACGAGGCGCACACCGAAACGCTCGAGTTCAAGGTCGACGGCATGACCTGTGGCGCCTGCGTGGCACGCGTCGAGAAAAAACTGGGCAAGCTCGACGGCGTGGTCCAGGCCAGCGTGAATTTGACGACCGAACGCGCACGCGTGGCCTATGTGCCCGGCCTTGTGGATCAGACGCGGCTGTTCGAGAGCGTCGAGAAAGCCGGCTATACCGCGGTCGCGCTCGAAGACGAGAATCGCGACGCCGATGCATCGCAGAGCGAAGCCGACCGGCTCAAGAAAGCGCTGATCGTGGCGGCGGCGTTCACGATTCCGCTGTTCGCGATCGCCATGCTGCATAGCGTTCCGTCCATCGCGAGTGCGATGGACCGGCTGGTGCCGGCACGCGCCTGGACCATCATGGAGTTGGTGCTGGCGGTCCCGGTCCAGTTCTACGCGGGCTGGCGCTTCTATACGCTTGGCTGGGGCGAAATGAAGCATTTCGCTCCCGGCATGAACAGCCTGGTGATGCTGGGCTCCAATGCAGCGTTCTTCTATTCGCTGATCGCCCTGATTGTGCCCCAGATCTTTCCCAGCGGCACGGCGCATACCTATTTCGATGCCGCCGGCATGATCGTCACGCTCATCCTGCTGGGCCGTTATCTCGAAGCGGTGGCCAAAGGGCGCACCTCCCAGGCCGTGCAAGGTCTGATGAAGCTGCAGTCCAAGACCGCCCGCGTGAAACGCGACGGTGAATGGACCGAGGTTGATCTCGATCAGGTCGCCAAGGGCGATATCGTGTCCGTGCGGCCCGGCGAACGCGTGCCGGTCGACGGCACGGTGCGCTCGGGCGAAAGCTATATTGACGAGTCCATGATCTCCGGCGAGCCGGTGCCGGTCGCGAAACAGGCAGACGACGAGGTTGTCGGCGGCACCGTGAATCAGAACGGCACGCTCGAGCTCGAGGCGACCAGCGTCGGCGGCGACACCGTCTTGTCCCAGATTATCCGCATGGTCGAGGAGGCCCAGGCCGAAAAACCGGCGATCCAGGCGATAGCCGACAAGATCGCCGGCGTGTTCGTGCCGATCGTGATGGCCGTGTCGGCGGCCACGTTCGCCGGCTGGCTGATCTTCGGCCCGTCGCCCGCGCTCGCGTTGGCGTTTGTCGCCGCGGTCTCGGTGCTGCTGATCGCCTGCCCCTGCGCCATGGGTCTGGCCACGCCGACCGCCATCATGGTCGGCACCGGCAAGGGCGCGTCGATGGGCGTGCTGTTCCGTCGCGGTACCGCGCTGGAGCAACTGGCGGCTGTCGATACCGTGGTGCTCGACAAGACCGGCACGCTGACCGAAGGTGCTCCGGCGCTCACCGATCTGGAAACCACGAACGGTTTCGATCGGGCCGAGGTATTGGCCAAGGTCGCCGCCGTGGAAGCCACCAGCGAACATCCGGTCGCGACGGCGATCGTCAAGGCGGCCCGCAGTGAGGACATCGGATTGTCCGAGGCGAGCCAGTTCCAGGCCCACACGGGTTACGGCGTGGAAGCCACGGTCGACGGACATCAGGTCCGGATCGGGGCCGCGCGCTACATGGACAGCCTGGGCATCGAGACGTCGTCGCTGGCGGATCGATCCGACGCGCTGGCGCGGGCGGCCAAGACACCGCTATTCGCCGCCATCGACGGGCAGTTGGCGGCCCTGATCGCCGTGGCCGATCCGGCGCGTGGCGAAGCCAAGCGTATGGTCAAGGCGCTGCACGCGATGGATTTGTCGGTGGCGATGCTGACCGGTGATAACGAAGCGACAGCCCATGCCATCGCGGAAGAACTAGGTATCGACACCGTGGTTGCCGGCGTCATGCCGGACGGCAAATCCGACGAGATCAAGCGGCTCCAGGGCGAGAACCAGTCGGTCGCGTTCGTCGGCGACGGCATCAACGATGCCCCAGCGCTGACCCAGGCCGATGTGGGCATCGCCGTGGGCAGCGGCACGGATATCGCCATCGAATCGGGCGACGTCGTGTTGATGCGGGCGGACTTGTCGGGCGTGGTCAACGCGATCGCCTTGTCGCGGCGTACCATGCGTACCATCCGCATGAATTTCGGCTGGGCCTATGGTTACAACGTGCTGCTGATCCCGCTGGCGGCCGGTGCACTGTTCCCGTTCACGGGCTGGCTGCTCAACCCCATGATCGCCGCCGGGGCGATGAGTATTTCCAGCATCTTCGTGCTTACGAATTCGCTTCGGCTCAAGCGTTTCAAGGCGGCATTGGAGCCAAGTCGGAAATTGTCGCCGGATGATGCCGAGACCGGAACAACTGTTGACGAAACACACTACAACGAAGCGGCTTAAATCAGTCCCCGGGTTTGCCCCGGGGACGTTCTAATGCGATCGGGCGGGTCGAATCGACGTATGTCGGAGTTTCCCTCCCCCCGGGTTGTTGGTCACTCCGATTGACCGGCCTACTATGTGTCGGTCCGGCCGCGCCACATGCGTTTCAGGACATCATCTTTGCGTACAAAGTGATGATACAGCGAGCCGCCGATGTGGACGCCGAGCGCGATCAAGACGAGCCACCAGCCCGTAAATGCATGCGCTGTCCCGAGCGTCGCGCCGACTTGTTCACCGAGCGTGATGAAAGCCGGAATCGAAAACAGCCCGAAAAACGGTATGGACTGGCCGTGTGACGTGACCATCAAAATTCCGAAAATAGGCTGGGCGATAACGATCATATAGATCACGACATGGACGACGCGCGCCAACATTCGTTGCCATGCAGGGTCCGACTGTAGCGAGGGCTTGGGCTGCGTCAGCCGCCACGCAATCAGGATCAAGCCGAACATCAGAATCAGCACCCCAACGGATTTATGGAGCATCATCACCGTCTCATGCAGGCTGGCGGCCTGATGTTCATGGTGATGGTGCTCGTCCCCGTGCTCGGGAGCGATCCATGTAAAAACAAAGACCAGCGAAAACTGCGCGATGATCAGAAGCGCCAGCAGCCAGTGCAAGAATCGGCTAACGAGGCCGTAATGTGTTGTTGAGTCTTTCATGATGCCCCCTTCGGGTTTTGATCGAGGTATGGCGGTCGGATAGTTGGCGCCGGCATGGCCGCTTTCATCAGTGATGATGGGTACAGTGGGACTGGGCGTTGGCTTGCCTGGACAGAGCCCAGAGCCCGAGCCCGACACCGATAAAAATCAGATTCAGCCAGAATGTGTAATCCAGGCTGAAGAATTCCATCGATCCGACGTCGACCGCGCTTGAATCGGGCGCCCAACCGCCGACGGAGAAAATGAGGTCGACGACGAAGCCGGTCACCGCCATGGCGATATACAGAATGGCGCCTAGAATCGCTGCGAGTCGGGTGCCGTAGTATTGGCGATAGACCAGCAACATCGGGATGACGATCAAATCGCCGTAGATGAAGGCCAGCGCGCCGCCGAACGAGATACCGCCGTTGAACAAAGCGGCGGCCAAGGGCACGTTTCCGACCGAACACACAAAGCTCACCACAGCGACCAGCGGCCCGACGAGTGCGTTTTCGATCATCTGCAATAGGCTGACATCGCCCCCGTGGCCCCCGGATAGAAACAGCGCCTGCCAGAACGCGTCGGGTACCCAGACCACCATCGCGCCGGCGACGATCACGCCGATGGCGATATCCTTCCAGATCATCGACCAGTCCATCATGAAATTGGCGGCCGCCTGGCGCCAACCATCAAGGCTGAGCGGGCTCGGGACAGCGACATCCTCGTCCGTATCATCGTCAGTCTGGGCCTCACGTACGTGATCGAATGCCCTCACCGGCCCGACGAGCTTCATGAGAAGCGCCATAACGATGATTAGCAGCACGCCGCCCGCAAATTCAGCGACCACGAACTGCCAGCCCATCAACGACCACAATACGAAGCCCAGCTCGATCACGAGATTAGTCGCCGCGATCATGAAGGCAATCGAGGCCGTGATATGAGCGCCGCGCATGAATACGCTGCGGCTCATGGCGGCCGCAGCGTATGAGCAGGACGATGAGATGGCGCCGAAAAAACCCGCTCGGAAAAGCGAAGCCGCACTGTCGTCCCCCATGACCTGCACCATGCGGCGTTTGGGAACGAACGCTTGGACGGCGCCCGAGATCGCAAAGCCGAGCACCAGCGCCCACAGGATTTTCCAGAACATGCCGGCGATCGTATAGAGCGTATCGCCGAGGATCGGAACGAAAGTCATATTTGTCATCCGGTGATGATTTTAGGCCGCGGAATTTGCGTGGTTCGGTTAACGACGTATCAGACGGATGCGGTGATGGGCTTGGGCCAACGGTAAACGGCCATGAAAGTGAAAAAGATCAGGGCGTAAATCGCGGCGTTGCCAAACATGTTGCCGGTCATGCCGGTTTGGCCAAGGGCTGTATATGGTGCGCCGAACCCTTCGGCCGTCGACCATATCACCAGCGAATAGATGCCGCCGATCGGTAGCAGCCATCGCATCAGCTTGCCGGTGATGAGACTCCAGGCGAGCACCGTTTCAAGAAGCGCAGCCAGCACGCCAACCAGAACGGGGCCCACAAAGCTGATAACGTTGATCCACATCTGGTCGTAAGTTGCCACCCAGCCTGGTAGGGCATCTTGAGCCGCTGTCAGATAGGCGACCATATGGGTTAGATAGTAAGGGTGCCATTTGAACAGTGCGTCCCAGGCCCACAAAAAACCGAATGCCAGGCGCATCGCATGGATCCACAGACGGGCGTGCTCCTGCGCCACGGCATTGTTGTTCGCTGGCGCGGCCTGGCTCAGGCGCCAGCAGGCGAACGTCAAGATAAACAGGATCAGATAAGGCGGCGCGATCCCCGGATCGGTCTGGCCGGCGGCGGTATTGAAACCGCCGGTATGGGAAACGCCGACCCACATCACGATCAGATACACAACGCCCAACCAGAGAGCAGCGCGCATGCCGCGACCCGAAAGCAGTGCAACCGCCATGATGAGATCCAGCAAAAAAACACCGTTGCCGATCACGCGAACGGGCCAGGAGCCGAAAGACAGGCCCATGAATTGCGCAATTGCGTGTTTATTTGCGCTGGCCGAGGCCGTCCACGCGTTGAACAGCCAGATCAGCCCGAACACAATCCGTAGGCCGTAAAAAGTCAGTTGTTGCGACGCCGTGACTCGCGCTGGAATGTCGTGCGGCGCTCGAAGATCGAAATCCAGCCAGCGGTAGACTGCCTCGGTTACTTTTGACATCTCAGACTCCAGGGTTTTGAGATTGGATTTGAGGGTCGAATATCGAAAAATGGCAACTCGGGGTCGGGTGGAATGACGTCGACGAACCCGAGTGATGCACAAGACCACCGTCGGTACGCGTTCGGACAACGTCATCAATCAGCAACGCGGTGGTGTCGCGATGCCTGCTAATACCAAGCACTCAGGCCCACCACAAAGGCTGTCGAGGAGCTTGTCCCGCCGTCCGCCCGAGCCATTTTGGCGGTGTCGCCGTATTTCTTGTCCCAGCGCACACCGATATACGGTACGAATTCACGCACGATCTGATACTTGAGCCGAAGGCCGAGCGAGGTGCTCTGCAGACCTCCGCCCAAGCCGTAATTGGCATCGCGCGCGCCGAGATTTATTTCAGCTCGCGGCGCTAGGCGAAGGCGCTGGGTAATCAACGGCTCGTACTGAAATTCGCCGCGAAAGCTGGGTACGCCGTCCTGGCTGACGTAGAACGAGGCTTCGGTATCGATATACAGGGGGGACAGGCCCTGCAGTTTGACCATGCCGAACGCGCGATCCTTACCGGGGTAGATATCGTAGCGTGCACCGATCAGCGCATTCCAGAACGGAGTGATCGCGCGTCCGTAGTCAGCCTCGAACGAGGTCGAATCCGGCGAGCCGCCGGTGGTTGCGCCTTCGCCTTCGGTTTTCCACCAGAAACGGTTGATATCGCCGCCGATCCAGCCTTGACCTTCCCAGAGATAGCTGTCGGGCGCATTACCGGTGCCGTATTCGAGACGGTTGATACTGCTGTACTTGTGGAGGGCATTATCACGGATGGGGGGCGCCCAGTTCGCCGGCGCGCCGCTGGATGCGTTTTCGGCGCCCTTGGGCACAACGCTGTTCGGATTGGCCTTGCCGGGCGGCGCGTCGGCCAGCGCCGGTGCGGCCGCGCTGGCCATGACAAACGCCAACCCGACTATCAGGATTTGATGCATCACCTTAGGCATGATCGATCTCCGAGGCCGGGGCGACACGCACGACGCGGAACATGCCGGCCTCCATGTGGTAGAGCAGATGACAATGGAAGGCCCAGCGGCCCGGTTCATCGGCAGTGACCAGCAACGATACCCGCGAGCCGGGCAGGACACTGATGGTGTGTTTATAGGGCCGATGATTGCCCTGGTGATTTTCCAGCTCCATGAACATGCCGTGGAGATGGATCGGATGCTCCATCATGGTGTCGTTGACCAGTATCAGCCGGATGCGATCACCGTAGGGGAAGTCGATCGGCTTGGCCTGTGAATACTCGCGGCCGTCGAACGACCACATGTAGCGGTACATGTTGCCGGTGAGATGCACTTCGATGGTTTTCGAGGGCTCGCGTTTATCCGGCGGTACCGAGACATTGCGCAGTTGGCTGTAAGTCAGGACACGATGATCGACGTCGGCCAAGCCAGTCGGCCGGTCGGCCAGCCGATAGCGCTCGGCCTGAGCCACGGTAATATTGCCCGGGCCGTGCTTGTCAGGGCCATGCCGGGCGATCACCGGGCCCGAGTTGCCCATGCCCATATGCGACAAATCATCGGCAACGGGGTTTGTGGCACGATTGATCGCTTGAGAGTGCTGCATGCCTGCCATGCCGCCCATAGCGGTGATCTGCGCCCCGCCGTGGTGTCGCGGCATCGACATGTTCTGACCCGACTCGTCGTTCATCGCCATGCCCTGCATCGGCATGCCCATATCGACCATCGTACGAGTCGGGGGCGTGCGCAGCGCCGGCACGGTCGCGCTCATGCCCGGCCGTGGCGCCAGCGTGCCGCGGGTATAGCCTGAGCGGTCCATCGATTCGGCCATGATCGTATAGGCGTTGTCGGGTGCCGGTTGGACGATCACGTCATACGTTTCGGCCACCGCGATCTGGAACTCGTCGGTGTCGACCGGCTCGATGTTCTGGCCGTCGGCCGCGACCACAGTCATCGGCAGGCCGGGGATACGGACATTGAAATAGGTCATCGAAGAGGCGTTGATGACTCTCAGCTTGATGCGCTCACCCGCGTTGAACAGCCCGGTCCAATTGGCGGTTGGATGCTGGCCGTTCATCAGATAGGTATAAGTGTGCCCGGTGACATCGGCGATATCGCGCGGGCTCATGCGCATCTTGTTCCAGGCCAGGCGCGATTTTATGGTTTGGGTCAGCCCCTGTTGTTCGACTTCGTCGACCAAGTCGACCAGCGTGCGCTGGTTGAAGTTGTAGTAGTCGCTGGATTCCTTGAGCTTGGCGAACAGTCGCGCGGGATCCTCGAACGTCCAGTCGGTCAGTACCAACACGTATTCGCGGTCGGCTGGATTGGCCTCGGGTTCGGCCGGGTGAATCACGATCGGCCCGAGCTGGCCGACCTGCTCCTGAAAGCCGGCGTGACTGTGATACCAGTAAGTGCCGTGCTGACGCACCGGGAAATAAGCCTCGAATGTATCGCCGGCGGCAACGCCCGGAAATGACACGCCCGGAACACCGTCCAATTCGAATGGCAGCAGTAGCCCGTGCCAATGGATTGATGTCAGATCGTCCTTTAAATGGTTATGTACCCGAAGCCGCGCGTTGTGCCCCTGCCAGAGTTCCAGCAGGGGGCCGGGCACGCCGTGATTGACGGTGTTGGCCGTTGCTCGCCCTCCGGCGATAGCGATCGACTCCGAACGAATATGAAAATCCCGAGTCACGGATCGCGGGGGGCCACCTTGAACGCGCGCGGCCTCACCGGCTCGGCGCATGGCATCCGCCCGCGAGACGCCGGGCAAAAACATATCAAGGCCGGCCAACATGCCGCCGGCGGCCATCGCTTGGAGAACTCTCCGGCGCTGCGTATTCGTTTGCTGATCGTGCATGCGTGGCGGGCCAGCGTCGATCTCGGAGCCGTTACGACGCGCTTCGCCATAGCTCTTACGTTTTTTCAAAATCTTCTCCGTATTCGAAGTAAAAGACGACCCACGGGTATCGGTCAGGGGAGTAGGGCTCGATACCCGAGGGCCGAATCGCGATGACGCCGTGGATTCGGTGTCACCGCTGACACCCCGGTAACAGGGGGCACTACCGGGATGAGCCGGTGCCGGTGTGGGCGATTGATAGTCGCTTATAGCTCGCAAGACGAGCTGCTGGAAAAGGCTTGCAGTGACCGATTCGACGCCGAAACGCGACTGGCAATGCTTCGACATATGCCAGGTCCTGTGACGAGGAACCGCCCCGGCGTGATCGCAGCCGATGCCACTCGGAACACGGAGCGCCCGGCTCGATAGGTGATCCAGTTTTCAATGTGCGGCGCGGCCAACGACGTGTCTGACTTGGATCCGAGTGGGTGTTGCCAAGCGGAGCCAGGACGTCGCGCACGGTCAAGCTGGACCGCTTGGCCAAGGAAGGGAAACAGGTCATGAGGGTCGCCTTTCATGTAGCGACTCGCGGTTGCTATTGGCCACGGCCTTACGACCAGACCATCCCGCGAACCGGTCGTTACGACCGATTCATTGCGGTAACAATCACAAGACGCCTAGATTTAACCGGATGACAACGTCACAGACGTCGCCGAGCGTCAGTTAAATAGCGAAAGACGGGGGGCGATAAGGGAGCCGTACAAAGCCAGGCTCCAGACGCGACGTCATCCTCGCGAGCGGGTAGACGGGATGCGGGCTAGGCATGTCGGAGGCGAGCGCATCGCTTGCCAAAGCGCTAGAAGCACAGCTCCCGATCACATCGCAACAACACATGTCGTGCCGAGGCGGCTGATCCGGTTGCGAAGCTTGACCGTGAGTGGCAGACAGCGCGCTGTGCGGCGACTTGCCCGCCGGGCTGTGCAGACACGATATCCCTTGAACACCGGCCTGAGCGACCAGCGCTTGCATTACAAGCAGGAATATCGCGATAACGCGCAGCATTTCTTTAAAGTATCTGAGCCGAACGAGAAACACAATAATTATTAGCGAAATCGGCTCTATCCTGACGCAATTGAAGCCATGAGCCTGACGCCCAGTCAGAGTGTACTTCTATCTGACAAAAGGAAACAGATGACGCCCTCATCGAATGATTTCTTGTTCCGAGCGAAACAACGGACAACGCCCTCCGCCGCGTTGTCGCTATCGTGGCTCTCGCCAATCTGGCTTACTTCGGCGTGGAATTTGTCGTGGCCCAGCGCATCGGCTCCGTATCGCTTTTCGCCGACAGCGTTGACTTCCTGGAAGACACCATCGTGAACTTCCCGATCGTCGTCGCGCTTGGCTGGTCCGTTCGCAATCTGGCCGGCGTCGGCATGGCACTCGCGGCGATTTTACTGATCCCGACCATGGCTCTGCTCTGGACCGCGTGGCAGAAATTCAATACGCCGTCACCACCTGCACCGTGGTTGCTGTCCATCACCGGTCTCTGAGCTTTGACCGTAAACGTGGGCTGCGCGCTTTTACTCGTCCGATTTCGTCACCATAGCGGCAGTCTTACCCGCGCCGCTTTTCTATCAGCTCGCAACGACGCGTTCGCGAACATTGCGATCATGATCGCGGGCCTCATCACGCTGGTATGGCGCTCCGGCTGGCCCGATTTGATCGTCGGGGCTCGGTATCGCTTTCATGAACGCCGATGCCGCCAGGGCCATCTGGGGCGGCGCACGCAAAGAATGTGCGTCGGTCGACGTTTGATCGCCTCTGCTTCATTCGGAGGGCCATAAACGACCAGCTAAGGCCCAGGCCGCCAACGCAATGACGCCGAGCACCAGCAACGTCGGGCGCGGTCCAACCGCCGAACCCAGCACGCCAGCCAGCGGATAGCCAACCAGCCAGCAGGCATGAGACAACGCAAATTGGGCCGAAAACACGCCCGGACGGTTTGTACTGTCGCTGGCCGCAGTCAACAGGCGCCCGACCGGTGTCTGGATCAGACCCAAGCCGATACCTAGCACGAACCAGACGGCAAGCAAGCCGGCAAAACCCGGCAACCAGAGGCCGCCGATCAGCAATGCCAGGCCGAGCAACAGGCCGCCGGCGAGCATCGCGGAGCGTTCGGAATGACGATCCAGCCAGCGCGGTAGCCATAACGCAGCGAGCATCGAGCCCGCGCCCGAGGCCATGAAGGCCTGCGCGACCCGCACATCGCCACCGCCCAGCGTGTGGCGCACATAGACCACGGTATTGACGATAATCATGGCCCCGGCGGCTGCCACCCCGGCATATAGCGCCAAAACCCCGCGCAGCCTGCGGTTGCCCAGGTATCGACGGACGCCCGCCGATACCCGCTGCCAGACATTGATTGATCCCGTTTCGTCGGCAACGGCCGGTAGGGCGGTCGTCACGACCAGCGCTGCAGAACCCAGAAAGGCGAGTCCGTTGAGCATGAACAACTGGTTATAGGACACGAGGAACAAAAGTGCGGTGGCCAGCGCCGGACTGAGCAGATTCTCCAGCTCGTAAGCCAGGCGCGACAGCGACAACGCGCGCGTGTATTGGGCGTCATCCGGCACCACTTCGGGAATCGTGGCCTGGAAGATGGGTGTAAAGCCCGCCGAGCAGGCGTTTAGCAGAAAGATCAGCAGATAGATCTGCCATACCGCTGTCACCCAGGGCAGACACAAGACAAACCCGGCCCGCAGTAGGTCTAGCGTCACCAGCAGCGTCTTACGCGGCAAGCGTTGGGCATAGCCGCCAACCACCGGGGCGATCCCGACATAAGCGACCATCTTGCACGCAAATGCGATGCCTAATACGCGTCCTGCGTTGCCGCCGGCCAGGTCGTAGGCCAGCAGCGCCAACGCGATCGTGGTCAGACCGGTGCCGATCAGCGCCGAGATTTGCGCGGCAAACAAATGCCGATAGACGCGGTTACGCCATAGGGCACCGATGGGCTTCGTCGTCATGATTCAGTGCTCGAGTGATAATATAGGGGGCTATACTATCTGAGTGAACCACGGCGAGAAACCAAAGTGCATACGATCCGCGAGAAACAGAAGCTATTAAACCGAGTGCGGCGTATTCGGGGCCAGATGGAAGCGGTTGAGCGGGCGCTCGAAGAAGAAAAAGAATGCGGCGACATCATGCAGCGAATCGCCGGCGTGCGCGGTGCCCTCAATGGCCTGATGGCCGAAGTGCTCGAAGATCATATCCACGAGCACGTGGCCGCCGAGGCACTGGCGGCCGAGCAACGGTCCGAAGGCGCGGCCGAACTCATTGATGTCGTCCGTGCTTATCTGAAGTAACACCGGAGTTCGTCATGGCCGTCCAGAAAACACCCCCGCATCAGCGATTGGCTGATGCCGCCCAGGCGAGAACGGTCGCGCCGGACGCCTCGCATCATCACGATCATGAACCGCACGACCATCATCATGGCGATCACGATCACGATCACGATCACGATCACGATCATGGGCATGGGCATGGGCATGGGCATGGGCATGGGCATGGGCATGGGCATGGGC
>NZ_JBQDYF010000035.1:0-13003 GCF_052044135.1 Salinisphaera sp. RV14
CTGCGTTGCGAGAGGGCGCATTCTAGACCTTCGCCGATACGTGTCAACAAGTTTTTTCACGACACTGTCACAAACGCCGCCGTGGCGGGCCTGCACGGCGCCGGCGAGCGATCGGCGCGTGTTCCAGCGCGCGCCGACACGCCCAGTTGCCGCCCTGGGATGACGAGGCGGCTGACACAGGAAAGACGGCGCCCCGAGCGTACAAACCCGCGCTAAGCACTTATTGCGCCGGCACTTTCATCGCCATAAACTGGATGTTTGTACATGACCGTCATCCCGTGGCTAATTTCACTACCCATATCGGTGTCGCGGCGTCAGCGGGTGCAGCCATCGCGGCCTCTGGCTTGTCAGCGCAACTATGGCCGTTGACCCAGGCCCCCGCGATCGTGCTCCTTGTGGCCCTGGGCGGCATCATGCCGGATATCGATGCCGACAAGTCGCGGTCGGCCCGGCTGATCTTCACCGTCCTGGCGATTACCGCGGCCCTGTCGGCGCTGGCACTCGCGCGACCTTCCCTTTCGATTCTGGGGGCGACCTGTCTCGCCCTCGGGCTGTATGTCGGAATTCGCGATGTGGTCGCGGTCGTGTTCAGGGCACTGACACGCCATCGAGCCAGTTGGCATTCACTGCTGGCAGTCACCGCCGTCCTGTTGTCCACGACAACCGTGAGTTATCGCTGCTTCGGGCAGCCGGCGCGATTGGCGTGGAGCCACGGCATGGCGATGGCGGCGGGCATGCTGATTCATCTACTGCTGGATGAGTGCTTCAGCATCGACCTGGAAGGCGCGCGCCTCAAGCGCTCGTTCGGCACGGCGCTCAAGCTGTTCGACTATCGACGTCCCTATGCGACGGCCTTGATGGCGGGTGCAACCCTGTTGGTCATGGCCTGGACCCCTCACTGGCCCTTCTGACCCCGCATCGCGCCCCGCGGGCGACCGCCGACCGCGGCCCGACGCCAATCGCGGCCGGGGAGATCGGCGGCCTGACCGCTTTCAATACTGTCCTGGCCGACGCTCGTCGTCAGGGTGTCTCGGCCGCGCGCTGTGCCGACCCGAGAGCGTACACACCGGCCGGCTGCCCCGTCAGGCCCGACGATTATCCGGCAGAACCGAGTACCTGGTGGGTATCAGGTGAGTGCCAGGCGCGATCGTGTGCTTACTTGCCCAGGAACGATGAAAGGGCCTGTTTGGCCACCGCACCGCACACGCGGGTGCCGATCCGATCCTTCAGGTTGGCCAGGTTGAACTGATTGCCCTGCCCGCCCTGAAGCAGGCCGGATAAACCCTGTTGATACCCGGGGCTCTGTGCGGCCTTGCTCTGGCCACCCAGCTTGCTCAGCAACCGATTCCTGATCTGCTCCGTCGCGCTCTGCGTATAGCCGTGCTTCTGGCAATAACCCAGCACCCCGGCCACATTCTGCATGCTGGCCAGATTGAACGAGCCGGTGCCAAGCTCGTGCAACAGTGTCGCCGAACCGGCAATATTCCCGCTCTGCGTGGCATTCGCGGAATTCATCATGCCCGATGCACTCTGCTTGATATTATCGAATGCATTGGCGGAGGCCAGCGACGGCAGAGCAAGCGTGCCGGCAACCAGTACGATCGCGAGATATCGACGATTCATGGACTACTCCTCGAAAAAAAACGGTGTGGCGATGCCGATCGAACGTCGTGACGAAATGCGGCGGTGCGCACCCGGCCGTACGCGCGACGGGACCGATTGGATCCAACACGCCGGCGCCAAGGCATTCGTCGCATGGGCAAACGGATACGCTGGCGCGCCTATTGTCCCATGAAAGCACATGAGGAGCCGGATAAGGCGCCGCGCACGGGCCGCGACGGGATAAGCCGCCGCCTTATCGCCTGCCCTTCGCGTGGTGGGATACGACACACGAGTATGAAGATCATGCCCGGGTCTTTTACAATAGCCAGCACGCGCCCGTAGCTCAGCTGGATAGAGCACCGGCCTTCGAAGCCGGGTGTCGCAGGTTCGAATCCTGCCGGGCGCACCAAATAATATTAAGAACCCGCAAGCGCGCGTTTTTTCATGGCCAGAACGAAGCCCATTCGAACCTGCGGCAAGTGACAAGTCAGGTTCGACGAGCGCGCGCCAGCGCGCTCGTCGAACCGGGTCGCGTAGCGACACGGGCCCGAAGGGTGAGCGGCGCAGCCGCGAATAATCCTGCCGGGCGCACCAGACATAGAAAACCCGCCAGATGTGCGGTTTTTTTTATGCTCAAACGAAGACCATTCGAACCTGCGACAAATAACAAGCCAGGTTCGACGGCCTCGCAGCGCGAGGCCGAACGGGGGCGCGCAGCGCCACCGGCCCGAAGGGCGAGGCGCGTTAGCGCCGAGTCATCCTGCCCGGGCCCGGGAATCGCCGCCACGCCGCAATCCGGCGCGGCCGTTGGTTCGTGGAGGCTCATGGACGCCTCGTCCAGCGGGAAAAGGACGGCGGCACGAGCTCGCCTGAAATAGCAGCAAGCCAAAACAGAACCGCGACAACGTGCCGCCAAGCCGCAGTGTGGGGGCAAGATTACTCGATCACGACCTCTGTTTTTTCGACAGCGCTTTCAGCGGTCTTCGGAAGCCGAATCTCAACCAGGCCGTCGCGGTACTTCGCATGGATCTTTTGTGCATCCGCGTTCCCGGGAAGACTGAAACTGCGAGCGAACTGTCCATAGAAGCTTTCTCGTCGATGCTGCTTTTCGTCCTTCTCCTCATGCTCCCAGCGTCTTTCGCCGGACAGTTTCATAATGCCCTTGTCCACCGTCAGGTGAATATCATCTCGATTCACCCCCGGCAGTTCGGCGCGAATCACATATTCCTTCTTCTTCTCGCGAATATCGACGGCCGGCATCCAGTCGTTCCGGTCAAGCGCTCGCGCATCGCCGCGCCTGAACATGTCGTCAATTTCGCGCAACGGGTTCCACGTCATCAGGTCCATGGTCATCTCCTGTAACTTCGATCAAGCGACCTCACTCCTGAATCGCGACCATGCGCCAGGTAGCCCGCCGGCCGCTTGATCTCGGTCAACCCTCGCGCGCATTCAAAGCGCGCACCCCGGCGTCGGGACGCCAAACGCGGTATCCAGACCAAACAGGCCCGCGGGGCGCGGCCTTGGCCAGACACCAGGTAGCCCCGTTCAGCGAGCACGATCGCGCGCCCAGCGGACACCGAACGCTCTTTCGCCCCTATTCAACGGCCGCGGCTATTCCATCCCCACCTTTGTATCGTTTTATGTCAGCCGACGTATTCGACATACTCTGCGACAAACTTGCGCCCCCCTGACAACGGCGCGCCATATCGGGCGCTGTAATATCCCTCACCATGACCTTCGCTTTATCAGACCGGCGTCATTGCGAGGCGGTCGCTGCCCTCCTGCGTGCCTGGCCCAGGCATACGCGCCGTCCCATTGCCGGGGTGATACTGCTGGCGCTGGCCGGCTGCGTTCTGCCGCCGAACGTGCCGACGCCGAAATCGATCGCCCCGGCACAATATCGCGGCGCGAACAAGGGCGGAGCCGCGGGCAAGGCCCCGGTATGGCCGTCGCCAAACTGGTGGCGGAATTTCGGCTCGCCGGAACTGAACCGGCTCATGTCGCGGGCGCGCGCCGCCAATTACAACATCGCCGCGGCCGCTGCCCGAGTCGCCCAGGCGGACGCGCAGATCCGTGTATCCGGCGCGCCGCTGTTCCCGAGTCTGAGCGCGAAGGGCTCGGGCACCCGCAGCTATCAGGGCGCGGGTTCGCAAAGCAGTTCGTATGCGTTACCCAACGGCAACGGCGGTACGACCAGCGTGTTGTCGTCCGGCTCGACGACACGCACCAACTACCAGGCCGCCCTGAGTGCCAGTTACGAGCTCGACTTCTGGGGCAAGAACCGCAGTGCGCTGAACTCGGCGCGCCAGTCCGCACTGGCCAGCCGCTATGACAAGGCGACGGTGGCGCTGAGTGTGGAATCGAGCGTTGCCACTACTTACTTCACCATCGTCACGCTCAAGGACCGGCTGCGCATCGCGCAGCACAACCTCGGCGTTGCGCGCGATCTGCTCAAGGCTTTGCAGGCACAGCTCCAGGTCGGCATCGGCACCGCGCTCGATGTCGCGCAGCAACAGACGCAGGTGGCGAACCAGTTCGCCGCGATTCCACCGATCCGGCAGCAGCTGCAGCAGAACATCAATGCGCTGGCGGTTCTGCTCGGCGAAGCGCCGGCACAGCTCGATCTGGCCATCACGACGCCGTCGAAAATCAACGTGCCGTCGATCGACGCCGGGCTGCCCTCCACCCTGCTGACGCGCCGGCCAGATATCGCCCACGCACGCGCCCAGCTCGCCGCCGCGCGCTCGGATGTGTCGTCGTCCAAGGCCGCCCTGTTCCCGACATTCGATCTGAGCGCCCAGGGCGGTTGGCAGAACGCGACCCTGAACGGGCTGTTCAACCCGCTCAACGAATTCTATTCGCTGGCCGGCACCATCACCCAGCCGATCTTCCAGGGCGGTCAACTGCGCGGACAGCTCGCCGTCAGCCGCGGGCGCTATGACGAACTGCTGGCCAATTACCAAAGCGATGTGCTCAGCGCCTTCGAGGATGTGGACAACGCCTTGACCGACATTCGCCAGACCACCGAACAGGAAAAACGCCAGCAACAGGCGGTCAAGCTGGCCAAGCGCGCGCTGGATATTTCACGCGCGCGGCTGAAGCAAGGCATCACCGACGTCACCACGGTGCTCAATACCGAAAAGACGCTGTTCAACGCGCGCGACGCGCTGGCCCAGACCCGTCAGGCCCGGCTCAACGCCACCGTCAGCCTGTATCAGGCGCTCGGCGGCGGCTGGGATCAAAAAACCGCCAAGCAATCGAAAAGCTATGCGGAAATGCCGCGGTTCTGAGCGACGTGCCGCCTGCAAGGAAAGACGATGACTAGAAAACGTGTGTTCGTCGGCCTGCTCATGCTGGCCGCGCTGGCCGGACTGATCTGGTTCGGCCTGTCGGCGCATCAAGGCAAATCGGCGCGCGGGCACGGCCGGTTCGGCGGTGGCGCGGGCGGCGTGCCCGTGCTGACGGCCAAGGCTGTCACGCAAAACGTGCCGGTGATCCTCAACGGCGTGGGCACGGTTCAGGCGTATCAGACGGTTACGGTACAACCGCAGGTCGGGGGCAAGCTCCTGAGCCTGAATTTCAAGGAAGGCCAGGAAGTCGACAAGGGCGACGTGATTGCCAAGATCGATCCGACCACCTACAAGGCGGATCTCGAACAGGCCAAGGCCAAGCTCGCCATGGATCGGGCCGGGCTGGCCAACGCCCGGCTGGACCTCAAGCGCTACGCCAAGCTGGCGAAAACCAATTACGTGTCGAAACAACAGGCCGACCAGGCGCGCGCCACCGTGCGCCAGGATATCGCCCAGGTGCAATCGGACCAGGCCGCGGTCGACAGCGCGCGGGCCACGCTCGGCTATACCTCGGTGGTGGCCCCGATCACCGGGCGCACGGGGATCCGCATGGTGGATGAAGGCAATATCGTGTCGGCCAGCAGCACCGATATCGTCGTCATCACCCAGCTGCAGCCGATCGCTGCGGTGTTCACCCTGCCCTCGGACGACGTCGCCAAGGTCCGGGCAGCCGCCGCCAAGGGGCGGCTGACCGTGCGGGTAGTCGGCGCCGACGGCGACAAGGTGCTGGATACCGGGCACCTGGAAGTGATCAACAACCAGGTCGACACCACCACCGGCACGATCAAGCTCAAGGCCATATTGCCCAACGCGAACCAGCAACTCTGGCCCGGACAGTTCGTCAATGTCCGCCTGCAGGTGGGCACGCTGGACAATGCGACCGTGGTCCCGGTCGCCGCCGTCCAGCAAGGCCCGAACGGCGCCTTCGTTTATGAAGTCGGCAAGAACGGCAAGGCCGAGATGCATTCGGTGACCGTCACCCAGCAGGACGAGACCCGGGCCGTGATCGCCCAGGGCGTGCAACCCGCCCAGGCCGTGATCACCGCCGGCTTCGGGCAGCTTTCCGACGGGGCCAAGGTCAAGGTCGACGCCGGCCAGGCACAGTCCCGTTCGCCGTCGGCCCAAGCCGCGCAGGAGATCGGCCACAAAGCGGATTCCGGTCGCGCTGACGACAATAGCGAACGCGACGATGCCGCGCCCACCCGGCATAAAGGCAAGGCGAAGCCCTGATGCGCGTCTCCGACGCGTTCATCAGCCGGCCGATTGCGACGTCGCTGCTGGCGCTGGCGGTGCTGCTGTCGGGCATTCTCGGCTATCGTTTTCTGCCGATCTCGTCGCTGCCGCAGGTGGATTTTCCGACCATTCAGGTGACCACGCGCCTGCCCGGCGCCAGCGCCGATACCGTCTCGCGTCTGCTCACGGCGCCGCTGGAGCACCAGCTCGGCCAGATTCAGGGCCTGGCCAACATGACGTCGACCAGCGCCATGGGCCGCAGCGAGATCACGCTGCAATTCGTGCTCGGGCGCGACATCGATGCCGCCGCGCAGGACGTGCAGGATGCCATCAACGAGGCCAACGGCAATCTGCCGAACAACCTGCCCTATCCGCCGAGCTACTCGAAGGTCAATCCGGCCGACACCCCGATCCTGACGATCGCACTGACCTCGAAGAACCTGCCGATCGAACGCCTCAGCGATGTCGCCGACACACTGCTCGCCCAGCGCCTGAGCGAGGTCAGCGGGGTCGGGCACGTCACCGTCGAGGGCGGCATTCGCCCGGCGGTGCGCATCCAGGCCAATCTGCCGCAGCTGGCCTCCTACGGGCTCGGGCTGGAGACCCTGCGCAGCGCGATCTCCGCGGCCAACACCAACCAGCCCAAGGGCTCGCTCTCGGGCGCGGTCAAGGCGTACACCATCGGCGCCAACGATCAGCTCGCCGATGCCGCGGCTTATCGCAACGTCATCGTCGCCTACAAGAACGGTGCGCCGGTGCGTCTGGACAACGTCGCGAAAGTCGTCTCGGGCGTTGAGAACAACAGGGTCGCGGCCAACTTCAACGGCACGCCGGCGGTGGTGCTGGATGTCCAGCGTCAGCCGGGCGCCAACGTGGTTCAGACCGTCGATGCGCTCAAGGCGCGGCTTCCGGCGCTGCGCTCAGCCGTGCCCAGCGGCGTGAACATGCAGATCGTATCCGACCGCACGGGCACGATCCGTGCATCGGTGCGCGACGTCCAGTTGACCCTGTTGCTATCCGTGGCCCTCGTGGTGATGGTGGTGCTGCTGTTTCTGCGCAGCGTGAGCGCCACGCTCATCGCCGGCGTCGCGCTGCCCCTGTCGCTGATCGCCACCTTCGGGGTGATGTGGTTCGCCGGTTTTTCGCTCGACAATCTCTCATTGATGGCACTGACCATCGCCACCGGCTTCGTGGTCGATGACGCCATCGTGATGATCGAGAACATCGTGCGTCATCTGGAGGCGGGCGAGTCGCCGATGCGGGCCGCCTACAAGGGCTCGGGCGAAATCGCCTTTACCGTGATCTCGCTGACGTTGTCGCTGATCGCCGTGTTCATCCCGCTGTTGCTGATGCCCGGGATCGTCGGGCGCCTGTTCCGCGAGTTCGCACTGACGTTGTCGGTGTCGGTCCTGGTCTCGGCCGTGGTGTCGCTGACACTGACGCCGATGATGTGCGCCCGGCTGCTGTCGACGAAAACACGCGAGCCCGGGCGCCTGGCGCGCGCGGCCGACCGCGCCGTGACCCGCCTGACCGATGGCTACCAGCGCAGCCTGCGCTGGGTGCTGGCGCACCGGGCGGCGACGCTATGGGTGACCATCGCCACGCTGGCGCTCACGATACTGCTCTACATTCTCGTGCCGAAGGGCTTCCTGCCGCAGGAGGACACCGGTCTGCTGACCGCTCAGACCCGTGCCGACCCGTCGGTGTCGTTCGATGCCATGCAAAAGATCCAGGCCCGGGTCGATGCCGCGGTGCGGCGCGACCCCGATGTCGCCGCGGTGACCTCGACGGTTGGCGTGAGTTCGAGCAACGCCACGCCCAACACCGGCAGTATGTCGATCGTGCTCAAGCCGCAGGCGGATCGCGGTGATGCTATCGACACCACGATCGACGACCTCAACCGGCGCGTGGCGAACATCCCGGGCGTCAATGTGGTGTTCAAGGCGGTACAGAGCATTCAGATCGCCACCACGAGCGGGCCGACGCAATACCAGTATGTGCTGACCGACAGCGACGCCGGCCGCTTGACCCAGTGGTCGCACCGTCTCACCGCGGCGCTGCAGCACGTAGCGCGGGTCCGCAATATCTCGTCGGACATCGACAACATCGGCGAGCGCGTGCAGATCGATGTGGACCGCAATGCGGCCGGACGGCTGGGCGTAACCATGCAGTCGATCAACGACACGCTCTACGACGCCTTCGGCCAGCGCCAGATCTCGACCATCTTCGGCCAGGCCAACCAGTATCGCGTGGTTCTGGAGGCGGCGCCGCGCTACCGATCCGACCCCTCCGTGCTGTCGGATCTGTACGTGCCCACCAGCGACGGGGCCCAGGTCCCGCTGCGCGCGGTGGCCAACACGCATCTGGTGACCGCGCCGCTGGCCATCCAGCACGAGGAACAGTTTCCGGCGGCCACGCTGAACTTCGATCTGGCGCCGGGCACCTCGCTCGGCGAAGCGATCAACGCCATCCAGAATACCGAGCAATCGATCGGCATGCCGGCCGCGATCCAGGGTACGTTCGTCGGCAGCGCCGCCGAGTTCGCCAGGTCACTGGCGGTCGAACCCTGGCTGATACTCGCGGCGATCATCGTCATCTACATCCTGCTCGGCGTGCTCTACGAGAGCTTCATCCATCCGTTCACGATCCTCACCACCCTGCCCTCGGCCGGCGTCGGCGCCCTGCTGGCGCTGTCCCTGCTCGGCTACGACCTGTCGGTGGTCGCGCTGATCGGCATCATCCTGTTGATGGGCATCGTCAAGAAGAACGCGATCATGATGATCGACTTCGCGCTCGATGCCGAACGCGAACGCGGCCTGGCGCCGGAGGCGGCGATATTCGAGGCCGCCCTGCGCCGCTTCCGGCCGATCATGATGACCACGCTGGCCGCCCTGCTCGGCGCCCTGCCCCTGGCGCTGGCACACAACGTGGGCTCGGAACTGCGGGTGCCGCTGGGCGTGACCATCATCGGCGGGCTGCTGTTGTCGCAGGTGATGACGCTCTATACGACACCGGTCATCTACCTGTACATGGACGGCGTCAAGGACCGGCTCGCGCGCTCGCGCGTCGGGCGTTATCTGGGCAACCATGAGCAACGCGGTCGCGGCCTGGCGCCGCCGATCCGCTGACCGAAGCCGGCCACGCGATGAATATTTCGGCTCCGTCCATACGGCACCCGATCGGCACCTGTCTGCTGGCTTTCGGCCTGTTGCTGCTCGGCACGGTGAGCTATCTCTACCTGCCGGTAGCAAGCCTGCCATCGGTGGATCTGCCGATCATCACGGTATCCGCCAGCCTGCCGGGCGCGAGTCCCGAGACGGTGGCGGCCACGGTTGCCGCCCCGCTGGAACGCCGCCTGGGCGCCATACCCGGCGTCACCGCGCTGAGCTCCACGAGCACGCTCGGTTCCACCAACATCATGATCCAGTTCGCGCTGAGCCGCAGCGTGGACGGCGCGGCCCAGGATGTGCAGTCGGCGATCAACGCGGCCCAGGCCGATCTGCCGGGCAATCTGTCGCGCACGCCGCATCTGCGCAAGATCAACCCCTCGGCCTTTCCCATCCTCATCCTCGCGCTCACCTCGAAAACGATGCCGCCGAGCGATCTCTACGACGTCGCCGACACCGTAATCGCCCAGCGCATCGCGCAGGTACAGGGCGTCTCCGATGTCTCGGTAACCGGCGCCGAGCAGCCGGCCGTGCGCGTGGCCATGCAGCCCGGCAAGCTCGCCGCTATGGGCGTGGGCCTCGATGTAGTGCGCCAGGCGATCGTCCACGCCAACGTCGACACCCCGCTGGGCAGTTTCGACGGCCCCCGACGTCGTCTGAGCATCGCCACCAACGGCGCCCTGCGCTCGGTGGACGACTATCGCGCGATACCGATCAAGAAGGCCGATGGCACGCTGGTGCCATTATCCGATGTGGCGCACGTATCGGCGGGCACCCGCGACCGCCTGCAGACGGGCTCCTACGACGGCAAGCCCGCGGTCCTGTTGATCATCCATCAATCCAGCGGCGCCAATGTGGTCGCCACGGTCGATCGCATCAAGGCGATGCTGCCGACGCTCGATCACTGGGTGCCGAGCGGGGTGAAGATATCCACCTTCTCCGACCGCACCACCACCATCCACGCGAGCGTCGACGATCTGCAGTTCACGCTCATGGCCAGCATCGCGCTGGTCATGCTGGTGGTGCTGCTGTTCCTGCGCCGCGGCGTGCCGACGATCGCCGCCGGCATCACCGTGCCGCTGTCACTGGCCGGCACCGCGGTATTGATGTGGTTGTGCGGCTTCTCGCTGGACAACCTGTCGCTGATGGCGCTGACCATTTCCGTCGGCTTCGTGGTCGACGATGCGATCGTGATGATCGAGAACGTCTACCGCAATCTCGAAGCCGGCATGCGCCCGCTGCGTGCGGCGTTCGCCGGCGCCAGGCAGATCGGCTTCACCGTGGTCTCGATCAGCCTCTCCCTGATCGCGGCCTTCAGCCCGCTGGTGCTGATGAGCGGCATCGCCGGGCGGCTGCTGCGCGAATTCTCGCTGACCCTGGTATTCGCGATTGCCGTTTCGGCGCTGGTTTCGCTGACCGTCACGCCGATGATCTGCAGCCGTTTCATCCGGCGTGCGCCGAGGCTCGGCGAAACCCGGCTCGATCGCCTGCTGGAACCCGCTCTGGGCTGGCTCAACGGCGTCTACAGCGCCAGCCTGCGGCATGTCATCAACCAGCGCTGGCTGATGATGGGCGTCACCGGGCTGGCCCTGGTGCTGATGGGGGCATTGTTCATGCATCTGCCCAAGAGCTTCATTCCGGCCGGCGATGCGGACCTCCTGATCGGCATCACCCAGGGCGCGCCGGATGCCTCCTTCGATCGCATGGTGGCGATCGAAAAACGCGTGCGCAATATCGTGCTTTCGGACCCGGCGGTGGCGCATGTCGGCGATAGTGTCGGCTCATCGAGCCGCGGCGGCGCCAACCAGGCACGCCTGTTCGTGGCGTTGAAGCCTACGGATGAACGCACGGCCACGGCGCAACAGATCATTGCCCGCCTGCGGCCAAAGCTGGCCCAGGTCAAGGACGCCCGCACGTTCCTGAGCGCGATCCAGGCGCTGCCCACGGGCGTGCATCACAGTGACAAGGGCAATTATCAGTTCACCCTCTGGAGCCCGGACCTCAACCTGTTATCGACATGGACGCCCCGGGTGCTGGCACGGCTGCGCGGGATACCGCAGCTGGCCGATGTCTCCACCGATCGGGATGAGGGCGGCCCGCAGGTCAATCTACAGATCGATCGCACGGCCGCCGCGCGCCTGCATGTCAGTGCCACGGCCATCGATTCCGCCCTCAACGACGCCTTTTCGCAGCGCCAGATCTCGACCATCTATACCGAGAGCAATCAATACAAGGTGGTCCTCGGCATCACGCCCGATCTGCAGCGTGAAGTGGCCGATGTTCATCGCATCGACGTGACCGCCGAAGACGGCAGCCAGGTGCCGCTGTCGGCGGTCACGACAATGCGTATCGGCACGGCCCCGTTGTCGGTACACCACGATGGCCAGTACCCGTCGGTAACTTTCAGCTACAACCTCGCGCCCGGGGCCACCATGGGCGTGGCCCGGAGCGCGATCCAGACCGCGATGGGCGCACTGCACGCCCCGCCCGACATCCACGTCGATCTCGGCAGCAGCAATCCGGCCAGCGCCGGCCACGAACTGCTGCTGATCGGTGCCGCGTTGATCTCGGTCTATCTCGTGCTGGGCATTCTCTACGAGAGCCTGATTCATCCGCTGACCATCCTCTCGACCCTGCCATCGGCCGGCCTGGGCGCGATGCTTGCCCTGTACCTGACCGGCACCGAGCTCTCGCTCATGCCAGTGATCGGCATCGTGCTGCTGATCGGCATCGTCAAGAAGAACGGCATCATGCTGGTCGACTTCGCGCTCGAAGGCGAGCGCAAGCGCGGCTGGACACCGGAAAAAGCCATCTTCGAAGCGGCCCGCGAACGTTTCCGCCCGATCACGATGACCACCCTGGCGGCCGTGCTGGGCGCCGTACCACTACTGATTGCCTCTGGGCCCGGCTCGGAACTGCGACGCCCGCTGGGCATCACCATCATCGGCGGCCTGATCGTCTCGCAGCTGCTCACGATTTACACGACACCTGCGATCTATCTGGTCATGGATCGCATGCGCCGACGACGGCGCATGCCAACGGCATGACACGGTCAGGCCTGTAGCCGGGCAGGCCGGCGCCAAGGCCCCGGCCCCGTCGGACACGAGCCGGCCGTGGCGGCGGGCCGGGCAACAGCGCCCACCGGGCCCGCCACCGGTGATGTCAAAAAAACGCCGGCGCTCGGACCGGCGTTACTGCTGGACGTGTTCGGGTTCGCTCCGGCTTCAGCGCAGTTGCGCATACGGGTCGTACAGATGCAGCGGTTCCGGGGTTTCCCGATTGGCCAGAAACGACGGTCGTGCCCGTTTGGCCGCGAACGGTTCCTCCAGCACGTTGTGTACGCTGTTGTAGACGAAGAACAGGTTCGAACGCGGCCAGGGCGACATGTTCGCGTTCGAGGCATGCAGCACATTGCATTCGAATAACAACAGCGAACCGGCCGGGCCCTTGGGCGCAGTGATACCGCCGCGATTGACCAGTTCCTGCAGGTTCTGCTGGCTCGGCACGCCGGTTTCCTGCATCTTCAGGGAGCTCTTCCAGTTCTCGTCCGGCGTGGCCCCCTGGCAGGGCACGAACTCGTGGTGGGAGCCCGGGATGGTAAACGGTCCACCAACCCCATCCTTCCGGCGGCATAACCGATAAGCCAATCTC
>NZ_JBQDYF010000036.1:0-11663 GCF_052044135.1 Salinisphaera sp. RV14
ATCGACCGGCCATTCTAATTGTCATCAAACCGGTCAAAGTAGTTGACGTCGGATAAGCGCCGGCGGGGCGTGCACCTCCCCGTTGATCTGTGTGTGTTCTGCGTAATCAGAAAGTTCGGCGATCTTCCGCTCGCGGGCGTCGAGCGTTTTTTCTCGGTTTACCAGACTCTGTCGTGCCCCATCGACGACGGCAGCAAGCACATCTTTAAGCGGTAAGAAACTGGCGTTGGCTGGCTTTCCATCGGCGTCTTCTCCGGCTGATGCTTCAATTTCAAAGCCGGTCGCGATATTCGGATCCGCCGGGTCGAAAATCGACTCGATACGATGGATCTTGAGCCCTGCTTTGGCAGCAATCGGGCAGACATCGCGCTCAATCTCGGCCAGAGAACGCCGAAAATCCTTGTAGTGTCGAGGCGGGACATAATACGTCGCGACAGATCGCTCAGACATTTTTAGCCAAGGCTTATTGAGTGCTATTTAAAAATATAAGGGTGTAAATTAGTAAAAGCAAACAAGCTAGCTTTAATAATTAAAGGTAGCTTTAAAATTCTTGCTCATTCAGCTGCAAGCATGAGGCAGGGTGTGAACTCTCGAATTTCATCGTACGACGATGGCTCGCCCGTCAGTTTGTCATGTACCCAACTCATCGCGGCCGCGATCAGCAGCAGGGACCGATGGGGGCGACGGCTCGATTATCCGGGCGTCGACTGTCGCCTGGTCGGGTCGCTCTTTTGATGACGTCGCACGGCATCGGCCAGACCGATCGTCTCGTCGAATACCAACTCCCGCTTGTCGGCGGGCAGTTGGCGGAATAGCCATCGGCGCAGCACGTCGCTGTCTAAATGGCCCGGCTCCAGTGCCTGATCGATGCGGCGAAAGACGCGGCGTAGATCGTGGGCGCGCGGGATCGGTAGATGGCCGTGTGGCTTGATGCGGCGCCCGGTCGAATATTGCCCGGCAGCGCTTAACAGTCATTCTGTGACAGAATGCTATATGTAAGTCGTGATTCGTGACGTCAGCGGGTATCATGGCCTCGTTAGCACGGCTTTTGTGACATGATGAGCACCGCATTTCCAGCCTTTGTTTCGACGGTTGGCGTAGACGCCGCCACCCGCCAACGCGTTTCGCGCGCGGCTCGCCGCGGCCGGTTGCGGGAGATCACGACTGCCCTCTATACCTCGTATCTTGATGAGCCTTTAAGTGTTGTGGTTCGGCGGCACGCGTATGAGATTGCCGGCCTGCTGTACCCCGGCGGGGTCGTAGGTTATCGCACCGCCCTCGAGGGCAGCTTGAGGACACGGGACGCGCTTTTTATCACCCATGACGCGGCGAGCCGGACACTTCCCGGACTGGCATTCCGGACGATCCCCGGCCATGGGCCGCTACCCGATGATATGCGCATGGGCGACGCATTGTATGCCGCCAGCGTCGAACGGTTCCTGCTGGAAAATCTGGTGCCCTCGCGGACCCGTCATGTCATTGCGCGAAGTGTCGGCGCCGACGGTGTAGAGCGTTTTTTGGCGCACCGGGCGATCCTTCGGGGCGAAGCCGAATGGCGGGCTATCCGCGAGCGCGCTTGGGCGATCGCCCCCGCGCTGGGCCTGGTAAGGCAAGCCCGGCAACTCGATCAAATCATCAGCGGTCTGCAGGTGCAGGGATCTCCTCCGGGCACCGAGCCTGTGGCGCCGACGGTTCGCGCGCAAGCGCGATCGGAGCCGATCGACGGTGTTCGTGTGGCCGATTTCGAAGCCCTCACGATGGCACTTAACCGCCTCGCAACGGCCAGCATCCCGCGCCCGTCATTTGATCAGACCGCCGATGCGTGGGCCTATTGGCGGCATGCGGCCTTTTTCGAGTCGTATTTCTCCAACCGCATGGAAGGTATAGCGTTTGAAGTCGACGAAGCACGGGCCATTGTCTTCGACGCCGAGATCCCCGAATCCCGTCGGGCCGATGCCCACGATATCCTGGGCGTGTACAACCTGGTGGAGGAGCCGTGGCAAGCCATGCGCACACCCCAGAATACAGCCCAGTTCATCGATCAGCTCAAGCACTGGCATCGTGACCTATTCAGTGCCCGGCCTCGCATAAGCCCAGGGGCGTTCAAGATCCGGCCCAATCGCGTCGGCGACTATCGCTTCGTGGCGCCAGAACAGGTGCAGGGCACGCTCAAGGCCGGCTTCGAGATCGGCCGCGCCGTTAGAGATCCCGTGGCACGGGCGATATTCCTGCACCACCTCATCAGTGAAGTGCATCCGTTCGAGGACGGGAACGGCCGTCTGGCTCGCCTGTTCATGAACGCCGAGTTATCACGGTCGGGGCTGACCCGCGTCGTCATCCCGAGCATCCTGAGCCACGACTATCTCGCCGCCGTCCGCCTGCTCTCGCGTACGGGGGACCCGAGGTCATTACACCGTGTGATCGAAACCGCGCAGCGCCTGCACGATGCGACGCCCATGGTGGATTACAGTGCCGCTATGGCGACCCTTATCCAAGCGCATGCGTTCGATCGGCCCAGTCGTTCGACCCACCTGGTGATGCGCGATGCCGAAGCCAGCGACACCGGCAGATCAGAGCAAGGCCCCAGATCCGGTCAATAGCTGTAGAGAGGCATAATAAACGCGAACATTACGGCACTTGCGCTTTGCACTCTATGCGCATAGATTAGGCGCATGTTAAACGGTGGTGGTGTCCATGCACGTGGAAAGAAGCACTGAGGATAAATCTCCTGTGAATTTGCGAATTCGCAGGTCATTGAAGGAAAAGGCTAAATGCCTCGGACTCAATCTGTCTCAGACACTCGAGGCCTCGCTTGAGCAGGAGATCAGCCGCCGCGAGCAAGAAGCCTGGCTAGCTGATAATCGCGGGGCAATCGAGGCATATAACAAGCATATCGAGCAACACGGCGCTGCATTGTCCGCCTACAGAAGCTTTTGATTTCTGGCCGTGCCGCAGTTTGATCTCTACCCGAATCCTAATCCTGAATCGCGCAAGTGGGCTCCCATCATCGTTGATCTTCAACATGACATGTTGAGCACTTTGGCGACTCGCCTCATGGCCCCTTTGGTCGTTTCCAAACCATCAGGCCAGCCGGCAATACAACGCCTTAATCCGGTCGTATCGGTCGAAGGACAGAAGTATTTTCTGTCCACGGCTGAAATGGCATCGGTTCCGGTCAGGGAGCTTTCCGAGCCATGCGGAAATCTCTCAGCGTATCGCGACGACCTGATGGCAGCCGTCGATTTTCTTTTCACCGCAGTCTAACAACTTCGCGAATGTAATCACCCGTCTTGATTATGTAGAAAGCTCAGCCCGTGTCAGTCGATGCTCGGGCCAAATGGCGTGATATGTTAAGCGCGTCGCATTTCGTATAATAGTGCAATGCACGCATTCAAATCGGAAGTCAGAACGATCTGCGAAATGCTGGATCTGGGAGACACCCAACCGGCGTCCTGCCTGTATCTGAACGACGCACTCAAGCACGGGTTGCCGCTTCACGTGATCGAGCACGTGGCGACGACCATTGGCATTCCGTCTGTGGTCTTTCGCCGCTATATCATGACCGATCGGACCTATCAGCGCCGGGTCAGTAGCGGCGCACATTTTACGCGCGATGAAAGCGAGAAAATTTACCGGGCGGCCCGTATCTTCGTGCAAACAAACCAGTGCTTTCGCAACGAACGCAAGGCACAACGGTTCTTGACGATGGGGCATCCTCTGCTTGATCGTCATATGCCTATTGAACTGGTTATAGAGTCGGGAGCGGGTTTCCAGGCGGTTGCCGACGTGCTGCTGGCACTGACCTACGGCACCGCTGCCTGAGCATGACGTGGCTGTTTAGTCAGTCTTTGTGACACTCGCCGTGTTTTCAAGCGCATAAACTGAGATATGCGTGACATGCCGTCGCGTTTCCGGCCATCGTGTCGACAAAGGGGCGCACCCTCCTCTCACTGTTATAGCCCAGCCATGCGTCGCGAGTTCGCCAAATCCCTCCACCTGCATCGCGCGATCGCCAAGAAGGTGGAAGCCGACTATCCGGGCGAGATCGCCAAGGCCCGAGCGTTTCTGGACCGCCATCGTTCCAATACGCCCGCTAATGCCTGGTGGCTGGTGCAATGGGATCGCGTGCTCGCGGACTATGACAAGCGTGCGTTGATCGACTTGCTGGTGGCCGAATCAGACTATGCGTGCGATATGCGCTCTAGCTCGCCGTTCACGCGGGCCTTGGGCGAGCGCGAGCGAACTGCGCTGCTACAGCAGTTTTCCGACGCGTGGTCTGTGGGCGGGACTGGAACAATTCCCGAATGAAGCGAGATCAATTCGGGTTTGCCACCGGCGATGCCGTTCCAATGGTTTTAGCGCCATCAGCGCCATCGCCGGGGCGGGATCCGGTGGATTAAGCAACACCCGTTCTGTAAATTCGCGATTCTGACGTTGGCGTAATCGTCTATTCGTTCTCGTCCTCGCTCATATTCAAATCCTGCGAGATTTCCATGGCCACGGCGCTCACCAGCCGCAGACAGCTGGCCTCGTTCGGAAACAGCGTCGCCACCCGGGTACGACGTTTGATCTCCCGATTGACGAGCTCGATAGCATTGCTGGTACGCAGCCGTTTGCGGTGGTGGCGCGGCAGCGCCAGGATTGCCAGGCCTTGCGGCAAGGCGGTTTCCGCCCATTGCACCAGTTTCGGGGCCTTGGTTTCGTAGGTTCGGATGAAGCGCTCGATCAGCCGCTTCGCCTCGGCTTCATCCGGGGCATCGAAGATCGCTCGGATATCAGCGGCGACGGGTTTCTTCAGAGATCGGGTGGGCACGTAGTGGCCAGCGTTCTGTTGTAGATGGAACTGGCAGCGTTGCCAGGCCACGGACGGGAACACGGCCGCGCGAGCGGCCTTGAGACCGGCGTGATCGTCACTCACAAACAGGCTGATGCCGTGCAGCCCGCGAGCCGCGAGATCTTTGAGAAACGTCCGCCAATGCACCTCGGCTTCTGATAACGCCACCGACACGCCCAGCAGCGCGCGCTTGCCTTCGGCATCCACGCCCATGGCCAGCAGCACGGCACAATCGACGACGGTGCCGCCGTGGCGCATTTTCTCGTAACGGGCGTCCAGTACCACGTAGGTATAGGCGCCCAGAGGACGCTCGCGCCATGCGCTCAGCTCGTCATCCAACGCCGCGGCACAGCGTGAAACCTCGGTCGACGAGACCTCGAAGCCGCACAACTGTTCAGTCACGCGTGCGACCTTGCGCGTCGAGACGCCCGAGACATACATCTCGGCCAGGGCCAGTTTCAGGGCTCGCTCGGAACGCAGCCCACGCTCCAGCGAACTCGGATAAAAGCCGCCTTCGCGCACCTGGGGCACGGCTAGCTCGAGGGCACCGACCCGTGACTTGACCGTCTTGGGCTTGTAGCCGTTGGCGTAGCCTCGCCGTTCCGGGCTGCGTTCAAACGGCAACACGCCCAGATAACGTTCCCGCTCGAGACGCATCGCTTCGTTGATCAGCATCGACACCGCATCTCCCAGTCCCTCCAGGCCACGTTCTGCGATCAGTTCCGCTGCAGCCACGGCTTCGTTATCCTGTCGTTGGCAGGCCATTCGTTGCTCCTTTCGTCATTCACGTCCAATGAATCCAACGAAAGAATAGCGGGTGGCCTGTCACCTTTCCGGCTCAGGCCAATTTACAGAACAGATGGTGCACTCCCATCCGGTGTGCAGGGGATACCGCCGAGCGTGCGAGCAACCCTTTTTTGAGAGGGCGGCTCCCCTCGCGCGGTGAAGAGGTGTCATGCGCGGATGGCGCCGCCTAACGGGCGGGCGGATCACCGGCCGCCGGCGGCAACGCCTGCGCCACCGATGTCCGAGTCATCGCCCGACGATCCGGCCCATGGGAAAAAATCCTGCCCACACCAAAGGCTACGTCGTGGCACCATCGATGCGTGAGCCCGCGCTCGAGGCCCCGTTCCTGTCCACGCCCGGATTCGAGTGATCGATCACCGACCGGTTGGCCAAGTTTGTTCGGTCCCTGAGCCAACCGGATAGCCACGCTCTACCCGTCAGTTTCGCCGGAGCCAACTGATGACGGCCGAAACGAGCAGCACCAGCTGTCTATCGGAGGGTGCGACGTCCAGAACCGCCGAATCGGTTGCCATGAGATTCTCGCTGATCCGTGGGTGAGCGCATAGCACGTCGGCGAGCGACCTGTTTTCGGCGTCGAACACGAATTCGGGACCGCCTCTGGACAGTTGATGCAGGACCCATCGGTGGAGTGCATCGCTGGAGAGCTGGCCGTCGTCGAGGAGTGCGTCCAGGCGCCTGAACATTTGTCGCAGGTCGTGACTGCGCGGGATGCGCGGATGTACGCGGGTTCTGATTCGCCGGCCGGTCAGATAGCCTAAATGATGGCCTTTGTCATACTCGCTGAGCCGTTTGGCGATCGCCTGGTAGTGACGATCCGCGATGCCCCAATGCTGTGCGGCGTCGGACTCGCGAATGCCCTCCCGCACGGTCAGGGCCACGCAGGCGGCCAGTTCGCAACTTAGCGTCGATAGATCAAAAACGTCCGGCGTCTGCTGGGTGTGCTCGTCCTCGACGACTTCGACCTGTGGGTGAAACTGCGCCGGGAGCCATTTCAGGCTGAAGCGGAGAAGAAATGGGCTGTTGCCATCAACAAGAGGTCCACCGCGGTGCGTGCGCCACCGGTCAATATCGCTTGGGCGTTGCGCCAGGAGTCCTGCTTCAATCCGGCGCGTCAGGCCCTGCCAGGGCGTGGTCTGCGCATGGAGCAGCGGTAGGGCGTGCGCATACCAGATGAGGGTCGTGATTGGCGTGCCGTGGCCGAGTTGTCTCGAGAGGTAGCGGAATTTCAGCCGCGCGGGTAGCTTGCCCAGTCGCTCGATTCGTTGACGACTCGAATGCCCGTGGGCCAGGGGCGCGAGCCCCCGGAGCGATTGCGTGGTCGGCTGCGGGTGGGTGGCCAGTACCGCAGCGGTGGCTGCGTTGTGTCGGGCGATGTGCCCCCGGGCGGCAGCACCGGTGATTCGCTCCGAGGCAGCCGCCCGGAATGCACTCGATATCACGCGGGCCATTGTCGGCACCGCGGTGCCGGTGTCCGGCGCGAGCAAGAGGTCGCCGGTGTTTTCGGCGCGGGTGCCCAATCGTGCCAGCAGCGCCTGCAGTCGATCGCGGCGTTCCTCGTTCATCGGCACACGGACCAAGCGCCGGCTGGCGGTGCTCTTGAGTCGGCGCCGTTTGAGCGGATGTACATGCACCGACACGTCGGAATCGAGACTCAGGTCACGATCCAGCAGGCCGGCCACCTCGCTGAGCCTCAGGCCCGTGGCCATCTGGATAAGCCCACCGGCCTCGGCGATCGTTGCGGTGTCAGCCGTCGAATCAACGGACAGAGTATTGAGCGCGCGATCGGTCGCCATGGCCAGCCGGGACTCCGTCGCATCGATTTCAGTCTGGGTCGCGAAGTAACCGGGGCGTCGCCCCCCGCTGAACGTCAATCCATCGAAGGCCCGCGATAGATCAAGCTCCACGCCCGCCCGATCCAGAATGTCCGAGAAGTAGGCCGACGCGGGCGCGACGGCGCCGACGTCGGGGCGTTCGTCTCCAGAGCGCAGTGACACCGCGATATTGCGGATGGCCTGCTCGAGGGCCTCGGTTTCAATGGCGTGGACATCGCCGGCGCCAACGGCCCGTATCAGCCGCGCGCCGATTGTGGTCAGGTAATCGTAGGCGGTGCTGTCGGCCAGGCCGCGCTCTTGTCGCAGATAGATGACGAACTCGGCCAGCAATGAAATCACGCTGGTTGATCCAAACCGAAGAGCAAACTCCTGGCCGAGTTCGACCAGCCGATGCCGCGTCCCGGTGAATTGCCCGCCAACGGCGAGTTCATGGGCCAGGCGTCTGAGTCGGCGATACTCAATCATGCCGCTGCGACGGCCGGGCGTTTCCGGGACATCGGCCGGCGACCGGTCGTCGGAAGGGGCTGCCGGCACCGGCACCGCGGGCTCAGCCGACGCAGAAAACAGCGGGGCGAGTCGACTCAAGGACGGCCCGACGCTGTCGAGCTCGCCTCGTTCCCAGGCACTCCGCGTGCCGGGAGTAACGCATTGGCGAGCCAGGCCGATCACCGTGAGCAGACGGGCGAGCATGCCAGTCTGCGGTTTGGGTAGCAGGTCTCTCAACTCGGGTTGTGCCGAGAGCGCGGTTTCAATCTGCTTCGGGGTCGGCGGCGAAGTTCGGCGGTTACGAATGCCGGTCACGAGGGCGACCACATCGCCGGTCAGCAACTGGCACTCGTGATCGCCGGATGTCTTTGCACTCGATGCCATCAAGGGCAACTCAGCCACCATGCCCGCGTCGAAGCGCTCGAAGGCATGCAGCGCCAGATTCGGATTCAGCAAATGAAGGAGTCGATCCGAGGTGGCGCCGGCACCGTAACTCGCCAGCAGTATCGCGGCGCCAGCAAGGACTGCATCATCGTCCTGACTCTTCAGGCCGCGATCGAGTACTGACAGTGCCCGGTCTTCCAGCGCAATGGCCCAGCGTGCCGCATCGAAATGCAGCATGCTGAATATGCTGTAGCTATTGTCCGGGGCCCGAATCGGCGGGATGAATGGTCGCCGCTTTTTTCCGGCACTTTTCGCGGCTTCGCGTCGGCGTGTGATCAGTAACGCCAGTGCGCGGCGCACCACCTGCTGCACGCCGAGACTCTCGCTCGTCGTCTGGTTGAGAAACTGCTGGATCAGCGAGGGTTCGACAAGCCAGTCGGAATCGGTCTCCAGAGCGGGGTCGGCCTCGAACGCAGCCATAAGTGCCTTGCCACGCGTTTGCTCGTCGTCGGTCGGTTCGGGCAGCTGGCGTCCCCGCCGATCGCGCTGCGCCGCCATCAACTCGCCATGCGCCGAGAGCAGCGATTCCAGGCTGACAGGCGCGAGTGCGTTCGGCGGATCGTGCCGGCGCACCCGGCCAATCGAGCGAAATCCCAGGGCCTCGATATACCGTTCGAGGTTGGGCGCAACGCGCGCGGCGAAAGTGGCCGGCGATTCCGGATCACAGGCATCAAAAAGCATGCCGCCCATGCCGTGTCCCATCTGGGTAGCAATATCCGACCCCGCCAGGCCAAAATGATCGGCGTGACTCGCAAACAGGTGTCGTAGCCGCGGCAGTGGGATTTCCCATTCCGGCCAGGCCTGCGCCAGTGTGTGCCGGTCAATAGTCCGGGTGTCGGCATCGGACGCCGTACCGACAGCGGCGAACCACAACGGGCCGTCCCCGCTCAAGGCGCCGCGAACGCGGCGCAACAGCGTGTCATCGGCATTTTGCTTCTTCCCCAGGAGTCTTTCGAGCCGCTCCAGCTGTCGGATATACGCAGCAAACTGCTCGGTGAACAGCGCGGGCAACGCGCAGATCCGCGCGTCCAACTGCGGGTGGGTTGTTTTGTCAGCGACCAGTGCCAGGCCCCATCGTCCGGTATCGGATAGACCGACCAGAAAGGCCCGACGCGTGATGTGGCCAATCGATGCGGTGCTTCGGTGGGCAGTGCAGGCGGCGAACAGCAGCGCGAGATAAAAACCCAGAGCGCTGACCCCGTCGATCACGGTCGGTATCGGCGCTTTGGTGAGACAGACGGATTCCGCCGCGCGATTTGTGATCGCTTCGATCGCATCGCGGGCGCGCGCCCAGTTGATGGCGGCGCGCGGCGCGCCGATCAGCTCGCTTGCTTCATCCTGCCCGGGCTCGATCCGTATGCCGAGACAGGCGAGGGTATCGCGATAAATCGACGCCAGCCGTTGAGCGGGCGTGGCGTAATAGTGTCCCGACGCGATGGAGTGCTCGAGCGAAGATCCGGACAGCCATTGCGCCTCGCGCAGGTGGCCCGTTTGCACAAACGTCTGAACCGCCAACGTGTGGATGCAGCGGGTTTCCGTAAAACGGGGGCACGTGGCCCGGAGTTGCTTTCGTAGCGCGGCCCAGGCGTCTTGCCAGTCGTCGCTTTGGCCGATGGCGGCAATCTTGGCGGCCGACATGCCGTCGCGTAACTGGGTCAGGGCCAGAGATAGCGCTCGGGGCAGGGGCAGCTGGAGTTCCGACGAAACCGTATGAAACCAGTGCGCGGGCGGATCGCGCAGTGGCGGCAACAAAGGGATCGTGGTGATCCAGGTCTCTTGCTCAATGCGAAGCGCGGCCTGCACTGCGCTGCGCGTGTCGAGGAGGAAATTCGTGATGGCATGGATGCACTCGTCCCGTCGTCGGCCCGTGACCAACATGAGGGCGGCACAGGCTACCGCGGTGGCGGCCAGAGCATCTTGTTTAGCCGGCTCATCCATCCGTTCGGCCAGGTGACGCCAAACCAGCGCGGACTCCGCAGTGGTCAGGCTGCGGTCGGTATCGGGCAGTAGGGCGCCCTCCAGATGATGTCGGGTCGCCTGTTCGAACTCGAATGCCGCGGTTTTTAGACTCTCACCCGAGTCGACCTCTAATGGTTCATCCTCGTCCTGATAAAAATCGAGTGTGAGGACATGCTGGAAACCTTCGAGGTCCTCATAGGGAATTTCTTCCGGGGGTGGCGCGTCGAGTGCGGCTGGCGGCGGCTCGAAATGCCGGATGCCGGAGAGGCCGCCTGGATGGGTCGGCTGGGGCGGGGCTGCAGACGGTGGCGGTTTGAAAGGGCCGTCAGTCCGAGGCGGGCCGTCTGAGCTGGGCGGTGCAGGTTCGGGCGTGTCGTCTGGGAGTTCGGGCAGCGGTTTGTCACGCTGTCTCTGCTTGGCCTTGGGAGCGGTGCTAAGCGCCCGGCGTGAGAATATCTCCGCTGCGGAATTATCACCCTCGAAATAGGGATCTAGCAGAAGCGCCAGGGCTTCAGGAGCCAGGCTTGACTCCCATTGCTCGGCGAGACGACCGGAGCCATGGTCGTCAAATCGTCTCGTCGGGTCGATGGTGAGAACGTCGCGAATCCGGCGCGCCGCGTTGTCGGCCGCTCCCAACTTGCCGGCTGATATGACCCGCAACAGCAGCGAGCGGAGTATTCTCAAGCCCTCATGCTCGCCGCGGCGCGGAACAAATGCGCCATGGAAGTACGACAGGCCCTGCTTGCCTGCGAGCGGGTGCATGCTGCCCTGAGCTCGTGAGGGATCTCGCTCGAACTCGGCGTGGAAGGTATCGGCCAGCTGGCTCAGTTGCTCGAGGCGCTTGATTTCCTCATCGGAATAGAGGTGATCGAGTGCCTCAACCGATCGGCGAATTTCGCGAGCAACGAGCGCGCCTTTCGGCACATTGCCGTCCGCCATCACCGCCAGTGCCGGGTAGGGCAGTTGTGAGACGCGGACGTTGGTTTTGTTCGTCACGACCTGGATGCCGTGCTGCTCAGCAAAGACGGCTATACGGTCAGTTCGGCGGGTTTGCTCTGAGCCCATTGGATTGAAATTTGCGTAGCCTGATCCGCGGTTTCAAGTAGCGTTGATCAGCGTGAATGAGGAAGGCGCTACGCAAAATAGTACTATGAAATGCTTGATAAGAGAGGGATTAGCGTCTTGTTGAGTAATTTAATATCAAATAGTGGCGAATAAAATAGCGTCACTAATTGCGGCTCATAGGTAAGGCCAGCAGCCAGGCTGGCCATTGCAACCCGCTGATTTTGAAGTCCCATCCA
>NZ_JBQDYF010000037.1:0-7403 GCF_052044135.1 Salinisphaera sp. RV14
GCCACACCACCACCGAGATGCTATTCCGCGTCTATTCCCGTTACGTCCCCAATCTGACCCGGCGCGACGGCAGCGCATTCGACCGCTTTGTCACCAACGCCATCAACGGCGGGATGGACGAGGAGGGGCAGTCATGATCTCAATCGCCCATCTTGCCGGCCAGCGCGGTGCCCACGTGTCCGGTATCTACCGACTCATCGCCGTCAAACCCGCAGCGCCTGACCCGGGAGGCAGCCGGGCGCAGGTCACGATTGCGGACGCGACCGGGTTCGCGCTTTGTCGATTGTCGGTGGATAGTGACGGCTTTGCCGGACTGACCGACGTCCGAACCCGGTTCGTCCACATGGCCGGCCGAGTGATCGGATCGCCCAGCGGCATGATCCGCATCGACGCCGCTCGAATAGAGCGGGTCCTCAAGCCCGACCGTCCAAGCTGGCACCTGATGTCGAGGACCTGGGTGCCCGTCGACGGACTCGAGTCCTTCGACCGATTGATCGCACTGCTGGATCGATTGACCTGTCATCACATGCGATCGCTGGCCCATCGGCTGTTTTCCAGCCAGGCGATATCGGAGCCGTTCCTCTGCATCCCGGCGAGTCGATTGCATCATCACGCCGTCGACGCCGGCCTGCTCATGCACAGCGTCGAATGCGCTGAAATGGCCGAGACCCTGGCACCGTACGTTTTGCCGGCACATGAGCGCGATCTCGCCGTCATCGGCGCATTGCTTCACGACGTTGCCAAGATACGCATCATGAGATCGCCTGGGCAAAACCGACACGCCATCTATGGGGTGACCCAGGAAGCCCTGAACCTCGAAGTGCTGGCGCCCTTCCTGCGGCGCCTGGATCGCGACTGGCCCGAGGGCGGCGCGGGACTCCGCGAAATGCTCGCGCCGGCGCGACCCTGTGGCCGCCCCAGCAGCGCCTCACCGCTACTGCTCACCGATCTGGTCCGCTACATCGACCGGCTCAGCTCCGGCGCCGACATTCGCGCCCAGAGTTTCCGTGAGTCGCCGGCGTGGCGGCGCTGTGCCCGGACAGAGCAGGGTGATCTCGTGAAGCGCATCTTGCCCGCTGTCCACCGTTCCGGTGGGCTGCAGGTGTCGCCATGAGCCCGGAGGTCTACAAGGTGAACGAAGACGCGTGGTGCCTCGGTGACCTCTCATCCATTGCGACCCTGACCTTGTTCGACAGCGTACAACTGAAAGCAGCCTGCGATGCCGAAGCGAGCCATACGTTGCCTGTTGGCCGAGCCACGTGTCTTGCGATGGCCTACGTTGCTGTTGGATGGTGCGCCGGGTATCGGGACGTCCTACCTGGTATTGGCGCTGGGCACGCCTCTGATCACCTTCAATTGCTCATCGGTGACCGCCCGCTTTTTGCTGCGGCCAGGGTATTCGAGGACAAGCACATCGGCGCGGGTCTGGATGCGTCACATATCCTGTGGTGGGTGATCTCGAATGATCCTGACGCACTACCAGAGCCAACAAGATCGCTGAAGATCGACAAGCCGTCGACGGAATAAGTGGGGGCGATCGCGCAGTCGGTATACGAGGCGTTGCTGGATCAAGAGAGCGGCTGGCGCACACGTTTTTGCCGAGCCTGCGGGCCGATGTGAAGGCCGCGTTGTCTGGTTGGCTGCCGCGCGTGAAATCCGACGCGTTCTGATGAGCACGATGGGGCAGGCGGCGATGGCTCGATCGAGTAGCGATCATATCCGAGTTCGGCTCGACGATCACGAGAGTACTGGCGGTCGTACGAAGCGCCCGATCGGTTTTTTGAGTTAGCGTGGCCGGTAACGGGGGATAACCCGAAGGAAAGTCATCGGACGGCGGCTTTCGGCCAAAAGCGGACCATCATTAGGAGCACCATCGACGTAATAAAACGTCAAGTCGTCGTGCGTGTTGAAGTGAGTGGGGGTGCGTCGCCACTTGCGGGCGGCGTCATTAAGTGAGGCTTGAACGCCTATGCTCTACTGGGGAATGGTGAGATTGCGCGGGGAAGTGTATGAATGGTCAAAGTAAGAAACGAGTCTCAAGCCCGATCTCCACGGGTGGCGAGGGCGTTTTCTTCGAACAACACGTCGCGGCGTATTGGCTGGCGCAACTGCTGGTGCGTAGCATCCCGCCGATCCTGACTGATACTGGCGTTACCGAAGTCCATTTCCAGACCGAGCATCTCGGCTTCAATACGGATGACGTCCTGGTTGTCTGCGCGCACGCGGATAAGGCGGAAGCACGGCTTGTCGGGCAAGTGAAACGCAGTTTTACCATTAGTGCCGCAGACGAAGAGTGCAAGAAGGCTATTGGCGACTTTTGGAAGGATTTTAAGAAGGCCGACCCCTTTAATCCTGAGCACGACCGTTTTGTCCTCGTGACGCTGCGCGGAACGAACACGCTTCTGGAAAATTTTGTCGGGTTACTCGACTGCGCCAGAGGCGCAGCCGACGGCGAGGAGTTCGAAAGACGGCTTTCCCTCGACGGATTTATTTCCAAGAAGTCTGTCCATCAGTGCAACCAGCTTTGTGAGATCGTCAGTGAGCTGGAAGAGACGTCCGTCACCGCCGAAGCGCTGTGGCCTTTCCTGTGCGTATTGCACGTCCTAAGCCTTGACCTGCATACCTCCACGTGCCAGACCGAGGCCCACATAAAGACGCTACTCTCCCTCAAGTCTACCGATCCAGATCCCGTCGCCAGCGCAACGTCTGCGTGGGACGCTCTCCTGGCCTTTGCCAGCGAGGCCGAACCGGCCGCGCGGAGTCTGAAACGCGCCGACCTTCCAGCCTGTCTCGTCCAGGCGCACGGCGAGGTGGGCGCGAACGAGCGGCGCGTACTGACGGCACTGAAGAACCACACGGAATTCGTTCTGCGGAAGATCCGCACGACGATCGGGCCGGCCTTTCACCTGCGTCGCGCCGGCATTGTCCAGAAGGTGCTTGCGGCCATCGAGGCGAAGCAGGTCGTCCTAATAACAGGGCCAGCCGGCAGCGGCAAATCCGTGATCGGCAAGGAGGCGGTAGCCTTTCTCTCCCGCGAATTCTTCGCTTTTGGGTTCCGGGTCGAAGAATTCGCCGTCCCCCACATCGACGAAACACTCCACAACAGCCAGATTCCGGCGCACGCCACAGAGCTTCAGGCCATCCTCGGCGCACAGGGCCGCAAGGTGCTCGTGATCGAGAGCGTCGAACGCCTGCTTGAGAAACCGACGCGCGACGCATTCAGCGACCTCATGACGCTCGCCCAGGGTGACGACGGCCTCTGTATGCTCATGACCTGCCGCGACTATTCCGTGGAGCAGGTCCAGGCCAGCTTTCTCCAGACGGCGGGGATTGACTACGCGGTCATCGAAGTTTCGCCGCTTGACGACACCGAGTTGCAGGAGACCCAGGCCGCCTTTCCGTCGCTGGCAGTGCCACTCGCCAACCCCGCCCTGCGCGAGATCCTGCGCAACCCTTACTTCATCGACAAGGCATTGCAGATTCCGTGGGATGCGGGACGGCCGCTTCCGGAGAACGAGCGCGATTTCCGCGCTGTCTTCTGGCGGCAGATCGTGCGCGCGGACCAGAATCCGGCAGACGGCATGCCGCGTCATCGCGAAGAGGCGTTGCAGGAGCTGGCAGTAAGCAGGGCGCGTGCCCTGTCGGATTACGTGCCAGCTACGGGACTCAATGCTGCAGCCATCGCTCTCCTTAAACAGGACTCCCTCGTTGTTTCGCCCGACGACAATTCTTTGCTCGTGGCGACGGCGCACGACGTCCTTGAGGACTGGGCCATCCTGCAATGGATCGAGGAACGGCACCTTACGGATGAGACGGCGTTCAAGGCATTGTCGTCAGCGATAGGGCCGCATCCTGCAGTGCGCCGCTCGTACCGGAAGTGGGTTGCCGAACTGGTCGACCGCGACGCACCCGCAGCGGACCGGCTGTTCAGCGCAGCCATCGCACAGGCCGATGTGCCCGCTCAGTTCCGCGACGACACGTTAGTCTCGCTGCTCAAGGCACCGTCGGCGTCGGAATTCCTGACGCGGCACGAGGCCGAGCTGCTCGCCAACGACCGTGCGATCCTCAAGCGGGTCATCCACCTCCTGCGTGTCGCCTGTGTGACGTCGCCCGCGTGGCTTGCCGACGTGCGCGGCCACAGCTCGATCCTGAGCGTGCCGGAAGGTGCGGTCTGGGCAACCGTCGTGAGACTGGTGCACCGCAACATTGGCAGTTTCGGAGCGGAAGACGCACCTCTGCTTCTCGCATTAATCGAGGATGCCGTGCGCGGCGTCAGCTGGTGGGCACCTAGCATCGACGGGGCCGAACATGTTGCCGGAATTGCCCATTGGCTCCTCCCGCGCTTTGACCACTACAGGGGAGGAAACACGCGCCAACGCATTTTGAAGGTGATTGCCAAGATCCCGAAAGCCGACCCCGTGAGCTTCGAAGCCGTCCTGCGCGGGCAGATCAAGGAAGGACGCCGCCTTGATCCCATCGCAGACGAATTCCGCGACATCCTCCTTGCAAGCCTCGAAGGTGCGCCCGCCGCGCGCGATCTTCCGGACCTCTTGATCTCAGTCGCACTGGATACCTTCCTCGCCACGGAGGAATATCTGCACGCGGAACCCTATGGCCGCTCATCCATCGACGTCGACCTTTACTTCGGCATCAAGGAACACTTGCAACATAATTTCTTCCCTGCCAGTGCCTTCCGTGGGCCGTGGATCAACCTGGTCACGCACCATCCAAGAAAGGGCCTCGACTTCCTGATCCAGGTCTTCAACCACAGCGCCGAGTGGTATGCGCATCCGCGTCTCCATGACCGCCTCGAACCCGCCTGGGAAGTCGAGCTCACGTTTGCCGACGGGGCCACGCGGAAGCAATGGGTGAATCCGCGTCTCTGGGGCCTCTATCGCGGGATAAGCGTCGGGCCTTATCCGCTCCAGTCGCTACTGATGGCCTTCGAGAAGTGGTTGCTCGACTACGCAAAATCCCATCCCGAGGGGCTCGACGCGGTACTGCTCGAAATTCTCCAGCGCAGCGATTCCGCCGCGCTCGCAGCCGTTGTCGCGAGCGTGGCGACCGCCCATCCTCACCGGTCAGGCGAGGCCCTTCTGGTGCTGCTGTCGGTGCAGGACTACATCGAGATCGATCGCAGCCGCATGGCTGGCGAGCACCAAACTTCGAGCCTCCCGGGATTGTTTCCGACTCTCCGCGCCGAAAACAAGATCTACGAAGAGGAAAGGAGGGAATCCAACGGGCTGCCGCACCGCCAGCACGACCTTGAGGCGGCCATTGCAAACCTGCAACTCGGCCCTCTAGCTCCGAGAGCGCATGCCATCATCGACCGTTACATCGCAGCACTGCCAGCGCCGGACAAACGCAACAGGCAAGCCCTCACATGGCAGCTCGCCATTCACCGGATGGACTTACGTCAATACGACGTGGCCCCCGACCAGCCCGTAACGGGCGAAACGTCGGCAGAGAACGGCGATGGATCTCTGAAGAGTCACGTCCGCCTCGAACCCAAGCCGCCGGCTCCGGAAGTTCAGCAACTAGTTGACGAAAATAAGAGGCGGTTGGGCGAGATGAATGCCCGTGTGGGTGTTTACATGTGGGGCCTCCAGATCTTCCAGCGCGAGGATGGCTCTGCGGACCCTGCGCGGTGGCGGGAGAAGCTGACGAGTGTCCAGGGCATGGACCGCACCGCGGAGCATCCCGACAACAGCCGCAACGCTCCGGGATTTGTGGCTGCCGTCTGCGTCCGCGATCACTGGGACGAGATGTGGTCGGAAGAGAAGGAGTGGTGTATCGATGTCATCTGCTCCGAAATCTCCAGACACGCGGACCAATGGGGAACTATCGACCGCATGCAGCGGTTTTCGATGCTGGCTGATCGCCCCTGTGCCTTCGTCGTGCCTCTGCTGCTCTCCAAGCCCCTGACGGAAGCCCAGACGCCGCGCGTGCGGCAGTCCTTTATTGTCGCGCTAACCCATCCGATCGATGAGGTCCGTTGGTACGCCATCTGGGGCATGAACGACGAGGTATGGGCCGCGAACCCCGATCTTGCCCTGCGCGCCGTCAATGCCATCGCAACCGAGGCCGCCCTTGCCGACCGCGACTGGAAGGCCGAGGAGAAGAAGCGTTACGACAAGCGGCGCACGCCGGACACAATCTCCGCCGCCGCGGCCGCAGACGTTCGCGGACGGTTCTGGACCGAAGGGGAAATCGCCGAAGATGCGCACGTCAGGTTCGCCATCAATGAGGTATTCGGAGCCGAGGCGCACCCGAAGATCCTCTCGATCCTAGGCCAGATTCCCAACGAGCCTCTGGCCGTGACCGCACACCGGCGCGCCAGCGAAGACCTCGTCGAGTGCTGGAACCGTGAGCACGATCGTTCTCCCGACCGGCGCGACAGGAATTTTCACAGGGAGCAGGCGATATCCGACCGCATTCAGCAGTTTGCGATGCGCGCGTCAGATGCCGATGCCGAGCAAGTCCTGCAGCCGATCCTCGAAGCCGTTGACCGGCATCCGCGCGAGGTCCACAACGTCATCCAGGGGTTCACAAGCAGCGAGGACAGCAACCCCAATACGCCGCATTACTGGTTCCTATGGAACCTGTTTGCCGAGCGAGTCAAACGCGCTAAGTGGCTTGCGCATCTGGATAGGGAGCATCCCCACGGCAGCGAGGTGCTGTCAACGATCTTCCTGACCGCGTGGTGGAAGGACAACGTCCGTCACTGGCGGAGTCTTGAAGGCTACGCCCACAACGTCGACGCGCTCTTCGAGGCGCTGCCGCCGGCCTGGATCGTACTGGACAGCTATGTTCGCTTCCTCTACCACATCGGCGAGCGATCGTTGCCCGCTGCGTTTGTGCGCATCGCGAACGCGCTCGGGCGCGGAAGGCCAGCTGCTATGTTGCTGGACTCCAACACCGTCTTCATGCTCGAAGTTCTTCTCCAGCGGCATGTTTACGCAAGACCGCTGGAACTCAAGCGCGATCCGGCCCTGCGCCAGGCCATTCTTTGCGTGCTCGACATGCTTGTAGAGAACGGTTCCTCCGCCGCCTTCCGGATGCGGGACGACTTTGTGACGCCGGTTGCCTGACGTTCCCTTCGTCGGACAAGGAATTAGCTGAAAAACGAGCCGCGGGCTATTTCAACGAACTACGCCATGTGCTTTGGAGTACCGCGCATTATGAGGCGGGAAGACAACAGCAATTAATTTCCGCGGCGTCGCACGCCCCAGTCTCAAATGGCATCGTGGTTTGTAAGCCAATAATCCAAGGGTCCGCTTTGGGTCGCGATCGGCCAAAAGCGGTCCGTGGCGGAAACGGAACAATGAGATGCTGGATGGCCAGCCTAACGTAAACGGTCCACCAACCCCATCCTTCCGGCGGCATAACCGATAAGCCAATCT
>NZ_JBQDYF010000038.1:0-5556 GCF_052044135.1 Salinisphaera sp. RV14
AAAACTTGTTGACACGTATCGGCGAAGGTCTAGAATGCGCCCTCTCGCAACGCAGCAAGCCTTTTTGAAGGCGCCACGGCGCCGGGGTTGAGAGCGGAGCGGGGCAGTTTTCCGGGACGTCTTGTTGAAGGCGGATCGGCGGGCTGGGGCGACGGATCGAAGAAAAAAGCATTTGCTTGATTCGGTTGATTTGTTGCAGACTGGAGGGCCGCCCTGGGGCGGTACCGAAAGTGGGTCAGCGGCGATTTCGAGGAAATCGAAAAAGCAGTTGACAGGGTGTTGGAACGGCGTAGAATACGCGCTCTTGCAACGCTTCAGGCGCAGATCGAGCAACATGGTTTGATCGGTGCAGATGGCAGATCTTTAACAACTTGTAAGTGACTTGTGTGGGTGCTCCTGTGGGGTGGCGTTAAGCCAAGCCCTATAGAGCATCCAAAGCAACAAGCTTGGGATGACTCGCACGATTGGATCAATCGTGCACCAGTTGAGAAGTAATTAAACTGGAGAGTTTGATCCTGGCTCAGATTGAACGCTGGCGGCAGGCCTAACACATGCAAGTCGAGCGGTAACAGGAGGTGCTTGCACCTTGCTGACGAGCGGCGGACGGGTGAGTAAAGCGTAGATATCTGCCTTTTAGTGGAGGACAACCTGGGGAAACCCAGGCTAATACTGCATAATCTCTACGGAGCAAAGCGGGGCTCTTCTATCCTCGCGCTAAAAGATGAGTCTACGTCTGATTAGCTAGTTGGTGGGGTAACGGCCTACCAAGGCGACGATCAGTAGCTGGTCTGAGAGGATGATCAGCCACACCGGGACTGAGACACGGCCCGGACTCCTACGGGAGGCAGCAGTGGGGAATATTGGACAATGGGCGCAAGCCTGATCCAGCCATGCCGCGTGTGTGAAGAAGGCCTTAGGGTTGTAAAGCACTTTAAGCAGGAAAGAAAAGCGCCGGTTTAATACACCGAGCGTATTGACGGTACCTGCAGAATAAGCACCGGCTAACTCCGTGCCAGCAGCCGCGGTAATACGGAGGGTGCGAGCGTTAATCGGAATTACTGGGCGTAAAGCGAGTGCAGGCGGTCGCGTGTGTCGGGTGTGAAAGCCCAGGGCTCAACCTTGGAATTGCACTCGAAACTGCGTGACTAGAATATGGTAGAGGAAGACGGAATTCCACGTGTAGCGGTGAAATGCGTAGATATGTGGAGGAACACCAATGGCGAAGGCAGTCTTCTGGGCCAATATTGACGCTGAGGCTCGAAAGCGTGGGTAGCAAACAGGATTAGATACCCTGGTAGTCCACGCCGTAAACGATGAGAACTAGACGTTGGTTGACATAGTCGATCAGTGTCGCAGCTAACGCGTTAAGTTCTCCGCCTGGGGAGTACGGCCGCAAGGTTGAAACTCAAAGGAATTGACGGGGGCCCGCACAAGCGGTGGAGCATGTGGTTTAATTCGATGCAACGCGAAGAACCTTACCTGCCCTTGACATCCTGTGAATCCTCTGGAGACAGAGGAGTGCCTTCGGGAGCACAGTGACAGGTGCTGCATGGCTGTCGTCAGCTCGTGTCGTGAGATGTTGGGTTAAGTCCCGCAACGAGCGCAACCCCTATCCTTAGTTGCCAGCCTTAAGTTGGGCACTCTAAGGAGACTGCCGGTGACAAACCGGAGGAAGGTGGGGATGACGTCAAGTCATCATGGCCCTTATGGGCAGGGCTACACACGTGCTACAATGGCAAGTACAAAGGGTTGCGAACCTGCGAAGGGGTGCCAATCCCATAAAGCTTGTCCCAGTCCGGATTGTAGTCTGCAACTCGACTACATGAAGTCGGAATCGCTAGTAATCGCAGATCAGCAATGCTGCGGTGAATACGTTCCCGGGCCTTGTACACACCGCCCGTCACACCATGGAAGTCGGCTGCACCAGAAGTGGCTAGTCTAACTCTTCGGAGAGGACGGTCACCACGGTGTGGTCGATGACTGGGGTGAAGTCGTAACAAGGTAGCCGTAGGGGAACCTGCGGCTGGATCACCTCCTTTAGAGAACGGCTTTACGTTGTCCCATGGGAGTGCCCACACAAGTCACTTACACGTTAGCGGTCAGTCATGGCGGCGTTGCCGCGATAGCTTTGGGTCTGTAGCTCAGTTGGTCAGAGCGCACCCCTGATAAGGGTGAGGTCGGAAGTTCAAATCTTCCCAGACCCACCAGTTTTCAGGCGACATGACCCTGGGGCTGTAGCTCAGCTGGGAGAGCACCTGCTTTGCAAGCAGGGGGTCAGCGGTTCGAACCCGCTCAGCTCCACCATTCGAGATCAGAACAAACGATTGATCGTTTGTTGTGATTTCGATCACCGCTCTTTAACAATCGGATTGTAATCGAACACTGTATTCTTTTAGCGAAGAATATATGAGTTGCTCATAGACTTTGAGCGCGGAAGCGCTTGAGGTTATATGACCAAGTGACCAAGCGCACACGGTGGATGCCTTGGCGACAGAAGGCGATGAAGGACGTAGCAGCCTGCGATAAGCTTCGGTGAGTCGGCAAACAGACTTTGACCCGGAGATTTCCGAATGGGGAAACCCACTTGCTGCGAGGCAAGTATCCCATGGTGAATACATAGCCATGGGAGGCAAACTCGGGGAACTGAAACATCTAAGTACCCGAAGGAACAGAAATCAATTGAGATTCCCTGAGTAGCGGCGAGCGAAACGGGAGCAGCCCTTAAGCTTCGATTGTTCTAGTGGAAGTGTCCAGGAAAGGCACGCCATAGAAGGTGAAAGCCCCGTACACGAAAGGGCATTCGAAGTGAAATCGAGTAGGACGGAGCACGAGAAACTCTGTTTGAACATGGGGGGACCATCCTCCAAGGCTAAATACTCTCTGTCGACCGATAGTGAACCAGTACCGTGAGGGAAAGGCGAAAAGAACCCCGGTGAGGGGAGTGAAATAGAACCTGAAACCGTGTGCGTACAAGCAGTCAGAGCCTGTCTTCGGATGGGTGATGGCGTACCTTTTGTATAATGGGTCAGCGACTTACTTCTCAGTAGCAAGCTTAACCGGATAGGGGAAGCGTAGGGAAACCGAGTCTTAATAGGGCGACGAGTTGCTGGGAGTAGACCCGAAACCGGGCGATCTATCCATGGTCAGGGTGAAGGTCGGGTAACACCGACTGGAGGCCCGAACCCACTAATGTTGAAAAATTAGGGGATGAACTGTGGATAGGAGTGAAAGGCTAATCAAGCCCGGAGATAGCTGGTTCTCCTCGAAAGCTATTTAGGTAGCGCCTCGTGTATGACTGCCGGGGGTAGAGCACTGTTTCGGCTAGGGGTCTCATAAGAGATTACCAAACCGAGGCAAACTCCGAATACCGGCAAGTTTAAGCACGGGAGACACACTGCGAGAGCTAACTTCCGTAGTGGAAAGGGAAACAACCCAGACCGCCAGCTAAGGTCCCCAAGTCATGGCTAAGTGGCAAACGATGTGGGAAGGCACAGACAGTCAGGAGGTTGGCTTAGAAGCAGCCATCCTTTAAAGAAAGCGTAATAGCTCACTGATCTAGTCGGCCCGCGCGGAAGATATAACGGGGCTAAAGCCATGCACCGAAGCTGCGGACTTGTCATTCATGGCAAGTGGTAGAGGAGCGTTCCGTAGGCCGTGAAGGTGAACCGTGAGGTTTGCTGGAGGTATCGGAAGTGCGAATGCTGACGTGAGTAACGATAAGGCAGGTGAAAAACCTGCCCGCCGAAAATCCAAGGTTTCCTGCGCAACGCTATTCGGCGCAGGGTGAGTCGGCTCCTAAGGCGAGGCCGAAAGGCGTAGTCGATGGGAAACGGGTTAATATTCCCGTACCTCGCTTAACTGCGATGGGGTGACGAAGAAGGTTAGGCTGGCCGGGTGATGGTTGTCCCGGTTTAAGCTTGTAGGCAGGTCTTCCAGGCAAATCCGGAAGGCTAATGCCGAGAAGCGATGACGAGTGCCCAAGGGCGCGAAGCAGTTGATACCAGGCTTCCAGGAAAAACCTCTAAGCTTCAGGTTAAGCAGACCGTACCCCAAACCGACACAGGTGGATAAGGTGAGAATCCTAAGGCGTATGAGACAACTCGGGTGAAGGAATTCGGCAAAATGGTACCGTAACTTCGGGAGAAGGTACGCCCCTGTTAGGTGAAGGCCCTTGCGGTCTGAGCTGAAAGGGGCCGCAGAGACCAGGTGGCTGCGACTGTTTACTAAAAACACAGCACTCTGCTAACACGTAAGTGGATGTATAGGGTGTGACGCCTGCCCGGTGCCGGAAGGTTAAATGATGGGGTTAGCTTTACGCGAAGCTCTTGATTGAAGCCCCGGTAAACGGCGGCCGTAACTATAACGGTCCTAAGGTAGCGAAATTCCTTGTCGGGTAAGTTCCGACCTGCACGAATGGCGTAACGATGGCCACACTGTCTCCACCCGAGACTCAGTGAAATCGAAATTGCTGTGAAGATGCAGTGGTCCTGCGGCAAGACGGAAAGACCCCGTGCACCTTTACTACAGCTTTGCACTGGATCTTGAATATTTTTGTGTAGGATAGGCGGGAGGCATTGAAGCGTTGGCGCTAGCCGGCGTGGAGCCACCCTTGAAATACCGCCCTGAAATGTTCGAGGTTCTAACCTGGGTCCCTTATCGGGATCAGGGACAGTGTATGGTAGGTAGTTTGACTGGGGCGGTCTCCTCCTAAAGAGTAACGGAGGAGTGCAAAGGTACCCTCAGCACGGTCGGAAATCGTGCAACGAGTGTAAAGGCAAAAGGGTGCTTGACTGTGAGACCGACGGGTCGAGCAGGTACGAAAGTAGGTCTTAGTGATCCGGTGGTTCTGTATGGAAGGGCCATCGCTCAACGGATAAAAGGTACGCCGGGGATAACAGGCTGATTCCTCCCAAGAGTCCACATCGACGGAGGAGTTTGGCACCTCGATGTCGGCTCATCACATCCTGGGGCTGAAGCAGGTCCCAAGGGTATGGCTGTTCGCCATTTAAAGTGGTACGCGAGCTGGGTTTAGAACGTCGTGAGACAGTTCGGTCCCTATCTGCCGTAGGCGTTCGAGATTTGAGAGGATCTGACCTTAGTACGAGAGGACCGGGTTGGACGTACCTCTGGTGTTCCGGTTGTCACGCCCGTGGCATTGCCGGGTAGCTACGTACGGAAGGGATAAGCGCTGAAAGCATCTAAGCGCGAAGCCCACCTCAAGATGAGATCTCGCTAGCTCCTTGAGAGCTCTTAAGGGTCGTCCGAGACGAGGACGTTGATAGGCCAGGTGTGTAAGTACGGCAACGTATTCAGCTGACTGGTACTAATCGCCCGTGAGGCTTGGTCATATAACGCTCAAGCGCTTCTGCGCAGAGCCAAGGCAGTGTTCGATTACAAACCCGATTGTTCCAGTTTGCCTGGCGGCCATAGCGTGTGGGAACCACCCGAACCCATTCCGAACTCGGAAGTGAAACCGCTCAGCGCCGATGGTAGTGTGGGGTCTCCCCATGTGAGAGTAGGTCACCGCCAGGCTCCAAATGAAAAGCCCCGTCGCAC
>NZ_JBQDYF010000039.1:0-4666 GCF_052044135.1 Salinisphaera sp. RV14
CCTTCGCTATCCTGCCAGCGCAGCAGGGCCTCCACGCCCACGACCCGTCCGGTCGCCGTCTCCCACAGCGGCTGATAGTGCAGGCTGAATTCTTCGTGCTCCAACGCGTGATGCAAGCGCGCTTCGAGCGTGAAGCGCCGCTGGCGCCTCTGGGCGGTCTGCGGGGAATAGAAGGCGATTCCATTGCCGGCCTGCTTGGTCTGGTACATGGCGGCGTCCGCCTGGCTGATGACCGACTCCGGATCCGCGCTATAGTGCGGGAACAGGCTGATGCCGATGCTCGCACCGATGCGGTGGCTGAATCCTTCGATATCGAACGGGCGCCGCAGAATCTGGATGATCCGCGCGGCCAGCGTCTCCGCGGCCTGGGCCAGGCGCTTGACGCTCGCTTCTGCGTCCTCGGGGCCGGGCGGCCGCCGCGGCTGGTCCATCATGATCACAATGAACTCGTCACCGCCCTGACGCGTCACCCAGTCTCCTTCACGCAGGGTGCCCTGAATGCGCTGGCTGACGCTGCGTAGCATGTTATCGCCCGCCACATGCCCCAGCGCGTCATTGACCAGCTTGAAATCGTTGATATCAATGAACAGCACCGCGGCGGCCTTCGGCGTTTCGCCCTCGGCCATGCGGCCCATATGATCCTGCTGGAACTGCTGCAGCAGGAAGCGTCGGTTGGGTAGCCCCGTGAGCGGGTCGTGATAAGCGAGCTGGCGAATCTCCTCCGCTTGGCGTTCGCGCTCGCGATCGAGGTGCAACTTGTCCAGCCCAAACGTGAGGTTCGCGGCCAGGCGTTCGAGCAATTCGCGGACCTGGCAGTCGAAATCGCCGCTGTGCGCGGAATACACACTCAGGACACCGGCGGGCCCGGCGCTCGGCTTGAGCGGTAGCGCAATCGCCGCGCCCAAGCCCCAGGCCGCCATGTCGTCTCGCCAGGGCTCGACCCGGGGATCATGGGCCAGATCCGCCACGATATGGGTCTCCCCGATGGCAATGGCACGCCCCACCGGGCCCTGTCCCCGCGCGCCCTCGCCCACCTGGATCAGGGCGCGGCGCGCATACTGGGCGGCCGGGCCGGAGATCGCCACTTTCCGGATATTGCTGGTCTTTTCCGAGCCGGTCGAATCCTCCAGAAAGCCGACCCAGGCCAATGAATACTCCTCGAACTGAGTGATAATGCGGCAGATCGCATCGAGCAATCCCTCCTCGGTGGTCTTGCGCAACATGATCTCGTTGCAGGCGTTCAAAGTACGCAGCGCCCGGCTCAGCCCGCTCAGATCCCGACGCGTGGCGTCGTGGGCTTCGTACTGACGCTGCGACAGCGCGCGCAGACGCAATAGATTGGCGACCCGCGCCCGCAGTTCCAGGCCGGTCGTCGGCACACGCAGAACATCGTCGACCCAATCGCCCAATGCTTCAGGCAGCCGCGCTTTACCCCCAGGGTTCTGTGACGTCAACACCAGCACTGGAAGCACGACCAGCCCGGCCTCCTCGCGTCGCTGCATGATCGGTTCGCGCAAGCGTTCGAGCGATAAGGCATCCACGATGAGCAGGTCAAAATCGAGGGTATCCAGACCGTCGTCCTGCAGGCGGATCAGCGTCAATCGGTCGTCCGCTGCCAGTAGGCGTGACAGGAGTCTGAAGTCGGCATCCGAGCGGATGGCGACAGCCAGCCTAGCCCGGTTCATCCCCAGGGCGGCCGGCAGGGCCTGGCGGCCTGCATTTGATGTCATCTGAGCTCCTACGCGTCGCCCAGCGTGTCCGGCAAGCCACTCATGATACCGCGCATTCCCGTGATCGGCGCCCCGACGGTGAGGCCCTCAGCGGTGATCTCGAAATGGCGTAGCATCTTCTCGAAATTACCGGTGCGCTTTTTGAGCATGCCGATGGTCTTTTGCAATGCGCCGTCAAGTTCGATGTAGCGCAACATGAGCACGGCGTCCGCGAGATAATTGATGCCGTACTCACTCACATGGACCTCGCTACCGGCAATGGCACTGACTTCGCTGATCAGCAGCACCGTGACGCCCATATTCGACAGATACCGGCACAGCGCATGGATATGCGGGGTCACCTCCTCACCGCGCACCGACTGGCGATAGCCCGAAATACTATCCAGCATGACGATTCGGACCCCGCGCTCTTCCACCTCACGCCGCACGCCGCAGGCGAATTCTTCGGGCATGTACCGCAACGGCTCGATCTCCTCGACCGCGAGCATGCCGGTGTTGATCATCTCGGTCAGCGGAATACCGATCTGCTCGCAACGATGGCTGAGGGTACCGACCCGCTCCTCGAAGGAGAAGATCACGGAGCGCTCGCCGCGGCGGGCCGCTTCCCGCATCACATGGGCCCCGAGCGACGTCTTGCCGACACCGGAGGGTCCGGAGATCAGGGTCATGGTACCGCGCTGTAAGCCGCCGCCGGTCAGCGCATCGAGCCCGGCCAGTTCGAAAGGGATCGCCTCGGCCGTAAACGTCTGCCGGTGATCTTCGGGAATCAGGCGGGGATAGATCTGCATGCCGTGATTTCCCAGCCGCACGGCATGGCGGCCCTCGGCAAATCCCGTGCCGCGGCACTTGAGCACGTGCAGCGCCCGTCCGGCCTCATCTCGCTCGAGCTTCAGGGTGCCGTCGCCCAGGTATTGCAGATCGTCATCCGCGGCCGTGCCCTGCTCGGCTGTGAACAGAACGGTCGCGCCGGCCGCCGTCAGGTATTGCAGCAGCGCCATAACCTGTTTGCGGAACTGGAAGGCATCGGGCACCAGGTGTCGGAACTGGCTCAGCGCGTCAATGAACACGCGTCGCGGGATCCCATCTGGGCAGGCAAAATCGATCCGCTCACGCAGGTCCGGCGCTTCGGCCTCCCAGGGTTCCAGCAATTGATAGCTGGCCAGGTCGTGGTCGGCATCGCCCAGGGTCAGATCCAGCAGCGTAACCGCGGACAGATCGAGGCCGATGCTCGCCGCGTCATCCCGGATGTCGTCCGCCACCTCGCCCAGGCTGACCAGCAGGGCCGGCTCGTCCTCGGCCGCGGCCAGGAAATGCAACCCCAGCGTGGTCTTGCCGCTACCCGGGCCGCCGGAGACCAGATAAGCGCGACGGGGCACAAACCCCCCGTGAAGCACGGCGTCGAGACCGCCGATGCCGCTAGGGACCCGTGGTTTGCCCTGACGTACGCTTGGCTTGTTCTTAAGGATTTTCGGCTCCAGATTTACTGTTTACTATCCGTTCAGAAGCTCTCACAAAACGACGGCTAGAGTCGGCCCGTTCACCATGCTGAACGCTCCACTAGTCGACGAACCTAGAAACGGTCGAGGGTCGTCGCGACGCCTCCCAGCATGCGATGCATATGCGCGTCGAAAGGCGGGTATAGGAGCCCAATGAGGGGATGAGTCGTCACAGAGACCACCATTGACGGTGTCACGACGAGCGGGGCTTGTATCATTGGAGGGTTGATCAGCGTATTTGCGATTCTGACTTTACTTTTTCGAGCTATAAGCCGAGACCCTGACCTATCGTGGACTGGTCGTAAAGCCGTAAAAATACTGATTACCATCCCGATAGGCGCTTGGAATGCATAAACGATGTCTGGCGCATTCCGGATACCCTTTGGACAAAGAGGGAGTTGCGGCATACGGGGCGAACAGGGGAAGGGGCAAATACGCCAAGGATTGAGTGCCCTGCGCAGCGGAGGCCGAATCTGAAGCGCGAGAGCACGCCAGCCATCGACGGACGGTACGGACGGAAACGCTGTCCTCGACGATCAGCCGGTCCTCAAGGGGTACGTTCGACGATCGGCTTACCGGACAGCCAATAGCGGGGAAAGATCGTCCGGCCCGACTTTATCCTACCTCTGCCTGAAATCTGCTATTCTGTGTTAATAGATCACACAGGTGAGGCGACTTATGCCCCGGACAACGAGTGTCACGATCGGTTCGCAGTTGGATGAATTCGTAGGAAGCCTGATCGCTTCGGGCCGTTACGGTTCGACGAGCGAGGTCATGCGTTCAGCACTCCGATTGCTCGAGCGCCAAGAGAATCAGCTGTTGGCTCTGAGAGCGGCGATAGAAGCAGGCGAGCGCAGTGGCGAAAGCGATGAATCCCTTCATGACATCGCAGCGCGGGTGAAGCAGAAGCACCATGTATAGGCTGTCGCGCCTGGCGGGCGACGACTTCGCAAGTATCTTCGAGTACACGTGGGTCGAATTCGGGCCACGCCAAGCCGACGCCTATACCGACGAGCTAGAAAAGACGCTTCAACTCCTGTCGAGTTCTCTGCTTGTAAGTCATGAGTGCCCGGAGATCGCGGCCAGCATACGTCGTCATGATCACCAGCGGCACGCGATTTTTTATCGCCATCGAGACGAAGGGATATTCGTTATCCGGATACTCCATCAGAAGATGGATATTCAAAATCAAATATTTAATTTTGAACAATATTAACCCGAAATTTGCACAAATTCGGCCGACAGCGACAAAAGGTTTGAGTAGCTGAGTCTACTGCCGTCTTTTTGTCCATTGTATCGGCGCGATTCGATAAATCCGCATGGCCATAGCACCTCAACGCGCTTATCACAGTCGGTTCCAGGGCTTTAAACGGCTCTCTGGACGCAAGGCATCTGACCCGGTCCGCTCGGAATCGAGTCAATGAAGGTCAAATGACGGGC
>NZ_JBQDYF010000040.1:0-4160 GCF_052044135.1 Salinisphaera sp. RV14
CTCGACGGATTTGCGGTCTCCAACGCGGCACGTGTACGAAACGGCAACAGGCCCTCGAACTATCTCGTGTCCGGTATCACGCGAGGTTCTTGGCAATGAGTGCAATCAAACCACGGATGGGCGCACGGGAGTGGGCGATGCTCCTGGCGCTCGCGCTTCTCTGGGGTGGGTCGTTCTTCTTCGTGGAGATCGCGCTCGACTCGGTCTCGCCACTCACGATCGTATTCCTGCGGGTTACGCTGGCGGCCGTCGCGCTCTGGTGCGGCTCGTTGCTCGCCGGCGTCCGCATCCCGCGTGATCGGCATACCTGGGCCGCGTTCGCCGTCATGGCCGTGCTGAATAACGTGGTGCCGTTCTCTGTTATCGCGTGGGGACAACAACAGATCGGCGCGGCATTGGCCTCCATCCTGAACGCCACCACGCCGTTTCTGACCATATTGGTCGCCGCCGTGTGCTTGCCCGACGAGCGGATCACGCCGAATAAGGTGGTCGGTGTCGTCGTGGGTTTTTTCGGCGTTGCCCTGGTTGTCGGTGGCAATAGCGCGATTCACGTCGGCCAGGACCTCATGGCACAACTGGCGATCGTCGGTGCGGCACTGTCTTATGCCTGCGCCGGCGTGTACGGGCGCCGCTTCAAACGCATGGGGGTCGACCCGATCGCGGTCGCGACAGGCCAGGTCACGATGTCCAGCCTCGTACTCCCGTCACTGATGCTTGTTTTCGGCTCGGCGCTGCCGTCGACAAGCATCGGTCCGGCGGTCTGGATGGCGCTCATCGCCCTCGGCCTCTTTTCGACCGCCTTGGCCTATATCCTGTACTTCCGTCTGCTACAGAGTGCGGGGGCGACCAATCTGTTGCTGGTCACGTTGTTGATTCCCGCGGTGGCGGCTGTGCTGGGCGTTGCAGTCCTCGGCGAATCACTCCATCCGGCCGATTATGCGGGCGTCGCGTTGATTGGGGTCGGCTTGCTAACCATTGATGGCCGTCTATTGATAACGGCTCTGCCCAGGTTGTAGCGCCGTCTGTCTTGCAGAGATAGACGCTTCGATGGCGCGGGAAACAACAATCGACTCGGTGCCGCGTCGCACGGTAGAGGCGGATGATTCGGTCGCGGGCCAACCTCGTTGCGATCGGGGATGTCCTGGCTCGCCAGGAACGACGCCGGGCCGTTATTTCGCGACCGGCAGCGATTAACAGTGGGTGCCGGGATGCGCGTGCACGGCCTGTTCGAGTGGCCGTCATTCGTGCCGTACGGCTTCCACCAGGCAACTGTGTGCTGCACTACCTTGGGACAACCGGGAAGCGCGCCGATCCTGAGTGACTGCGTTGGGATTGCCGGCCAGTTCGAGACTCGCAAAATCCGTCGGATCTTCCGGGGTATACCAGGCCCCTGTCGGCAATATGACGACGCCGGGCATCAGCGTTGCCGACAGAGTGGCGCCGACCAGGCAAGCGCCCCGGGCATTGAACAATTTGACCGTATCGCCTTCGCGGATTCCACGCATAACGGCATCCTCGGTACAGAACACCGCGGCCTCGCGCGCGGCGACCTTGTCACGCTGACTCGCGCCTACCGCGTCCAGTTGGCTGTGCAACCGGTTCGCGGGCTGTGGAGAAAGCAGGTGCAGTGGGTAGGTCTGTGCCAGCTCGCCGCCCAGCCATTCTTTGGGGGCAACCCAGCTTGCATGGGGCGGGCAGTCCCCATAGGCAAAGCTCGCGATCGTTTCAGAGAACAGTTCAATGCGACCCGAGGGCGTTGACAACGGGTGAGCCTCGGGCGCCTCGGCAAAGTCGGCCAGAAGCGTCGTCGAGCGTGGCGCTTCCAGCTCATCGTCCAGGGTGTGGATGCCCTTTTGACGAAAAGTTCGATAGTCGGGCAACTCGGGAAATTTTTCTCGGTAGCCGGCGTATAGATAGGCCAGCCAATCTTCGGTATTGCGCTGCTCGGCGAATTTATCGGCAACGCCGAGGTGGTCAACGATCATCGTGCAGATCTGATGGTCGTCGCGGGCATCGGCATAGGGTGCATGGGTGGCGCGATTGAATACGATCGTCCGGTCGTGGCTCGATACGGCGATGTCGTTGCGTTCGAACGGTAGCGTCGAGGGCAGCACGATATCCGCATGCTGTGCCGTCGCGGTCCAGACCGGCTCGTGAACAATGATCGTTTCAGGCCGCTGCCAAGCGTGTCGCAGCCGGTTCAGGTCCTGGTGGTGATGGAACGGGTTGCCGCCGGCCCAGTAGACCAGTCGTATATCGGGCAGTGAAAGCGTTTGGCCGTTGTATTCGAGGGCGCCGCCGGGGTTGGCGAGCAAGTCGGCGATCGCGGCTACCGGAATGAAGTCGCTCACCGGATTGTGCCCCTGATCGAGTCCGGGCGCTTTGAGGCAGCGAACCGGCTGACCCACCGAATTGACCGAGCCCAGCCCGAACGCAAAGCCGCCGCCCGGCCGGCCGATCTGGCCGCGCATCGCGGCCAGTGCGATCGCCATCCAGTAAGGCTGCTCACCGGCGGTTGCCCGCTGCAGGGACCAGCCAAGATTCAATAGACTGGTCGGCACGCGCAGTGCCTCGATGAAGTGCTCGATCTGCGACGGCCGCGCGCCGGTAATGCGCGCGGCCCATTCGGGCGTCTTGGCCACGCCATCGGCGTCGCCCGTGACATAGGCGGCCAGCCGATCGAAACCGGTGGTCAGTTGCCGGATTTGCCGTTGATCGATCTCGCCGTTTCGAATGCAAGCATGGGCACAGGCCAGCAGCAATGCGGTATCGGTGTTTGGCCGGATCGCGAGGTGTTCGGCGTTCGGGTGGTCGGGCCTATCCGCGGTGTCCGGAGAAACCACGATCAGTCGCATGCCGCGATCGAGCGCCCGGCCCAGCCACTGTTCGACCGTATGGCGTCCAACGCCACCCGGGTCACATTGTGCGTTGGTCAGGCGCATACCGAAGGCCACCAAGCAATCCGTATGGTCGACAATCTGATCCCAGCTCGGGGCACAGGCGTTCGTGCCCGCGTACTCCGGCCCAAGGACATGCGGCAGGAAGGCACTGGCGGTACCGTAGCTGTAGCTGTGTCGGCTCGCGGTGAAGCCACCGGCCAGATTGAGCATGCGCTTGATCTGGCTTTGCGCGTGATGAAAGCGACCCGCACTGGCCCAGCCGTACGAGCCGGCGAAGATCGACCGGTTGCCGTAGTTGCCTGCGATTCGGTCAATCTCATCGGCGACGAATTGCGTGGCTGTATCCCAGGTCACGGGAACGAACGTGTCGGCGCCGCGTATCGATTGTGCATTCCCTTCAAGCCAGCCGCGCCGCACCATGGGTTGGGCGACGCGACAGCGATGCCGAGCGAGTTCGAGATAACTCAGGCCGAAGGCGGTCGGCTGTGGGTCCGCTTGCCAGCCGGACAGGCGGGGGCCCTCAGGTGTTTGATCCACGCGGTAGGTCCCAAAATGGGTGGCGAAGAAATGGTCGCTCATGACGGCCTCCTACCGGTTCGGGCGCTGGCTGACAGCAGTGTCCCTGCGCGCCGCACTGGCGATACAAGTGACCGTACCAATACATCGTACCGAGGCGACGATACAAGGGTGATCTGCTGCAACCAACGAGTGTTGACTGTTCGGCACATGCCGAACTATTATTGTTCGAAGAGATTCGAACAGTTAATGCGCTATGCCCCGCATCTATCAGCATCCGTCTCCAGAGGAAGTGAGCCTGGCCCAAGTGCTTTTCGCCTTGAGCGATCCGACACGGCTGGAAATGGTGCGCATCCTGGCCAGGCGAGATGCCGTGAACAGTCTCGACCTGGCGCCGGACATGCCGAAATCGACGGTGACGCATCACACCGGAACGCTGCGAAAGGCCGGCATCACCACCACGCGCGCGGAGGGCCGCAACTGCTGGATCAGCCTGCGGCGTGAGTTGTTGGACGCAAAGTTTCCGGGGCTCCTGGATACGGTGTTGAAACAGGAGTCGGGGGCATGATTTATCTGTTGTGGCCGGTGGTACTCGGCGGTTTCGCGCTTGGGCTGGATGCCTATGTGCTCGCCGGCCTTTTGCCGCACATCGCCCAGGACTTGCAAACGACGCAGGCGATGGCCGGGCAAGGGCCTGTTGCCGTTTCGTCCGCGTCCGCGCCAAGCGCTGTTTTGCGGCAAGAC
>NZ_JBQDYF010000041.1:0-2910 GCF_052044135.1 Salinisphaera sp. RV14
TGGGCTGCCGCTGGGGACAGGGCTTCTGGCTCAGCGCGGCCCGTCCGCCCGAGGACATTCCGCCATTGGTGGAGGCGGCCATTGCCGAATCGTGACGAATCAAGAACCCCGCGGCAAGCCGCGGGGTATGCCGGATCGTGTCTGATAAGGCGTCGCTAAACGCTCGCCTTATGTCGTCGGCTAATCGAATGCGCCGCAAGCGGCGGGGAATTAAACCCAAAGGTATTAAAACACCGTTTCCAGATGCGAGGCGATTCAGCGCTTTCTTTCACCGAGATCGCGCCGGCCTGCGGACCGCCCAACACCACCGGCTCATCGTAACAAGCGGCGATTAGCTGCCCAGGCTCGGCCGACGCGGCCGTTTACAAGGCCCCTTCTTCTCCGGCTGATCCCGATCCTCAGCCGCCGGCACCGGTGACGGTGCCGCAACAGACCGCTTCAACGCGCGCCAGTGCGGCCTCCATGACCGGACATACCCCCGTCCGCCGCCGCCATCGAGACATCGCCTATCGCCAGATCACAGACAAACGGCAGGATCCGGGCCTCCCGGACCCACCGCATGCACTCGGGCAACGCTGGATCAACCGTTCCGCGCCGAGTCCCTGCCAGCACCGCCTGGAACGTATCCAGGCCGGTCCGCTGGGTCAGGGCGGGCCGGTGATCGGTCGCACGCAGTGCTTCGAGACCTTCACGATCCGTCTCGACATCCACACCCAGGAAACACGTGGCCTTGTTCACCATCGTCTACGAACCCCTGCTGGCAGGGGTAGGACCGCATCCCACGTGTCATGCGTCTAACCGAGCGCACCATAACCATCGAGCGCCACGAGCCAAGCGTGCAAAGTTGCGTCGCATAGAGTTGCCGCACGGTCACGAATGTATGACGACCCGATCGCGGCCTGATTCCTTCGCTTCGTATAAAGCCTCGTCGGCCCGTTTGAATAGGCTTTCTGCAGTGTCGCAACGCTTGTACTGAGCAACGCCTAGACTGACCGTGATCCGTCCGGCCTGAGGGAAGCGCGCTTTAGCCACACGGGTTCTGACGCTTTCGGCTACACGTGCTGCATTCTTTATATCGGCTCCGGACAGCAGGATGGCGAACTCTTCACCGCCCCACCGGGCCAATGTATCAGTGCCCCGGATCGCCCGACCGACCTCACCAGCCACGGATTCCAGAACTTCGTCGCCGGTATCGTGGCCGTGCCGATCGTTGATGGCCTTGAAGTTGTCGATATCCAGCATGATCAGTGAGAGTGGCGTACCGAGACGTCTGGTCTGCACCATTTCCTCGGCCAGCGTCTGCTCAAATTCGCGTCGGTTGAACAGGCCTGTCAACGGGTCGCGCGCCGCCTGCCGTTCCAGTTGGTATTCGTGAGCCTTCTGCTCCGTAATATCTTCGCCGGCACCGACCCATTCGACGAGGATGCCGTTGCCATTCTCGACCGGCACAAGATTATGCCGAAACCAGCGCAGGCGGCCGTCCGCACACTGGATACGAAGCTCGTGTTCGAAGGCTTCACCCGCGTCGATCGCGCGTGCCCGGGCGCGTTGGTATTCCTCGCGATCCGCCGAATCTATCGCATCCATCCAGCCGCTACCGATGGCCTGCGCTCGCGAAAGCCCGCTTAGGGCCAGCCACACCTGATCGACCTCCTTCAGTGTTCCATCGGCATCGCACAACCAGACGTAATTCGAGGTCGCATCCACCAACGCCCGGTAGCGGCGCTCCAAGAGCTCGGTGCTACGATCCGAAAAAGTGACCACGGCGCCGACGATCCCCTGTTTCTCATCGAAAAGCGGGGCGCTCGTGTAGCTGACGGGCAGGCCAACGCCGTCCTTGGTCCAGAACGTCTCGACTCCCCGGTGCGTCGTGCCACTGCGCAGTGTGGCGTAAATCGGGCAATCGTGCAGCGCATAAGGCTGACCGTTCTTGTGACTGTGATGGATCAGCTCATGCTGAATTGCGCCAAGTTGCTCTTCTCGGCTCCAGCCCGTCAACTGTTCGGCGGCCGTGTTCACGAAGATCACTCGCCCCTCATTGTCCAGCCCGTAGATGCCCTCGTTGGCCGCCCCGAGAATCGCCTTAGGGTGTATCTCAATGGACATTATCGGCAGACCTTTTCATAGTCGTTCACGTGCGCTCTGTCGATGCGCTCCAGGGCACTCCAAAGGCCGCCCGACAACCCCGAATCCGGCTATCCCGACGGGCCCATAATAGTCGGCGAGGCCTGTTGGCGTGATCGGAAACCGACATGCGCGGCGTTATCCGTCCATTGCGTTCCTGGACGCATCCACGACACTGTCGGCCACCCAGCGACGTGATGCCGAGCCAAGCGGGTAGTCTTTTCCAATCCAGAGATGGGTCTGAGCACTCCGGTTGAAAGCGTCAGTCAGAACGCGGAGTGTGGGGCTTGCTTATGGATTTAAACAGCTTATCTCGCTCGGCATTCAACTGGCGAGCGGCGGCATCGTAACTCATCGCATAGACCTGTGCATCGAGCGTGTCGAAGTCGAGGCCAGCTTTGATGCGGGTGGACGCATTCGGCAAGAGTTTGAACTTGTCATCCGGCGTGGCGACCTCAGCATCGGGATCGGTCTTGCGGATCTTGCCCTGAGCATCGACGTGTTCGCGGGCGAACGGACAGTAGCGGTGAGTGTTCAGATACGACGAGAGCACGTGCTGGGCGAAGTGATTGACGGTTTCGGCCCACTGCGCCGGGATATGACCGTTGCCCAGATGCTTGCGCACGACCGCGGCGTTTTTCGACACGACCGGGCGTTGTCCGTGGCCTGGCGCACCCGCGATTTGGTGAACTGAGTTGGTCACTCTGGTTACCGCGGTGCGGCACCACGATTCCGGGGATTAGCGGAAAACGAAGGGTCTGTATGCCGTGTAAATACGGTATTGAT
>NZ_JBQDYF010000042.1:0-2433 GCF_052044135.1 Salinisphaera sp. RV14
TATCCGACGTCAACTACTTTGACCGGTTTGATGACAATTAGAATGGCCGGTCGATGATGCGTTCGCTGATTAGCTGTTCTCGGTTATTTTCTCCTGTCGTTGCCGGGTGTAAGCCCGTCGCCGATAGCTTTCACCGCCGAGTTCGACGATGTGCGCGTGATGGATGAGCCGGTCGATGGCGGCGACGGCCATCATGTCGTCGGGGAAGATCCGATCCCAAGCGGAGAACGGCTGATTCGATGTGATCAACACGCTGCCCGCTTCGTAGCGATGCGCGATGAGCTCGAACAACACCGAGGTTTCGGCCTCTGAGCGTTGCACATACCCGATATCATCGATGATCAGTAGCCGGTATTTGTCGAGCTTGCTCAGGGCCTCCGCGAGTCGGAGGGCGTGCTTGGCGGTTTGCAGGTCCTGAACCAGCTCGGAAGCGGGCATATAGCGCACCCGCTGCCCCTGATCGACCAGCGCGTGGCCGATGGCCGCGGCGAGATGGCTTTTACCCAGACCGGAGGGCCCGAACAGCAAGAGATTGCGGGCGGCCTCGATCCAGCCGGTCTCGCAGGCCAGCGCACTGAGCTGTTGCCGGTCAGCGCCGGTGATCGCGTCGAACTCGAAGTTCGCCAGCGTCTTGCCGGCGGGTAGACGGGCTTCCTTGAGAAAGCGCTGTAAGCGTCGCCGCTCGCGCTCGGCGAGTTCATACTCACACAATGTTGCCAACGTCTCGGACACGCTCCAGCCTTGCGCGAACGCCCGCTCGGTGACCTCGGCGTGGCAACCGGCCATCGTTGGCAGGCGCAGCTGGCGCAGGAGTAATGGCAGGGTCGCGGCATCAGCCATGACAGAGATCCCCGAGTAGCGCGTTGTAGTCGGCCAGTGCGTGCTGGCCGGTGTGGATCGCCGGCACCGGGCGCACGGCGTTCGCCGCGCCGAAGCGTGCTTGCAGCTCGGCCAGCGTCGGGGATTGGCCGCGATCCAGGGCATCGAGCCAATAGGCCCCGATCGTGTCGGCGCGATCGTGTTCGGCGGCCAGCTGTAACGCGCCCACCACGCGCTTGCAGCAGTCGTCGGTGGCCAGTTGCCGGTCGAGTCGCTGGTAGACCGTGCGCCATGCGGCACCGGGCAGCAGATCGTCGCGGAAGGCGAGCCCGGCCAGAGCCCGCGGCTTGCGGGCCAGCCAGGTGATGACGTGCCGGTAGTCGATACAGCGCCGCCGCGCGCCGGCGCGGCCGGGCGCCGCCCGCGGCAGACACATCAACTCCTGGCCCCCGTGATAGAGCACCAGGCGATCATCATAACGATGCACGCGCAGACGCTCGCCGATCAGTCGGGCCGGCACGGAATACAGCTCATGGTTGAGTGTGATCGTGCTCGAACTCGTGACCCGTACGATCGTCTCGGTGTAGTCCACACCGCGGCGACATGGCAACGGCGCCAGTGCGGCGCGCTCGGCCGCGATACGCGGGGCATTGCGACGGTTGATGCTCGTGGCCACGGCGGTGATGAACGCCCGATAAGCGGCCAGGTCGTCGAAGTCGTGAGACCCGCGGAGTGACAGGCGCTGGCGAATGCGTCGTTTGAGATGACCATGCGCCGCCTCGATACTCCCGTTTTCATGCCCGCGCCCGGGGTTGTTACGACTCGCGCGCATCCCGTAATGGACGCATAGCGCATCGTAACGCGCGGTCATGTCCGACTGGGCCTGGCGATCGAGATTGCGGAATGCCGCCGACAGGCTGTCCGTGCGATGCTCGGCGGGCACGCCGCCGAGATGTTCCAGAGCCTCGGTCACGCCTTCGGCCAAGGCCGGGTAGCTCTCGCCGCCGAGCACCACCCGGACATGGCACCAACCGCTGTAGGCCAGGCGGAAATGGAACAACCGGTGATCCAGCACCTCGCCGCGGATTGTGATGACGATCTGCTTGAGAAGAGTGAAGTCGGATAGCCCACGCAGCCCGGGCTGATGCACCTGGGGGAACATGACCTCCTTGGCCGGTCCGTGCCGTGCTCGCCAGGCCTTGACCCGCCGTTGAAGCGTGCGCAGTAGCGTGTCCGGATACTGCTCTGGATAGCGCGCCTGCAGCCACTCCAGGAGTGTGAGCGCGGCCAGACCGGGCTCCCGTTCCAGTTGCGCGCGGATCTCACCCCAGACCGCGGCAAACGGATCCTCCCGCGTCCGCCAGCGTCGTGGGGCCGGCGGATGGCCGGCCGTGCCTTGCTCGATGCGGCGCGCCGTGCGTTCGGATAGCCCCGCCTTGGCCGCCGCCGCAACCTGCGACTTCCCTTCGTTTCGTTGTGACATGTAAACCCTGACCTGTTGCTTGGTGACCGCCATCCCGCTCCTGTCCGAGCTCCGGGGAAAGGCGGTGTAGCTTAAGTGCTACCGGCCAAAGTAGTTGTCGTCAGACCGGCCAGAGTAATTGTCGTCGTATA
>NZ_JBQDYF010000043.1:0-2165 GCF_052044135.1 Salinisphaera sp. RV14
GGATGCAACTCGGTCTCCAGGCCGTTGACGTCGAGGCTTAAGTACTTACGTATGATTTCAATGATTACTATTTGAAATGACTGACCGGCCACTTGACCTGTCTGCCGTTCAAGCATTCGTGCGCATCGCCGAGCTCGGCAGCTTTACGCGTGCGGCGCACGTTACGGGCACAACTCAGTCGGCGGTCAGCTTGAAGCTCAAGCGGCTGGAAGCGAGGCTGGGCTACCGTCTCATTGAGCGAACGCCGAGATGGGTAACGCTTACAGCGCACGGCTCAGCGTTTCTGCCGCGCGCCCAGGAATTGCTGGAAGCACACGACCGGGCCTATGCCGCTCTGACAAGCGCGCGCCAACGTCTGACAATCGGCATCAGCGACCATGTCGCCGGCCCTGGCCTGTCGGCGTTGATTGCTCGAATGAACGCCCGGGACCCCGAATTGTTAATGGAAATCCGGATCGGGTCGTCGACCGATCTGCTCCGAAAATTCGAACACCGAGAGCTGGATACTGTCCTCGTTCGCATGGATACCGGCCGCAGCGACGGCGAATGTCTGGGCCAGGAAAAATTCGGCTGGTTCGCCGCACCCGACTGGCGACATCGAGCTGATGAACCCTTATCGGTGGCCACGCTCGCAGAACCCTGCGAGGTGCGCATGATGACCGGCCGCCTTCTCGACGCGGCCGGTATCTCCTGGGCCGAAGCATTCGTCGGCGGCGGCGTCGCCGCGGTATCCGCCGCCGTTATGGCGAACCTAGGCGTTGCCGCGCTGGCGCCGCGTATGCTCCCGCTTGGCGCAATTGATATCGGTCGCCAACTCGGGCTCCCGGAACTGCCCTCGTTGCCCATCATGCTCCACTCGAATATCAAGCATGCACGGCAGCGCGCTGCCATCGAGGAACTGGCCGCCGCCTTCCGGGGCGCCACACGGCATTAATCATCAACGCGCCCGGCGCGCACTGTCAGTCTTTGCCACATCCGGCGGCCTCAGCCCGTGACGCCGCAACCACGGCATCCACTCGATGCCCATGATTGAACGGCTGGCCGGATTCCTGCCCGTCAGCTGCTTTTACGGCTCAGAGCAATCCAACCCATACGGGCTTTCGGTTACACGCGCCTTTCGGGCCTTGATCAAGTGAATCAATAACGCCATCGAGGACGCCATGAGCGCCCCGACGGGCAACCAGGCTGCGGCTATATGCGCGCCCAACGCCGCCGAACCGAGCGCGGCCCCGATACCACTGCCGAGATAATTAGCCGACGAATTCCAGGCGACGGATGCCGTAGCATGCCGGGGTGCATGCGTGACCAGGGCGTGCTGTTGCGGCGCCATGCTGGCCCAGCCACACAGGCCCCAGATAAAGCACCCCGCACCCGCCAGGGCGATCGGTGCATATCCAACCAGCACAAAACCAACGCCCAATAGCGAGATCAGTATTGACGTCGCTTTTATTGGCGTCACGTATCGATCGATAAACCGGCCAATCAACAATGCGCCCAGCATGCCGCCGATACCCCACAACCATATGAAAGTATCGGTCACAGCCCCCATGGCCCGGGAAGACAATATCTCAGCGATATAGGTATAGAGTCCCAGTGACGCGATGCCAGTCCATAGCGTCACACCCAGGGTGGATAGGGTAAACACATCCTTCAGCGCACCAAGTCGCTCTCGCCAAGCCATGGGTTCCGATCTGGGGTATGCACCGGCCCGCATCATGAGGCCGAATGCCGAAAGAAGCCCCAGAAAGACAATGAGCGCTATCGTCGACCGCCAGCCGAAATACGCCTCGATCAGGAGGCCGAACGGCACACCGAGGGCCGTTCCGACACTCAAACCGGCCAGCACCAGGGACAAGGCGCGACCGCGCTGTGACGGGCCCACCATGTTAGCGGCACTGGACGTCGCCAGCGGCGAGTACATGCCGGCCCCGACACCGGCAATCAAGCGGGCGGTCAAAAAGACACCCAATGTGGGCGCAAGCGCCGTGATTATGTTGCCGAGCGTGAACACGCCCATACCCGCCAACAAGGCCGTTCGCGTGGTATATCGTGCGGAAACCGGCGCCAGGGCAGGCGCGCTGATCGCGTAAGCGCCGGTAAACAGGGCGACGTCTAGGGCCTGTTGCCGTTTCGTACACGTGCCGCGTTGGAGACCGCAAATCCGT
>NZ_JBQDYF010000044.1:0-1418 GCF_052044135.1 Salinisphaera sp. RV14
TAAGGCCAGCAGCCAGGCTGGCCATTGCAACCCGCTGATTTTGAAGTCCCATCCAAAATCTCCGATGCTGGGGATAAAACACAAACCAAAGCAGCGGAGACTCGGATGGGACCCGACAAGCCTAACGCATGGATCAGGCGCTTCAAACAAATCATGAACCCCGATGCCATCAATGCGCTGGGGCGGCGTGTGGGGCTGTGCCAGCGCCGGCGCCTCATCACGCCGTGGCATCTGGCCGTGAGTCTGCTGGCCGGCTGCGCGACGCAACGGTTGGATTGCCTGGCGGATGCGCAGCGCCTGTGCAATGCGTTGTTTGACCTAGCCCTGTCCTACAAACCGTTTCACAAGCAGCTCGCCAAGCCGGCGTTTGCCGATTTCATGCGGGCACTGGCCGATCAGTTGCTCGATCGCTGGCGCGTGCAAGTCCTGCAGGCCGAACCGGGCGGTGTATTCGACGCGTTTGATCGCATCGTCATTCAGGATGGCAGTTCGTTTGCCCTCAAGTCGGCCCTGGCCGAGGTCTATCCGGGCCGCTTTCATACGCAGGCACCGGCCGCCGTGGAGTTGCATACCACGCTGGATCTGTTCGATGGCACCCCGTCCCGGATCGGGTTGACGCCGGACACCGATCCCGAGCGCGATGCCTTACCGGCCCCGGAGGCGCTGGCCCGGTGCCTGCTGCTCGCCGATCGAGGGTATTTCAAACGCGATTATCTGGCCGCGCTCGATCAGGCTGAGGCGTTTTTTGTCGTGCGGAGCGCCACGTCGATCAATCCCCGCGTGATCCAGGCGTTTGACGGCCAGGGCCAGCGGCGGCCCCGGCTCGACGGTCGGCTGTTCAAGGCGGTGCGTCAGGCGCCGCACCGCGTGCTCGATCTGGACGTGTGCTGGGGTCCGGCCTCCCAGGCCTGGCACACGCGCCTGATCGTCAGCGGGCGCCCCGACCAGCGCCAGCCTCTAATGCTGGTGACGAACCTGGCGCGCTCGCGCTATAGCGCGACCCAAGTGCAACAAGCCTATCGACTGCGCTGGCAGATCGAGCTGCTGTTCAAGGAATACAAGTCGTACGCTCACCTGCAGTCCTTCGACACCGCCCATCCCGCCATCGCCGAAGGCCTGATCTGGGCCGCCGTGGCGACGGCGACACTGCAGCGTTTTATGGCGCACACCACCCAACGCGTGCACGGCGTTGAGATCTCCAGCCAGAAAGCGGCCAAAGCCGCTGATCCCGTGCTGTTCGATCTGTTCCAGGCGCTGGCCGCGAATCGCGCGCGACGATGTCGACAGGCTTTTGCAGCCGTCCTGAATTATCTGGCAACCAATGCCCGGCGCGCCCATCCCAAACGCGATCGACGCAGCGGGCGGATGCAACTCGGTCTCCAGGCCGTTGACGTCGAGGCTTAAGTACTTACGTATGA
>NZ_JBQDYF010000045.1:0-1391 GCF_052044135.1 Salinisphaera sp. RV14
TGTCGCCCGACGCCTTTCAGTTCCGCAAGCAGGTGCTTTCGCTGTTGCGCCAGCTGACGGCTCTGGGCGCGACCGTGGTCTGCACCGCAGAAGCGGGCAGCGCCGCGGACGATGACCTGCAGTTCCTCAGCGATGGTGTGGTCGAGCTTGCGCAGGTGCCGAGCGGCCGCATGTGCGCGGTGAGCAAACTCAGGGGCTCGGATTTCGAAAGCGGCTGGCATTACTACGACCTCGGCACGGGTGGCATGACGGTCTATCCACGCCTGCTGCCCGGCCGGCATCAACGCGCGTTCGAGCCGGCGTCGCTCGGCAGTGGCGTGCCCGAGCTGGATGCCCTCACCGGCGGCGGCATCGAGCGGGGGACCGTCACGTTATTGTCCGGGCCCACCGGCGTCGGCAAGACCACGCTGGGCGCGCATTACATGAAAGAGGCCGCAGGGCGCGGCGATCGCTCGGTGATTTATAGCTTCGACGAGCACCAACATACGTTTGTCCGGCGCTGCACCCAGGTGGGCCTGCCGATCCGGGAGATGCTCGATAGTGGCCATCTGATGTTCGAGGCCGTCGAGCCTCTGGCCTATGATCCGGATCGGTTCGCGCTCAAGGTGCGCCATGAGGTCGAGACGCTGGGTGCCCGTGTCGTGATGCTCGACAGCCTGTCGGGTTACCAGCAGTCGATGCGCGGGGAGAGCCTGCAGGCGCGGGTACACGCCCTGTGTCGCTATCTGGTCAACATGGGTGTGACCGTCTTGCTGGTCAACGAGGTGAATACGATCGCCAGCCCGGAATTGCAGGTGTCCCAGTACGGCATCAGCTATCTTGCCGACGCGATCCTGCTCCTGCGCTATATGGAGCTGGAGGGCGAGCTGCGCAAGACGGTGGGCATGCTCAAGAAACGCACCGGCAATTTCGAGAAAACCCTGCGCGAGTTCGCCATGACCGGCCGCGGTGTGCAGGTCGGGCGGCCGCTGTCCGGGTTGCGCGGTGTCTTGAGCGGCGTCCCCGAGATTCTGGAGGGAAACCGTGCGCACGATGTTGCTCGAGCGCGTTGAATCCTCGGGCGAGCCGCAGGCGCGTATCGCCTGTGCGCTGGACAGCCCGGGCAACGCCAAGCTGCTGCGCCGGTTGCTGACGGGGCGATATCAGCTCACCGAGGCGTTCGATGATCGCCTCCACGGTGATGATCACAGCCGCTTCGATATCGTGCTTGTCGACCCCCTCTCTCTGGAGTGCCTGCGCGATCGACTGAGCCGATACCGGGAGCGCTGCTCGCCTGTGGTGTTGCCGGTGCTGCTACTGGTCACCGGCAGCCAGACGCCAGCATCCTGGATACGCCAGGAGCTCGGGCATACGGTCGACGATGTGTTGCGCATCCCGACGACCGAAATCGA
>NZ_JBQDYF010000046.1:0-1335 GCF_052044135.1 Salinisphaera sp. RV14
GCCTACGCCGACAGTCTGACCGAATTGCCCAATCGGCTGAGTTTCCTGAATCACCTGCGCGATCTGGTAAGGCGGTGGCAAGAGGCTGGCATCGCGGGGGCGGTGCTTTTCATCGATCTGGACTCGTTCAAGGTGGTGAATGATGCCCTGGGCCACCAGGCCGGCGACCAGGTGCTGCGCGGGGTCGGCCAGCGCCTACGCAGATTGGTCCGGGGCAGCGATGTTGTGGCGCGCCACGGAGGTGACGAGTTCGTCGTGGCGTTGTCGGATGTTTCGCGGGGGCGTGTGCGCGATTCGGATAGCGTGGATACGAAGCAGGCATTTCAGATCAAGGTTCAGCGGATTGCCGAGCGTATCCTTCAGCATCTGCGCGAGCCGATCCGCCTGGGTGAACATGAGCATCGCCAGGGCGCCAGCATCGGTATCAGCCTGTTTCCGGACCATGGCGACGACGCGGACACGCTGCTGGAGCGCGCCGATACCGCCATGTACGAGGCCAAGAATGGCGCTTGCGGGCATATCTGCCAGTTCCACGGCGAAATTCTGGAGCGGCGCCAGCAGCGTCTCACGCTGGAAGGTCGGCTCTATCAGGCGATCAAGAGCGATCAGTTGACCCTGCACTATCAGCCGGTCTTCCGCCTGGACACGCTCGAGATCACCGGCGTCGAGGCCCTGGTCCGTTGGCCGCAGCCGGACGGCAGTCTGCTGTCGCCGGCGGCGTTTCTGCCGTTGGCCGAAGAGACCGGCATGATCGTGCCGCTCGGCGAGTGGGTGGTGGCCACTGCGGCCCGCCAGTTGAGCGCGTGGCGGGCTGCGGGTCATTCCTTGCAGATGATGGTGAATCTGAGTGTGCGTCAATTGCATGCCGCCAATGTAACGAGCGGGTTGGCCGATCTGGTGCGCCCGCATGCGGAGCCTTCGGCCATCGAATTCGAGGTGACCGAGAGCGCGCTGATGCTGGATCCGCCGACGACCGAGGCCAATCTGGCTGCGTTGCACGCCCGGGGATTTCGCTTCGCGATCGACGATTTCGGTACCGGCTATTCCTCGCTCAGCCGGATCAAGGATCTGCCGTTCCAAACGTTGAAGATCGACCGCAGCTTCGTCAGTGGCGCCGGGCATTCAGGCAAGGGCGAAGCGGTCACCCGCAGCATCATCCAGCTTGCGCGCAACCTCTCCCTGCGTACGGTCGGCGAGGGTATCGAGACTGAGCAGCAATGCCATTTCCTCAGGGAATGGGGCTGTGAATACGGCCAGGGGTACTGGTTCAGCCGACCCTTGCCGGCAGATGAAATGGCCCGCTTGCTGGCAGCCAAGGTGGGCGGCTCTGTTTAG
>NZ_JBQDYF010000047.1:0-1280 GCF_052044135.1 Salinisphaera sp. RV14
GGCGCTGCTGAAATAGAAGCCAAATTATGTCCCGAGACTCGTCTGCCGTAGGTTCGGATTCGGGCCTTGGTCAATTTCTGTCCAATTTTCGGGCTTGTAGGGTGCAAATCCCGACTTTCAGACGCAGTTCGGCTACGAAACGCGCTCATGCGGCCTCCAATGCGGCCATCCGCATCAGGTTGTAACTGGCAAACACCAGCTTGGCCTGAGCGGCGACCCGATCCAGTCCACGCAGCATCGTCTGCTTCAGCGGTCGGGCGTATTTGCCCCAGCCGAATGGCGTCTCGACGCGGTGACGGGCATTGATCGACTTCGCGTAGCCAACGTGGCGTGTCGTACGGGCGTCGATCGCTGATCGTCGTCCCTTGTTGTTCCGGGCCACGTGCGGCGTCACGCGGGCCTTGCGCGCGCCCTCCACGAAGCGTTGCTGGTCGTAGTTCTTGTCGGCGCCCACCGTCAGTCGGCGCCGGCCGGGTCTTCGATCCAGCATCGCCAGCGCCGCATCGACTTCGGCGGTGCCGCTGGCGTGCGTGGTCTCGGCGTCAACGACCAGCGCGTGGCGATTGTCGGTCAGCACGTGGCCGATATAACACAGTCGGCTGGGTTGGCCCTTGGCTTTCTTGTACAGCCGGGCGTCGGGGTCGGTCTTGCATTCATGCGTGTCAGAACGCCTCACCTCGCCCTTGAAGTCGGGCGGCCCGTTCGGCGGCTCGTCGTCCTCGTCTTTGCGCCGATAGCTGCCCATCGACGCCCAGGCGTCGATCAACGTGCCGTCTACACAGAAATGCTGGTCGGACAACAGCCGGCGCTGGCGGGCTTGATCGACCACCGCGTCCAACAACCGACCGGTCACCGCGCCATCGATGAACCGCTGGCGGTTTTTGGTGAACGTGGTGGCGTCCCAGACCGCATCATCCAGCGACAGCCCGACGAACCAGCGAAAGAGCATGTTGTAGCGGAGCTGCTCGACAAGCTGGCGCTCGGAGCGGATCGAGTACAGGATCTGAAGTAATAAGGCCCGGATCAGGCGTTCCGGGGCGATACCCGGGCGGCCCGTATGCGAGTAGCTGACCGTCAACGTCCCGTCCATCGACTCCAGTGCCCCATCGACCAGCGATCGAATCCGGCGCAACGGATGATCCGCGGGCACAAAATCGGTCGTCTGTGAATACGAAAACAGCGACGGTTGTTCGGCGTCCGGGCTTCGCATCGGTTCGGCTCCTATTCACTCTCCACTGCTGACTATTGTCCCGAGATTTGTCGGGTTTTTCAGCAGCGCC
>NZ_JBQDYF010000048.1:0-1166 GCF_052044135.1 Salinisphaera sp. RV14
ATCGCATCGTTGACCGCCACCCCGGTCGGGAAGCCGTTGAACAACACCCGCCCGGCGCGCCGCGACAGTGCCGTGACGAGTGGCTTGTGCCGGGCGATCTCGGCGTCGTCGCCGGTCACCGTTGCCGTCAACTGGCCGTTGATCGCCCGCGCGGCGGCCTCGAGTTCGTCGGCGCTGTCCAGCTCGACCACCACCGTGCTCGGGCCGAACACCTCTTCCATCAATGGCTGGGCGTCGTCGAACAATACCGACTTGTCGGCCATGAACAGCCGCGCCGCCGCCTGGTTCGATTCGGCGGAGCCGGCCACGACTTCCCGCACGCCGTTCAGGCCTTTCAGACGTTCCACCCCATGCTGGTAGTTATCCAGCAGACCATGGTTCAGCATCACCTGGCCCGGCTTGCTCTTGAGCGCTTCGCCGAGGGTTTCGATGAAGGCCGTCATCGCGGGCGACTTCACCCCGATGATCACCCCGGGCCCGGTACAGAACTGGCCGGCCCCGAGACAGACCGAGCCGGCCAGGCCCTCGGCGAGTTCGGCGCCGCGGGCCTCGATTGCGGCCGGCAGCATGAACATCGGGTTCACGCTCGACATCTCGGCATAGACCGGGATCGGCTCCTCACGCTGCGAGGCCAGATCGAACAGCGCCCGGCCCCCCGTTTGCGAGCCAGTGAAGCCGACCGCCTTGATCGCCGGTTCCTGCACCAACTGCGCGCCGACCATGCCGCCGAAGATCATGTTGAAAGTGCCGGCCGGCATGCCGGATTTTTTCACCGCCGCCTCGATGGCGTTGCCCACCATCTCCGAGGTGACCATATGCCCCGGGTGGGCCTTGACCACCACCGGGCAGCCGGCAGCAAACGCCGACGCGGTATCGCCGCCGGCGACCGAGAAGGCGAACGGGAAATTGGAGGCGCCGAACACCGCCACCGGGCCGAGCGCCTGCTGGATCTGGCGCAGATCCGGGGCGGCATCGGTGGCGGTATCGATGCGGGCGCCGAGATAATCCCCACGGCGCAGGACCTTGGCGAACAGCCGCAGCTGACCCGTCGTTCGGCCGACTTCGCCGGTCAGACGTTTCTCGGGCAGGGCGGTTTCGCGCATGGCTTCACGAATGACCGTATCGCCGAGCGCTTCGATCTCGTCGGCACAGGCTTCGAGAAACGC
>NZ_JBQDYF010000049.1:0-1069 GCF_052044135.1 Salinisphaera sp. RV14
GCACCTCGACCCCATGGCGCCCCAGCACCTTGGCAAACCGGTGCAGCGGCAGACCATCGGCGTACTTGACGGTCAGCAGCATGGCCAACAGGCCGGCACTGAACTGGCTGCGGGGCAGGACCCGGGGCACGGCGGGGGCAGTGACCGGCGCATGTTCGCCCTTCGGGCACCCGTAGCGTGGGCGAACCGTGCGGATGACCCGCACCTGCATGGGCACGATGTCCAGCTGCTCGCTGACCTCTTCGCCGATGCGAATCATGGGTGTGCCGCAGTCGCACTGGCGTGCCTCGTCGGCCACGTCCACGACCTGCGTGATGCGGGGCAGCTCTGGTGGCAACGGGCGGCGCTTGCCGCGGCGCTTGGCAGGCGATGGCTTCGAGGTCGATTCCGGCTCGATCGTCTCGGCGTCTTCAAGGTTGGAATCCAGCGACGCTTCGAACTCGGCCTCGTTGAATAGCCGCCCCTGGCCGGCATGCGCTTCGCTGCTGCGACCGAACATCCGGTGCTGGGCCAGACGCCAGCGCTCGAGAATCTCCTGAACCTTCTGGGCCACTTCGGTGGCCACGCGCCGATCGACCTCTTGCTGAATCCGTTGCTCAACCTCGCTCGCCAGCCGCTGTTCGATGCTTTGTTCGATTTGCGGCGCCAGGGCTTCGGCCAGCTGCGCCCGATCGGCTTCTCGAAGCGCTTGAAGTTCTTCCACCGAACGCGGTAACGAGCCGACCGGGTCGGGATCCGGGATTTGGAACTTCAAAACCATCGAAACCCGCGCAATAAGCCCTTTTTAAGCTGTTTATATTATAGCTTGTTCATCAGCACGATGCCCGATACTTCAGTGTTTTATGCGGTTGATTACGCCAAAGATCGAACCCTTCCAGCAGCCATTCCAACTCGCGCATCGATAAGGCACACGTGGCCCCGATATCCGCCGTATCCGGCCAGGCAAAGCGCTGCTTTTCGAGCCGTTTTTGCCACAGACAGAAGCCGTTGCGGTGCCAGTACAAGGCCTTGAGGCCGGTGCGCCGTCGGTTGATGAAGACAAACAGCGTATCGCCGAACGGGCTGACGT
>NZ_JBQDYF010000050.1:0-976 GCF_052044135.1 Salinisphaera sp. RV14
ATTTAGCCATGAACCTGGCGGCCTGTGAATGATGGGGTTTGTGGATCGCTTACGATGATCGAGTTCAAGCAGACCATCGGCCGTGGCACGCGCGTGTTCGACGGCAAATATTTCTTTACCGTCTACGATTTCGTGAAGGCGCACGAGCACTTCAAGGACCCGGAATGGGACGGCGAGCCGGAGCCGCCGGAGCTACCCGAGCCGCACCCGCAGCCTTATCCGAACGCGCCCGAGCCAACGCCTCCCGGCGGTGTCGATGAAGAAGGCGACACCTACGACGGCGGCGAGGACGAGCCGCCCGAAAAGATTGTCGTAAAACTGGCCGACGGCAAGGCCCGCAACATCCGCTATCTCGCCACCACCAGCTACTGGTCGCACGACGGCACGCCGATCACTGCCCAGCAGTTCATGGCGCAACTATTCGGCGATCTGCGAGGCCTGATCGACTCCGAAGAACAACTGCGCGATATCTGGAGCGATCCCGAACAGCGCGCTGCCTTCATCGAACGCCTGGCGGAAATGGATTACGACCACGACCGCCTCGACGACATGCGCCGGCTGATCGATGCGCCGGACAGCGATATCTTCGACGTGCTGGCCTATATCCGCTTTACGCTGGCGCCGCTGGCCCGCCGTGAGCGGGCTGACCGGGCACGAGAGACTGGCTTAGCCGGCTACGAAACCGAGATGCGAGCGTTTCTGAACTATATTCTGCGAGCTTACGAACAGCACGGCGTCAATGAGTTGGCTTCAGAACGCATTCCTGATTTTCTGCGTATCCGCTACGGAGGAACGCGTGACGCCAGGCAAAAGCTCGGCTCCCTCAGCGGTATCCGTAGTGCGTTTTTTGATATCCAGAGCTATCTTTTCAGTGCTTGAGATTGTCGAAGTCATTGAACGGACGACTCAAACGAGGACTAAGGCGCTGCTGAAATAGAAGCCAAATTATGTCCCGAGACTCGTCTGCCGTAGGTTC
>NZ_JBQDYF010000051.1:0-841 GCF_052044135.1 Salinisphaera sp. RV14
TCCGGGGATTAGCGGAAAACGAAGGGTCTGTATGCCGTGTAAATACGGTATTGATGACCAGATATTCCGTGTGAACATGGGCGTTCATACGCACTTCTGCAGATGCTTATCCAGAAGTCTGTTTCCGCGGGTCAAGAGCCGGCGCCAACGGTCCGCGAGTTGCAAAACAGGCGTAGCGAGCGAACAGCCTTCGCACTACTTGAGCCATTGCCGGCGGCTGGCATCGTGGCGGGTCGAGTCCCGGCCATTCTCTCGCCGCGTATGCGACAGCGCCTGCCGCAGCCTGCCCCGCTTTTCGGAATGCCGCGACGGCATCCGTCTAGCGCAATCCATCCCCATCAGCCAAGCGGATCGAAACCCGATGCAGACGCGCGATGCTTAACCCAGGACGCATGACGACCGGAGTGCCCGGGCTCGACGAGATCCTGCACGGCGGTTTGTTGGAAACCTATTCCTGCCTGGTGCGTGGCGGCCCGGGCACCGGCAAGACGACCCTCGGGATGCATTTTCTGACCACCGGCGAGGGCGGGGACGGGGTGCTCGTCTCCCTCGGTGAGACCGAGGGGCAACTGCGTCGCAATGCGCAGCTCAGCGGGCTGGCGCTGGACGGCGTTCCGGTGCTGGATGTGTCGCCGTCGATCAACCTCTCCGGTGCCGACGAAACCTTCAATCTCCTGGAAACCTGGGAAGTCGAGGCGGGCTCGATCCACGACTCGATTCTCGAATATGTGCGCAAGCACCGGCCTCAACGGGTGTTCATCGATGCGCTCAGTGAATTGCGTCACATGTCGCCCGACGCCTTTCAGTTCCGCAAGCAGGTGCTTTCGCTGTTGCGCCAGCT
>NZ_JBQDYF010000052.1:0-807 GCF_052044135.1 Salinisphaera sp. RV14
AGGTTCATGGCTAAATCCTGTGCATGCAGATGCCATGGCAACAAAGCTTCCAGTTCGTCCACCGTGGTGGCCATGGGCAGGCGTTCCAGCACAAAGCGCAGCCAGGCATGCGGTTCGTGGCCATTGGCTTTGGCCGTCTCGATCAGCGAGTAAATGACCGCACTGGCGTGGGCACCGGCCGGCGTGTCCGAAAAAAGCCAGCCTTTGCGACCGACCACAAAGGGCCGGATGGCGTTCTCGCACAGGTTGTTGTCGATCGGCAGGTCGCCCCGTTCGGTATAGCGCACGAGTTTCGGCCAGACGTTGTGCAGGTAGGTCAAGGCCTGGCCCAGCTTGCTCTGGGGCGTGACCACCGGCCGGGTGTAAGCGATCCACAAACCCCATCATTCACAGGCGGCCAGGTTCATGGCTAAATCCTGTGCATGCAGGTTCCACGGCAACAAAGCTTCCAGTTCGTCCACCGTGGTGGCCATGGGCAGGCGTTCCAGCACAAAGCGCAGCCAGGCATGCGGTTCGTGGCCATTGGCTTTGGCCGTCTCGATCAGCGAGTAAATGACCGCACTGGCGTGGGCACCGGCCGGCGTGTCCGAAAAAAGCCAGCCTTTGCGACCGACCACAAAGGGCCGGATGGCGTTCTCGCACAGGTTGTTGTCGATCGGCAGGTCGCCCCGTTCGGTATAGCGCACGAGTTTCGGCCAGACGTTGTGCAGGTAGGTCAAGGCCTGGCCCAGCTTGCTCTGGGGCGTGACCACCGGCCGGGTTTTATCCAGCCAGGCCTTGAGCGCATCGAGTATCGGCTGGCTTTGT
>NZ_JBQDYF010000053.1:0-738 GCF_052044135.1 Salinisphaera sp. RV14
ACGCTGACGGATCTGTATATTCCGAAGAAGAAAAAGTAGCGGCGCTGCTTTTCGGGCAAGACTCAAGGCCGGCTTTTGCCGGCCTTTTTTGTCGGCAGAAGGCACCATAACGCGTTGCGTTACATAACGTGGCGCGTTATGTTTAGCCATGATCCGCAGTTTCCGAGATCGAGAGGCAGAGCGTATCTGGCGCGGGCGGGCTTCAAGGAAGTTACCGGCCGATATCCAGAACGTGGCTCGGCGCAAACTTCGTATGCTGGATAACGCGGCGACGCTGGATGATCTGCGTGTGCCGCCGGCGAACCGGCTCGAAGCACTCAAAGGCAAACGCTCCGGCCAACACAGTATCCGAATCAATCAGCAATGGCGGCTTTGCTTTATCTGGAACGACGGACAGATTGATGACGTGGAAATCGTCGATTACCACTGAGGTGTTGTCATGACCGAATTAGCGAACATCCATCCCGGCGAAGTCCTGCTGGAAGAATTTCTCAAGCCGATGCAGCTAAGCCAGACACGGCTGGCCAATGCGATCGGCGTACCGCCCCGCCGTATCAACGAGATAGTGCTGGGAAAACGGGCGGTCAGTGCCGATACTGCCGTGAGGCTGGCGAGGTATTTCGGTACAAGTGAGAAATTCTGGATGGGGTTGCAGGCTGATTACGATCTGGAGGAAGTGCATCGGCATCATGCGGCATGATCTCGTTGACGATTAATCGTGGTCTGTCCCATATTATT
>NZ_JBQDYF010000054.1:0-727 GCF_052044135.1 Salinisphaera sp. RV14
GCGAGATCACCAAGGCGGACATACTGGCCTTCCGCGCCGAGGTGGCACAGTGCGCCGGACGCTCCGGCAATGCCACGCTCTCGCCCAAGACCATCAATAACCTGATGGGCGTGTTGAACATGATCATGACCGAGGCGGCCGACCGCTTCGAGTTCCCGAACCCGGTCCAGAACATCAAGCGCCTGCGGCTGCAGCGCAAGGACATCCAGCCGTTCTCGCTGGATGAAGTCCGTCTGATCCTCGACACCGTGCGCAGCGACTTCAAGCCGTACTACACGCTGCGGTTCTTCACCGGCATGCGCACCGGGGAACTGCACGGCCTCAAATGGTCGCGGATCGATTGGCAGGCGCGGCAGATCCTCGTCCGTGAAACCGTCGACAAGGGGTTGGTCGATTACACCAAGACCGATGGCTCGCAACGCGAGATCGCCATGTCATCGGTCGTGTATGACGCCTTGTGCGCCCAACATCAGGCGACGGGCGAGGGCGAGTATGTATTCGTCACCCGAGACGGTACGCCGCTGGATACCACCAATGTCACGCAGCGCGTCTGGTATCCGCTCCTGCGGTATCTGGAACTGGCGCCGAGGCGCCCTTACCACTGCCGTCATACCGCCGCCACGCTCTGGCTGGCCGCCGGCGAAAACCCGGAGTGGATCGCGCGCCAGATGGGCCACACCACCACCGAGATGCTATTCCGCGTCTATTCCCGTTACGTCCCCAATCT
>NZ_JBQDYF010000055.1:0-690 GCF_052044135.1 Salinisphaera sp. RV14
GTGCCGCGGGTCCTGCCGCGCAGCCAGTTCAGTGCCGGGCTGTTGGCTATGCTGCTGACCGTCAAGTACGTCGACGGTCTGCCGCTGCACCGGTTTGCCAAGGTGCTGGGGCGCCATGGGGTCGAGGTGCCGCGCCAGAGTCTGGCCCGGGCCACGATCCAGACCAGCCGGGCGTTGCAGCCGCTGTTCAACCTGGCGCGCGATATCATGCTCGAGTCGGCGGTCATCCATATGGACGAGACCCGTATCCAGGTGCTCAAGGAACCGGGCCGATCCCCGACATCCGAAAGTTATATGTGGGTGCAGCGCGGCGGGCCGCCGCATCAGCCGATCGTCCTGTTCGATTATGACCCCAGCCGTGCGGGCGAGGTGCCCAAGCGATTGCTCGAAGGATGGCGTGGTTATCTGATGACCGATGACTATGGCGGCTACAACGCCGTGGCGCGACGCGAGGGGGTGGCACATCTGACATGCATGGCCCATGCGCGACGCAAGTTCGTCGAGGCCAAGCGGGCCCAGCCGCAACACAAATCCGGTCGCGCCGATCAGGCGATTGCCTTGTTCGCCAAACTCTACCGCGTCGAACGCGAATTCAAACACGCCAGCGATGCCGAGCGCCTGGGCGCCCGAGCCGAACAAAGCCAGCCGATACTCGATGCGCTCAAGGCCTGGCTGGATAAAACCCGGCCG
>NZ_JBQDYF010000056.1:0-662 GCF_052044135.1 Salinisphaera sp. RV14
AAGGCATCTGACCCGGTCCGCTCGGAATCGAGTCAATGAAGGTCAAATGACGGGCGTGTTGGCCCGGCTCAGGCCAGCTTTCGCTGCGGCGGCGGTAAATTGACGCGATACAGGATCTCGGTCACCCGGGCCAGCAGACCGGCCACCGGGCAGCCGGTCGACAGGTGCAGCTTGATCCGGTCTTTACAGCGCACCACTCGCACCGCGATCTTGAACAGCTTTACGATCACCGTACGTGGCTGCGCGGCGGCGAGTTCGGTGTGCGTCAGCACCTCGATTCGCAGTGTGTGGTGGAGCACGTAGGCGGCTGCCGCATAGAACAGCCGCAGATGGTTCGCGAGGAAGCCCGAGTCCGACGTGCGGTCGGCGGCCAGATCGTTTTTCATCGCCTTGATGGTGTTTTCGTCCTGGCCGCGCGCGGTATAGAGCGTGGCATACAGCATCTCGGGGTCCGGCTCGGTCAGCGAGGTCACGACATAGCGGGGATTGGTGCCCAGTGCCATCACCTCGGCCTTGACGATGACGCGCGGGGTGACGGGCCAGGAGCCGGCGGCATAGCTCAGTTCCTCATAGGTTCGGGTCGCATCGGGCCCGGCGATACCCAGTCGCTCGGCTTCGCGGCAACGACGCGCGTGCTGGCGTTGTGTGCGCTCCAGGATCGG
>NZ_JBQDYF010000057.1:0-652 GCF_052044135.1 Salinisphaera sp. RV14
CGACCGGACGGGTCGTGGGCGTGGAGGCCCTGCTGCGCTGGCAGGATAGCGAAGGCGCCCGGATTTCTCCGGGCGAATTCATCCCGGTGGCCGAGGAAATAGGCCTGATCGGGCCGATCGGCGACTGGGTTCTGCGGACCGCCGCACGCCAGATTGCGCAATGGCGGCGCGATGGCCTGGGGCTGTATATGTCGGTGAATCTTGCCGTCAGCCAATTGCAGGGGCCGGACGCGGCGCGCCATATCGCCGATCTGGCCGCCGCAGGCGGCGCGGCACCGGAGTGGTGGTCGCTCGAGGTGACCGAAGACATGCTGATGCACGATGTGGAATCCGTCGAGCATTCCATGCGCGAGCTGAGCGCACTGGGGTTTCGCTTCGCACTGGATGACTTCGGCCGCGGCTACTCGTCGCTTGCGCGCCTGCAGTCGCTGCCATTGCACACCCTCAAGATCGACAAGTTGTTCGTGGACGAACTGGCATCGAACGAGCGCGGCGACTCCATCATCGCCGCAATCACCGATATGGCACGTAATCTATCGATGGAAACCCTGGCGGAAGGCATCGAGACCGACGCCCAGCGCGCGCGACTGGTCGAGCTGGGCTGCCGCTGGGGACAGGGCTTCTGGCTCAGCGCGGCCCGTCCGCCCGAGGA
>NZ_JBQDYF010000058.1:0-617 GCF_052044135.1 Salinisphaera sp. RV14
TCGCCAGCCCGGAATTGCAGGTGTCCCAGTACGGCATCAGCTATCTTGCCGACGCCATCGTGCTCCTGCGTTATATGGAGTTGGCCGGAGAACTGCGCAAGACGGTAGGCATGCTCAAGAAACGCACCGGCGATTTCGAGAAAACCCTGCGCGAGCTGGCCATTACCGACCACGGTGTACAGGTCGGGCGGCCGCTGTCCGGATTGCGCGGGATCTTGAGTGGCATCCCCGAGATTCTGGAGGAAAACCGTGCGCACGATGTTGCTCGAGCGCGTTGACGCCGCGGACGCGCCGCAGGCGCGCATCGCCTGTGCGCTAGACAGCCCGGGCAACGCCAAGCTGCTGCGCCGGCTGCTGACGGGGCGATATCAGCTTACCGAGGCGTTCGATGATCGCCTCCAGGGTGATGACCACAGCCGCTTCGATATCGTGCTTGTCGACCCCCTCTCTCTGGAGCATCTGCGCGATCGATTGCGTCGCTACCGGGAGCGCTGCTCGCCGGTGGTGTTGCCGGTGCTGCTACTGGTCACCGGCAGCCAGACGCCGGCAGCCTGGATACGGAAGGAGCTCGGGCATACGGTCGACGATGTGTTGCGCATCCCGACGACCGAAATCGA
>NZ_JBQDYF010000059.1:0-569 GCF_052044135.1 Salinisphaera sp. RV14
CCGGTGCGCCGTCGGTTGATGAAGACAAACAGCGTATCGCCGAACGGGCTGACGTCCAGTTCCTGTTCGACGATGGCCGCCAGTCCGTTGATCTGCTTTCGAAAGTCCACCGGCGCGCAGTGCAGGTATACGCCCCCGATCTGGCTGCCGGGGTGCATCAGTGCCCCCGGCCGGCGGTGGCCGCCGCCAGGGAGGCCAGCCACTGCGGATCCGGCAGTTGATCCAGCGTCAGCTGAACGTCCGGGCCAATCGCCAGAGTGCACGCCGGGCCTGACGGGGGACGCCCCATGATCTGTACCGGGACCAATTGCCGACCCGTGGGCCGACCGGCCGCCGGCGGGCCCGAAGCGGCGGCATCCCTCTTCAGGCGTCGCCGCCAATAATACAGCGAGTCGGCCGACAGGCCTTCCCGCTCGGCATAGCCGCGGGTCGTGATCCCCTCGGCCGCAATGGCCGCCAGGTGCTGCGACCAGTATTTCCTTGTCTCCGACATCTCAATCTCTCCGTCAATAGCGACAGCGGAGAGATTGGCTTATCGGTTATGCCGCCGGAAGGATGGGGTTGGTGGA
>NZ_JBQDYF010000060.1:0-540 GCF_052044135.1 Salinisphaera sp. RV14
GCCCGTCATTTGACCTTCATTGACTCGATTCCGAGCGGACCGGGTCAGATGCCTTACGTTTGGCGGCCGCCGTCGCGCCGGCCAACGGCCGTTCAACAGTGCTTTCGAGGGCCTTGGCCATGCCGATGGTTCGAATATCGGCGATCAAACGAGCCTGAATTTCGATGCCAGACCATCAAACCCAATTTGTTGTTGCCTTCGCTCGGCTTTATGAAAAGTGCAGGCTAGATCAAAAGTCAGTAAATCCATGAATCCGTGACTCAGGTATGCAGTCAGCCGATCGCAGGTGGATTGTGCTGAGGGACTCGCCGTTTTTGGATCGGTTGGAACGGATCGAAGACGAGTTATCACGGTGGGTCCGTATGAAAGCAGCATGCCAGCGTCAACGATAATCAACCCCAATCCGTTCAGCAAAGGTGCTGCGAATTCGGCGCTCAGCCATGGATCAAAACGAAATCCGGTAAAGGGTCGTTTCTGGACGGATACTAAACAGAGCCGCCCACCTTGGCTGCCAGCAAGCGGGCCATTTCATCTGCCGGC